>NZ_LFVY01000006.1 GCF_001050155.1 Nitratireductor soli
GGAGATGTACGAAAAGGCAGCCTGAACGGGCGGTACCGGGCGGCGGCGCACTTTCCGCGCTGCCGCTTTCCTATCATAATCGAACCCTCCGCAGCCCGAATCGGTCCGCCATGCGCCAATATCTCGATCTTCTCTCCCACGTGCTGGAAAACGGCGTCGATCGCGACGACCGGACCGGCACCGGCACGCGCGGCATTTTCGGCCATCAGATGCGCTTCGATCTGGGGCAGGGCTTCCCGGTTCTGACCACCAAGAAGCTGCATCTGAAATCGATCATCCATGAGCTTTTATGGTTCCTGAAAGGCGACACCAACATCGCCTATCTGAAGGAGAACGGCGTTTCGATCTGGGACGAATGGGCCGATGAGAATGGCGATCTCGGCCCGGTCTATGGCGCGCAATGGCGCTCCTGGCCGGCGCCCGACGGCAGGCACATCGACCAGATCGCGAATCTTCTGAACGCCTTGCGCAAGAATCCTTACTCGCGGCGTCATGTGGTGTCGGCGTGGAACCCGGCCGAGGTGGACAATATGGCGCTGCCGCCCTGCCACTGCCTGTTCCAGTTCCACGTGGCCGATGGCCGGCTCTCCTGCCAGCTCTACCAGCGCTCGGCCGACATCTTCCTGGGCGTTCCCTTCAACATCGCTTCCTACGCGCTGTTGACGGTGATGGTCGCGCAGGTGACCGGGCTGAGGCCCGGCGATTTCGTGCACACGCTGGGCGACGCGCATCTTTATGCCAACCATTTCGAGCAGGCGCGCGCGCAGTTGCTGCGCACGCCCAAGCCGCTGCCGACGCTTTGGATCAACCCCGCGGTGAACGATCTTTTCGCTTTCCGGTTCGAGGATTTCCGGCTGGATGGCTATGTTGCCGATCCGACGATCCGCGCGCCGATCGCGGTGTGAGCGGCGGTCAAATTCGGCTAACGGGAAGGGACAGTATGAGCATCGCATTGGTGGTGGCCATTGCCGAAAACGGCGTTATCGGCCGCGAGGGTGGCCTCCCATGGCGGCTTTCCACAGATATGAAGCGGTTCAAGGCGGTGACGATGGGCAAGCCCGTCATCATGGGACGCAAGACATGGGAAAGCATCGGCAAACCCTTGCCGGGCCGGCGCAATCTGGTCATCACGCGGCGCGCGGACTATGCCGCTGAAGGGGCCGAATGCGTCTCCTCGCTGGAGGTCGCCCTGGCATTGGCGGGCGGCACTCAGGCCGATACGGAGGTCTGTGTCATCGGCGGTGGGGAAATCTATCGCGAGGCGCTGCCGACGGCGGATGTTCTCCACGTCACGCATGTGCATGCGAATGTCGATGGCGACGCGGTTTTTCCGCCGATCGATGCGGAAATATGGGAACGCGTTTCCCGCGAGGAGGTTCCGGCGGGCGAAAAGGACGTTTACGCCACCAGCTATGTGGTCTACCAACGGCGCTAGTGGTGCGATCCTAACAGATGGTACCATCTGTTTCGGTCAGACCACTAGGCAAGCTGGGCAATCGTCCGAGTTTGGCGGAAAACACAGGGAACGCGGCGTGCTGCCGCGTTGAAAGCACCGCCGTTGCTACCTATAACAGACCGGATGGGAGATCTAGCCCGCCAAGGGCCGGATCCGGATCGAGAAAAGGAACAATAATGCCCTGGAACAATCAAAGCGGCGGCGGCGGCGGCCCTTGGGGAGGCGGCAATAACGGGGGTCCGTGGGACCAGGGACCGCGCGGGCCGAGCGGCCCGCAGGGAACGCCGCCCGATCTGGAGGAGATCATCCGGCGCGGGCAGGACCGTCTGAAAAACGCCCTTCCGGGCGGCGGCCGGGCGAGCCCGGCGATGATCGCCCTCATTCTGGTCGCGTTGGCCGGATTGTGGCTGTTCAAGTCCGTCTACACGGTCCAGCCGGACGAACTGGCGGTCGAACTGCGTTTCGGCAAGCCGAAGCCCGAGCTTTCCGAGCCTGGCCTGCACTTCCATTGGTGGCCGGTCGAAACGGTGGAGAAGGCTTCCGTGGCCGAGCGGCTGGTCGATATCGGCGCCGTCAGGGGCGGAACCTCCAGCGGCTTGATGCTGTCTGGCGACCAGAACATCGTCGATGTGAAGTTCTCCGTTGCCTATCAGGTCGCCGATCCGGCTGCCTATCTGTTCAATGTGGCAAATCCCGACGAGACCCTGCGCCAGGTGGCCGAAAGCGCCATGCGCGAGGTGGTCGGCCGCAGGCCCGCTCAGGACATCTTCCGTGATGACCGCCAGGGCATAGCCGAGGGGGTTCGCGCCACCATCCAGACCGCGCTCGACGAATACGGCACGGGCCTGACCGTCAACGCGCTGTCGATCGAGGACGCGGCTCCCCCGCGCGAAGTGGCCGATGCATTCGATGAGGTGCAGCGTGCCGAACAGGACGAAGACCGTTTCGTGGAAGAATCGAACCAGTACTCCAACCAGAAACTGGGCCAGGCGCGCGGCGAGGCGGCGGGCATTCGCGAGAATGCGGCTGCCTACAAGAATCGCGTCGTGCAGGAAGCCGAGGGTGAGGCGCAGCGTTTCGTCTCGGTCTATGACGAGTACGCCAAGGCGCCGGAGGTGACGCGCAAGCGGCTGTTCCTGGAAACCATGGAAAACGTGCTGCGCGGCTCCAACAAGGTCATCGTCGAACAGGGCGGCGGGCAGGGCGTCGTGCCTTACCTGCCATTGCCGGAACTGCGCCGACAGTCGCAGCAGACACAGCAGTCACAGCAAGCCCCGAGCGCGGGAGGGAACAACTGATGTCCAACCGACTTCCAATTCTGGCCATCATCGGCGCGGTGCTGTTGTTCCTGGTCTATTCGGCGATGTTCGTCGTCAATGAGCGTCAGCAGGCCATCGTGCTGCGGTTTGGTGAAATCGTCGACGTGAAGACCGAACCCGGCCTGTATTTCAAGCTGCCGTTCGCCTTCATCGAAGCCGACAACGTGCAACTGATCGAGGATCGGATCCTGCGGTTCGACCTGGACGATATCCGCGTGCAGGTCTCCGGCGGCAAGTTCTACGAGGTCGATGCCTTCATCGCCTACTCGATCAGCAATCCGCGTGTCTTCCGGCAGGCGGTTTCGGGCAGCGTCCAGCTCGCCGAGCAGCGGTTGAGGACGCGTCTCGACGCAGCCTTGCGCCGTGTCTACGGTTTGCGCGGCTTCGAATCGGCGCTCTCGGAAGAGCGCGCGTCGATGATGCGCGAAGTGGCCGCCGATCTGCGCCCGGACGCCGCTTCACTCGGCCTGGAGATTCAGGATGTGCGCATCCGCCGGACCGATCTGACGGCCGAGGTCTCGCAGCAGACCTATGACCGGATGAAGGCGGAGCGCCTGGCCGAGGCCGAGCGTTTGAGGGCACGTGGCCGTGAAGCCGCTGCCCGCATCCGTGCCCGTGCCGACCGCGAGGTGGTGGAAATCCTGGCATCGGCGCAGCGCGAATCGGAGATCCTGCGCGGTGAGGGCGAAGCCGAGCGCAACGGTATCTTCGCCAATGCGTTCTCGCGCGATCAGGACTTCTTCGAGTTCTACCGCTCGATGGCGGCCTATCGCGAGGCGCTTGACCCGTCGGGAACGACCATGCTGCTTTCGCCGGACTCGGAGTTCTTCCGTTTCTTCAACGATGCAGGGGGAAGCGGGCCATCGGGTGGCGCGACCCAGGGCGGGGCCGCCAACCAGTAGGGGCCGCGTCGCATGAGCGATTTCATCGCCGCCCTTGGGCTGGTTCTGGTCGTCGAGGGGCTGGTGTATGGCGGCATGCCGCGCATGGCCAAGCGTCTCGCCGAGCAGGTGTTAGAGATGCCGGAGAGCACGCTTCGCGGCGCCGGCGTCGCCGCGATGGTCGCTGGCGTCCTGATCGTCTGGTTCGTCCGGGGATGAAACAAAATTGCGGCCCGCACGGGGGGACAACCCCGTGCGGGCCGCAAACACGCCGCATTCACACCGGATCATGCAGAAGTGAAGCGCGTTTTCATGGAATCCGCGTCTTCGGCAGATTAGGATGACCGGCATTGGCCTTTGATAAAACGACACGCCACCTGGAGAACCGCCCTCAATGACGCCGCTGAAGATTCTACGCGCCACGCGGGTGGCTCCAATCGCCGCGATGCTTGCCATCGGGGGCCTTGCAGCGGCACCCATCCTGTTGCCGCGGCCAGCCATGGCGGAAGGGCCGGCCTCCGTCGCCGATCTCGCCGAAAGACTGGCTGGCGCGGTGGTCAACATCTCCACGTCACGCTCGGCGGCCGCCTCGGGCTCCGACCGCGTGCCGATGCCGAAGCTGCCGGAAGGCTCGCCCCTGCAGGATTTCTTCGACGATTTCTTCCAGGAGCAACCCGGTGAGGAGCACTCGCCGCGCCAGGCCCAGTCGCTCGGTTCCGGGTTCGTCATCGACGCCGAGGAAGGCATCGTCGTCACCAACAATCACGTCATCTCCGGCGCCGACGAGATCGTCGTCAACTTTTCCGATGGCGGCAAGCTCGATGCGGAGCTTCTTGGCGTCGACACCAAGACCGACATCGCCGTCCTCAAGGTGGATGCCTCGAAGCGGACCCTGCAGGACGTGCCGTTCGGAAGTTCCGACACGATGCGCATCGGCGACTGGGTGATGGCCATCGGCAATCCGTTCGGCCTGGGCGGCACGGTCACCGTCGGCATCGTCTCGGCGCGCAACCGCGAGATCGGTTCCGGCCCCTATGACGATTTCATCCAGACGGACGCCGCCATCAACCGCGGCAATTCCGGCGGCCCGCTGTTCAACATGGATGGCGAGGTGATCGGCATCAACACGGCGATCATTTCGCCGACCGGTGGCTCCATCGGCATCGGCTTCTCGATTCCTTCGGCGCTTGCCATCAATGTGGTCGACCAGTTGCGCGAATTCGGCGAGACGCGGCGCGGCTGGCTGGGTGTGCGCATCCAGGAGGTCACCGACGACATCGCCGAAAGCCTCGGCATGAAGACGACCGCGGGCGCGATGGTCAGCGGCGTCATCGAGGGCGGGCCGATCGATGACGGTTCGATCCAGCCCGGCGATGTCATCACCCGTTTCGACGGCAAACCCATCGAACACATGCGTGACCTGCCGCGCATCGTCGCCGAAAGCCCGGTCGGCAAGGATGTCGAGGTGACGATCATCCGCAAGGGCGAAGAGCAGACCGTGCGTGTCAAGCTCGGCCGTCTGGAAGACAGCGAGAAGCTGGCCTCGGCCGAGGAGAGCGACCACGAGGCGGAGGGCAAATCCGCGCCAGTTTCATCCGCCGCCGTACTGGGCATGCACCTGGCTGCGCTGAATGACGAGACGCGCGAGCGCTTCGAGATCTCCACCGACATCTCAGGCGTCGTCGTCACGGAAATCGATGCGGATTCGATCGCCGCCGAAAAAGGACTGGCGC
Organism: Nitratireductor soli; assembly: GCF_001050155.1. Taxonomy (GTDB): domain Bacteria; phylum Pseudomonadota; class Alphaproteobacteria; order Rhizobiales; family Rhizobiaceae; genus Nitratireductor; species Nitratireductor soli. The sequence goes on from NZ_LFVY01000006.1 coordinate 5,390, forward strand.
CCGGCGACGTGATCGTCGAGATCGCCCAGGCTACCGTCTCCTCGCCGAAGGAAGCGCTTGACCGGCTTGAGGAGCTCAAGAGCCAGGGGCGCCGCAACGCGCTGCTGATGCTTGCCTCCAAGACCGGTGAACTGCGTTTCGTGACGCTCCGGATGGACTGATCCCTGGGAAGCCCGTCCACCCCAACCATAGAGGATAGGGGTGAACGGGCTGCTCCAGGGATGAAACCGGCCGAAATGCGGCCGAAATGCGACTGTCAGGCCGCCCCTTCCTTGTGGAACAGTTTCGATGCGATCGTCCATTTGCCGTCGACCTTGAGCAGGCAAAGATAGTCGACCATCATGTTGTCGTAGAGGCGCAGACGGACTTTCGCCATCGCCATTTCGGGCGACATGACGTCGATCAGCAGGATTTCATTGTGTGTTTTGCAATTGCGCGACTGCGGCGATTCCCGATTTACCACGATCTCACGGTAATCGGCGATCGGCCGGACAACAGTCTCGCCATCCTGGGATGAGTAGAGAACAGACTCTGGATGGAAGACCCTGTCGAATATCGCGAGATCCTGCGTTTGCAGGACGTTAAAGTACTCTTCAAGCGTCTGTGTTATTTCTGATGTAATCATAATATAATTCTCCATTTTTACGATTTTCTAATAATAATAATTCCAATCAATAATTGTCACATTACAGATTTTTCTCTGACAATTGAGTAATGGTCTTTTTTACTTATTTTCTTTTTCTTATTGAATTTCAAAACTTTGAATTTCACCTAAGCGAAAATCAACGTCCCGGCTCGCGCTGCAGTCGGCCGGGATTGACGGAGCCTTTAACCGACCTGAACGCATCATGCGGTGGCGCCGGCGTTTGTGCCTGCCAGGCGATCCGGCTCATGGGACTTCAACCGCGGATGGCTGTCGGGCACGGAGGGATGATCGAAATCGTCCGCCGGATGCGGCACACGACGAGGACGGAGCGCCGGGTGTCGATGACGGTCACCCGACAAACTCCTGCTCGCGATAGCCCTGGAGATAGAGGAGGGCGGTGAGGTCGCCATGGTCGATCCGCACGCGCGCTTCGGCGGCAACGGCCGGCTTTGCGTGCAACGCCACGCCGAGGCCGGCCATCGCCAGCATGTCCAGATCGTTGGCCCCGTCGCCGACGGCGATCACCTGCGACGTGTCGAGGTCGCGGGCGGCGGCGAAGCTGCGCAGGGCCTCGGCCTTGGCGGCCCGACCGAGGATCGGCTTGCCGACGGCGCCCGTCAGCTTCCCCTCGGCGACGAGGAGGCGGTTGGCCTGCTGCACCTGGAAACCGAGCCGGGCGGCGATCGGGCCGGTGAAATGCTCGAAACCGCCCGAGACCAGCGCCGTGAAGGCACCGCCGGCGTTCATCGTCGCCACCAGCGTCGCTCCGCCGGAAGCAAGCGTGATGCGCCGGTCGATGACCGTGGCAACCATCTCGGTGGACAGCCCGGCAAGCAGTGCGACACGCTCTTCCAAGGCCGGTTCGAAGGCGATCTCGCCGTTCATGGCGCGCCGCGTGATGGCGGAGACCTGCTCCTTCAGGCCAAGTTCGGCGGCCAGTTCATCGATGCATTCCTGGTCGATCATGGTGGAATCCATGTCGGCGATCAGCATCTTCTTGCGCCGGCCCTCCGCCTCCTGGACCGCAAGGTCGATCGGCTTGCCGTCGAGCAGTTGGCGCAACTTGCGTTCGACAGCGTCAGCCTGGGCATGCGCGGTCAGGGGAATGTCGCAGGCGACCGTTTCGCACAGCCAGTCGATGCGGCTTGCATCGAGCGCCTCCATGGCCATAGTCGCAACCGACGCGCTGACGGCGCGCGTCGTCGGGTGAGAAATGAGGGTCGCGACGAGAGACATGGGCGTTTCCGGGACAGAGGACGGGCAAGGGGGGCTGAAGGATGCAATCCTGATAGCCGGGCCGACCGCCAGCGGCAAGTCCGCGCTCGCTCTCGCACTGGCGTGCGAAACACAGGGCATCATCGTCAACACCGATTCCATGCAGGTCTATTCGGTGTTGTCGGTGCTGACCGCGCGGCCGGGGCCCGAAGATCTGCAACAGGCGCCGCACCGGCTTTACGGCCATGTGCATCCGGGGGACGCCTATTCGACCGGCCTGTGGCTCGGCGAGGTCTCGCGGCTGATCGGCGAGGGGGCGTTTGAGCAACGCCGGCCGATCTTCGTTGGCGGCACGGGGCTTTACTTCCGGGCGCTGACGGAGGGCCTGTCGCCGATGCCGCAGGTGCCGGCGCCGATCCGCGACCACTGGCGCGGCCGGTTGGCCGAAGAGGGAGCGGCTGCATTGCACGTCGTGCTGAAGGAGCGTGACCCGAGCGCCGCATCCAATATTCAGCCGGCCGACGGGCAGCGCATCGTGCGGGCGCTGGAGGTGTTTTCGGCGTCGGGCCGGCCACTCAGCGCCTGGCAGGCAGAGACGTCCCGGCCGCTGGTCGACCCGGCGTCGCGCCGCTGCCTCGTTCTCGAGCCGGAACGTTCTCTCGTCACCCGACGCATCGAGGCGCGCTTCGAGGCGATGGTCGAGGAGGGCGGGCTGGACGAAGTGCGCGCTCTTCTGGCGCTCGATCTGCCCGCCGATCTGCCGGCGATGAAGGCCATCGGCGTGCGCGAACTGGCGGGGTTTCTCGGCGGAACCCGATCGCTTGACGATGCCATCGTTCAAGCGAAAGCGGCGACACGGCGCTATGCCAAGCGGCAAACAACCTGGTTTCGCAATCAATTTGGTGCGGAATGGCAGCGGATCGCTTTGTCCGAGGGCGGGGCGCCGCTGGACGGCCTGCTCGAAGGGCTTGCCGGAGCCAGACAAAACTAGGCAACGGGATCATCGCCGGGCGCCGGGATTAACCTTGCGTAAGTGAGACTGTGAGAGAAGAACCGAAAGGGTGTCGTTCGGGGCCAGAATGCGTTTCCACAAAGCAGAGTCGGCATTTTTCGTGTTCGTGACGCTGGTGTTCGGCGCCGGGGCATTGCTGATCTATGCTTATGTCTTTCTGCGCGCCGGCGCCTTCACGCTGGCTGCCCAAACGCACCTGACCTATTTCACCCAGATCCTGTTCGTCGTCGGCGTCCTGCTGGCCACGGCGATCCTGTTCGGCATGTTCTTCATCTATCCGCTGATCCGCACCCAGGCGCGGGAAGAAGGCAAACTGCGCGCGATGACGGAATCGCTCAGCGCGCGGTCGGAATCGCTGCAATACGCAGCCCTGACCGACAGCCTGACCGGCACCCAGAACCGCCGTTTCTTCGATGATGCGCTGCGCGAGTATCTGCAGGAGTTCGGCCGCATCGAAAAGCCCGTCGGCCTGATGGTGCTCGATCTCGATCACTTCAAACAGGTCAACGACACGCACGGCCACGACATCGGCGACGAGGTGCTGCGCCAGGTGGCAAGCTGCCTGAAGGACATGACGCGCTATCACGACGTGGTGTCGCGAATGGGTGGCGAGGAATTCGCCATCGTCGCGCCGAACATGAGCCATGATGCACTGGTGAAGCTTGCCGAGCGCATTCGCAAGGCCGTCTCGTCGCTGATGATCGATGCGGGCAATGTGCGCGTCCGGGTGACGATCAGTGTCGGCCTGTCGATCTGGAATGGCCGGGAATCGGCGGAAGAGTTCTTCCGGCGGGCCGACAAGATGCTGTACGAGGCCAAGCGCCTCGGCCGCAACCGCGTCTGCGCATAGCGCGCGCTTCCATATCTCTCGTTGCTCGGGATTCATGCGGATGTCAGGTGATTCCACCTGACTGCAAAATACTCTAGCGGTTGCCGAAGCGGTTTCGTTGCGCAAGGGCGGCGTCATTGCCGGAGTTGCGTCCGCCAGGCGATTCATTCAGGGGTGGCGACATGCGGTGTGTGGACGGCTGGCTTTCCAGCGGGCTGTAACCCTGGTCGCCAGCCTGTACTCCCGAGGGCACCGGCTCTCCCAGTTCGCGGGTCGCGGGCGCCCGGCTGACCCGTCCGGTGCTGCGCAGGCGTTCGACGATTGCCGCAATGTCGACCTCGCGATCAGCATCGCCATGGGTGTCGTCCAGCTTTTCGCCGTTGCTCTGCCTGCCCGGCAGGATGCCTGCCGGCAGTTCCTCGAATTTGAGACGCATCGTGGTTGCCACGCCCTCGCCGAAGGCGATGGCCTCGCGTCGGCCCATGGCCGACAGGAAGGACAGCATGGACGCCGAGGAATCGGCGATCGCCGAACGGATGATCGCCTGGTCCTGGTCGTTGGCCAGCCGCATGGCGAAGACGGTCGAGCATTGCGACAGGACGGTCGGGTCGAGTTCGCCCGGACGCTGGGTGACAACGCCGAGGTAGCAACCATATTTGCGGCCTTCCTTGGCGATGCGCGCCAGCGCATGGCGGGTCGGCGCGAAGCCGAGCCGCGGATCAGCCGGCATGTAGCGATGGGCTTCCTCGCAAACGACGAGCAGCTTCAATTTGCCCTGGCTCCACAGCGCCATGTCGAAGGCGAGCCGCGCCAGGACGGAGCAGACGGAGTTGACCACTTCCGGCGGCATGCCGGCCATCTCGAAACAGGTTACGGTCTTGCCGTTGCTGGGGATGCGGAAGATGTTGCCGATCGTCTGGTGGATCGTGTCCTCGATCAGGCGCGAGGCGAACATGAAGCGGTAGCGTGGATCGTTCAGCGCGGCCTCGATGCGCGCGCGCAGACTGCGATAGAGCGGCCGCTCGGCCTTGGTATCGAGCTGGCCGAGGCGCTCATCGATCTCCTTGATGACATCGGCCATGCGATAGGGAACCGGCGTGTCGGCGGTGAGCGAACTGCTTTCGCCGCCGCGCCGCAGCAACCCGCCCGAAGCCGGATTGCGATACAAATGCTTGGCCTGCGGGATCAGATCGCGCAGAAGCTCGACCTCCTCGGCGACGGTTTCACGGCCGCGAAACAGAACCTCGACGAACTCTTCCAGGCGAAACAGCCAGAACGGCAGATCGAGCGTGTCGGTGTCGATGCGCACGGCGTATTCCGGAAGCGCGGATGCGAATTCATTGTGCGGGTCGAGGATAAGGACGCGCAGGTCCGGGCGCGAGGCGATTGTCTTGCGCAGGAGCAGCGACACGGCGGACGATTTGCCGACGCCGGTCGTGCCGACAACGGCAAAGTGGCGGTTCAGCGTGTCGTCGACGGCGATGCAGGCATCGATCGCCTCGTCCTGGGACAGATTGCCGATAACGGCCGGATGGCGGCCGCCGAGATCGTAGACCGCCTGGAGATCACGCGAGCGGATGCGGTGCGCCGGTGCGCCGATGTGCGGATATTCGGTGATGCCGCGGTCGAAGACTGGTGTCGTCTCGCGGTCGCGCACCTCGCCGATGAGCTCTACGGAGATGGCGATCGGATTGGCTTCGCCATCAATCCAGCGGAGTTCGGGACGCTCGACCGCGTAGACCAGGCCGACGGTGCGGGTTGCGCCGAGATTGATCGAGATCATCTTGCCGACGGTCCAATGGTTGCCGGAGGTTGTGTCCTCGGTTCCCGCATCGGCGGCGATGGTCGCGCGCGCGCCGTCGCAATGGACCACATGGCCAAGCAGGCGCCTTTGCGGCTGAGCCGTTGCGCGCCGCTCCTGAGACGTTGCCTCGCCCTGCGTCGTTCCGCCTTCCACAAACATTCTTTTACCCCTTTTTCCCCGATCCCAGCATTAGCGATGGTGAGTTAAGGGCAAGTGTGGGCGGATGGTTGAGGGGAGGTTAAGGCAACCGCAAGACTTGTCGTGTTAAAGCCGGTTGACAGCCGCGCTACAGCAACCTTATTGTGCGCCGCGATGATGACAGGAAATATTCTTATCGTAGGAAAGCGCATGGGCAAGGCGGCGTAGCCGTCTGGCGGAAGCCTCTCATGCGCAAAACACAGGCTCCTTCGGGGGCCTTTTTTATTGGCCCAGTGTTTCATTGAGCATTGGGGGCGGCTAAACCACCTTCGCCGGGTGAAAAGAACGGATTGAGCAGATGAACAAGGCAGAGTCAGAGCGTGCAGCGGATGCGTCGGCCCATCAGGAGATGACGGGTGCCGAAATTGTCGTGCAGGCGCTCCGGGATAATGGTGTCGAGCATATTTTCGGGTATCCGGGCGGCGCCGTACTGCCGATTTATGACGAGCTTTTCCAGCAGGACCACGTGCGGCACATTCTCGTGCGCCATGAGCAGGGCGCCGGCCACGCGGCGGAAGGCTATGCCCGCTCGACCGGCAAGGCGGGCGTCATGCTGGTCACCTCCGGCCCCGGCGCGACCAATGCGGTAACGCCATTGCAGGATGCGCTGATGGATTCGATCCCGCTGGTCTGCATCACCGGCCAGGTGCCGACGACGCTGATCGGCTCCGACGCCTTCCAGGAATGCGATACGGTGGGCATCACCCGGCCTTGCACCAAGCACAATTGGCTGGTCAAGGACGTCAACGAACTCGCCGCCACCATTCACGAGGCTTTTCACGTGGCAACCACGGGACGCCCCGGCCCAGTGGTGGTCGATATCCCGAAGGATATCCAGTTCGCCAAGGGCATCTACACGTCGCCGCAGACGGCGCCGCGCACCAGCTATCAGCCGCGCGTGCAGGGCGATATGGAACAGATCAAGGCGGCGATCGCCTTGATGGCGCAGGCCAGGAAGCCGATCATCTATTCCGGCGGCGGCGTGATTAATGCCGGTCCCGAGGCGAGCCACCTGCTGCGCGAACTCGTCGAGTTAACCGGCTTTCCGATCACCTCGACGCTGATGGGGCTCGGCGCTTATCCGGCATCGGGCAAGAATTGGCTGGGCATGCTCGGCATGCACGGCACCTATGAAGCCAACATGGCGATGCATGATTGCGACGTCATGGTCTGCATCGGCGCGCGCTTCGACGACCGGATCACCGGCCGGCTCGATGCGTTCTCGCCCAATTCGCTGAAGATCCACATCGACATCGACCCGTCGTCGATCAACAAGACGGTGCGCGCCGACGTTCCGATCATCGGCGATGCAGGACGCATTCTCGAGGACATGGTGCGGCTGTGGCGGGCGACCGCCAAGGCGGACAAGCCGGCGCTGAAACCCTGGTGGACGCAGATCGACATCTGGCGGGCACGCGATTCACTCGCCTACCGGCCGAACGACGACGTCATCATGCCGCAATACGCGATCCAGCGCCTGTATGAGCTGACCAAGGACCGCGAGGTCTTTATCACGACGGAAGTCGGCCAGCACCAGATGTGGGCCGCGCAGCATTTCGGCTTCGAGGCGCCGAACCGGTGGATGACGTCTGGCGGGCTCGGCACGATGGGCTACGGCCTGCCGGCGGCGCTCGGCGTGCAGATCGCCCATCCGGGCGCCCTGGTGATCGACATTGCCGGCGACGCCTCGGTGCAGATGACCATCCAGGAGATGAGCGCGGCGGTGCAGCACAATGCGCCGATCAAGATCTTCATTCTCAACAACCAGTATATGGGCATGGTCCGCCAGTGGCAGCAGCTCCTGCACGGCAACCGCCTGTCGCATTCCTACACGGAGGCGATGCCCGATTTCGTCAAACTGGCCGAAGCCTATGGCGGCCACGGCATACGCTGCGACAAGCCGGGCAAGCTCGACGACGCGATCCGCGAGATGATCGCCGTCGACAAGCCGGTCATCTTCGATTGCCGCGTGGCGGCGCTGGCCAATTGCTTCCCGATGATCCCGTCCGGAAAGGCGCATAACGAGATGCTGCTGCCGGACGAGGCGAGCGACGAGGCCGTGGCCAACGCGATCGACGAAGAAGGCCGGCAATTGGTGTAGAGGCTGCGCCCGCGAGGCGGATGCGCTTTCATTCCAGAAAGTTACAAGATGCTTTTCGAAAAGAGATTCACCCTATGAACGCTCAGCTACAGCCGACCGGTTCGGCCTATTTCATCACCAAGGAAACCGAGAGCAACGAGCGCCGCACGCTGGCGGTCCTGGTCGACAACGAGCCGGGCGTGCTGGCGCGGGTCATCGGCCTGTTCTCGGGCCGGGGCTACAACATCGACAGCCTGACCGTGTCGGAGACCGAGCATGAAAAACACCTGTCGCGCATCACCATCGTGACGCGCGGCACGGCCCATGTCCTTGAGCAGCTCAAGCACCAGCTGGAGCGCATCGTGCCCGTGCACCGGGTGGTCGATCTGTCGATCATCGCCGACGAGCGCGGCCACGACCGGCCGATGGAACGCGAACTGGCGCTGGTCAAGGTGCGTGGCGTTGGCGACAACCGCGTCGAGGCGTTGCGGCTGGCCGATGCGTTTCGCGCACAGGTGATCGACGCCAACACCGAGCATTTCATCTTCGAGATCACCGGCCGCGTGTCGAAGATCGAGCAGTTCATCGCCATCATGACGCCGCTTGGCCTGGTCGAGGTCTGCAGGACCGGTGTGGCCGCCATGAACCGCGGGCCGGAGGGCATGTAGTCCCGCTTCCGGGGAGACAATTTTCCCGGCCCGGGGTGACAAATTTGCGGTGGCGGAACCGGGCTTTCGGGTCAATAGTCCTGTCTTACTCGTGAACTGCACATGTTCCCGAAATACGGCAGTCACCATTCTGGACCATGTTTCAAGAGGTTTCGACCATGGCGCCGGACGTCTTTCTCGCATTGCTGGTTTTTTCGTTCGTCTCGTCGGTGACGCCGGGGCCGAACAATTTCATGCTGCTCGCTTCCGGTGTGAATTTCGGCTTTCGGCGGACCATCCCGCATATGATGGGCATTGCCGGTGGCTTCGCCTCGCTGCTTTTGGCGGTAGGGTTCGGGCTCGGCGCGCTGCTGACGGCGTATCCGGCGCTGCATGTGGTCCTGAAAATCGTCGGCGGCGCCTATCTCCTGTATCTCGCCTGGCGCATCGCCATGTCGCGCGCGCTGGGACAGGGAGGCAGCGGCAAGGACGAGCCGATGACCTTCCTTGCCGCCGCCGCCTTTCAATGGGTGAACCCGAAGGCGTGGGTGATGGCGCTGACGGCAATGGCCGTCTACACCAACCCGTCGGCACCCTTCCTGACGGTGTTTCTCGTGACGTTCGCCTTCGTCGTCGTCAATTTCCCCAGTGTGTCGGTCTGGGCCGGTTTTGGCGTTGCGCTGCGCGGTTTCCTGTCCGAACCCGCGCGGCTCAAATGGTTCAACATCGCCATGGGCCTGGCGCTGGCGGCGACGCTCTGGCCGATGCTGAAATAGCGATTTTTCACCGAGCGCATAGTGGTCTGACCGAAACAGATGGTCCCCACCTGTTGGGATCGCACCGCTAGAGCGGTTCATCGTTTCATGGAAACGCTGCCCCGCTCTATCTGTTTGTTTTTCCGCATTTATGCGGACGTCAGGTGATTCCACCTGACTGCAAAATACTCTAGCGCCATCGGTTCACCCGTTGACGATGGCGTGGATGTTTCCGTCGGGATCCTTGAACCAGGCGATACGGATGTCGCCCATCGTGTAGACGTCGCCATCCTTTGTCGCCTCGGGCATGTCGTAGCTTTCGAAGGCGACGCCCTTGCCGGCAAGCCCGGCGGCTACTTCCGCCACGTCATCGCCGACGATCCAGGTGACCCCGGTGGCCGTGTTGCTGCCGGCAGTGGGCGATTGGTAGACGAACAGCGCGCCGACCCCGCACGGGTAGACGACCATCGGCATGTCCGAAATCGCTTCCGGTTCCAGGCCCAGCTTCTGCTCGTAGAAGGCGCGCGCCGCGGCAATGTCGCTGACGGCAATCGTTGCGCGCGGTTCCTTGGTCTTCAGCATTGAGAAATCCTCCTGTTTGATGCCTCGGCATCGATGCGGCCCGGTCGGGCCTTGCACCCATAGGACGCATTCAAACGCACCGATCCGACAATATGCGGATGGGACCCAGGTCCGGATCCGGCGTGGCGAACCGCCTGCAGATGTGCTTATATGCCGTTGCGTCAAACGTGGGGTGATAAGATGATAGTTTCTATCGTTTCCATCACGCCTCAGCGCATCGTCCTCGCTAGCTGCGCGGTGCTTTCCGTGCTTTTCGCCATCGGTTGGATGACACGTGAGGATCCTGGTGAAAAGCCGCTGCTTCAGGTTCTGGGCGGCGGGTTCGTGTACAATTACCGCATATCGGAAATGCACTATGGCTTCTCGGCCGTGGTGTCCAAGCCACTGGCCTCCGGCTCGATCATCGAAGCGTCCTTCGAGGATCCGGCCGGTGGCGCGGTCCATGTGGTGCGCCAGCGGGTCAGCCCGCGCACCAGCCGCTATGCCCTGCATTCGCCGCCGGTGCGCGGCGTCGAGGCGGGACGTCCCTATCTCGTGGCGATCCGTGTTCTCGACCGGCTGGGAGAAGAGGTTCTGTGGGCGCGCGACATGGATTTCGTCAGTCAGGTAGACGGTGCGATCGTGCCGGCTGTGCCGCTGATAATCGGTGCGGGGTATCATAGCAACCCCGCCGCGTTGCCGCGCGGCTGCATCAAATTGCCCTGCCGCAAGCGCTGCGGTTTCACAGGGATGGGCTGCACGCGGGGGTGAAACCATCTGTTCAGGAGGCGGCGAATCTGCTTTCTGGCCGGGATGGAATTCTCCCCGCAACAGGATGAAGCATTGAAGGCTGTGGCTCGCTGGCTGAAGGCTGGCGAGACGCAGCTTTTCCGCCTGTTCGGCTATGCCGGAACGGGCAAGACGACGCTTGCGCGTTATTTCGCCGAACATGTGGATGGCGATGTCCAGTTCGCCGCCTTTACCGGCAAGGCGGCGCAGGTTCTGCGTTCGCGCGGGGCGAGCAATGCCCGCACCATTCATTCCCTGATCTACCGGCCGCGCGGCGAGGAAGAGGTGGAGAACGAGGTGACCGGCAAAACGTCGATGTCGCCGACCTTCTCGCTCAATCGGCAGAGCCCGATCGCCAAGGCGGCGCTGATCATCATCGACGAATGCTCGATGGTCGACGAGGCGCTGGGCCGCGACCTGATGTCGTTCGGCACGCCGATCCTCGTTCTGGGGGATCCGGGGCAGTTGCCGCCGATTTCCGGCGGCGGGTTCTTCACCGAGCAGGAGCCGGATCATCTGTTGACGGAGATCCACAGGCAGGCGCGCGACAATCCGATCATCCGCCTGGCGCTGGACGTGCGCGAGGGGCGGGACCTGGAGCCTGGCGATTATGGCGCGGCCAAACTGATCTCGAAATCCGAGGTCAACCAGGACATGGTCCTGGAGGCCGACCAGGTGCTGGTCGGCACCAACCGGACGCGGCGGCGCTACAACCAGCGCCTGCGCGAATTGAAGGGCTTCGACGCCAGCTACCCGCAGGCGGGCGACAAGCTGGTGTGCCTGCGCAACGACCCGGCCAAGGGGCTGTTGAACGGCTCGCTGTGGAAGGTGATGACCTCGTCGCGCGAGACGGTGAAGCCGGGAATCAACCTGCTGGTCTCGCCGGAAGAGGACGATCCCGATCGCGGCGTCGCCAAGATCAAGCTGCTCAAGGCGGCCTTCGAGGACCCCGACAGCGATATCCCGTGGCAGACCAAGAAGCGCTACGACGATTTCGACTATGGTTACGCGCTGACCGTGCACAAGGCGCAGGGCTCGCAATGGGACGAGGTGGTGCTGTTCGACGAGAGCTACGCCTTTCGCGACACGCGCCAGCGCTGGCTCTATACGGCGATCACCCGCGCCGCCGAGCGCCTGACCATCGTCAGGTAGCGGTCTCGGCGTCAGGTAGCAGTCTCGATCGGCCGCGCGCCGATCCAGGCCCAGGCCTGGTCGATCTCGTCGGCGTCGAAGTGCTTCATCTCCATGGAGAAGAACGGTCGAAACAGGCTGGCCATCGCGCTCATCCAGCCCGGCCCACCGGCAAAGGCGTATTTGCGGATGTGCTGCAGCGCATGGGTCTTGCCGATCATGGTCTGCTCCTTGAAGGCGGCCTGCCAGTCAAAACCCTCATAGCCGCGCAGGATGACCAGCACGTCGATCTTGTCATGGACCTCATAGGCGCCTTCGAGAAGGCCATAGAGATTCTCCATGTCGGCGGCGGTGATGTGGCCGACGAGCTCGAACGCATAGGCGTCCTCGCGGTCGGTCTCGATGCGCCGGACATGCGGCGGGTCGTCATTGAGGATCATGAGGCTTCTCCCTGCTTGTCCATCTTCACAACGCCGATTGGTCCTGTCCGTTCCGCGCAGGACCGTCTATGCAGCATAGGACAGCAACAAAGCGGGACAGACCATGCCGGCAAAACTCTCCGTCAATCTCAATGCCGTCGCCATGCTGCGCAACCGGCGCGACCTTCCCTGGCCGAGCGTCACCGGACTGGGTCGGATCGCGCTTGCCGCCGGTGCGCGCGGGCTGACGGTGCATCCCAGGCCCGACCAGCGCCACATCCGCTTTTGCGACCTGCCGGACATAAGGGCGCTGATCGACGACGAGTTTGCCGATTGCGAGTTCAACATCGAAGGGTTTCCGACCGAGGCGTTCCTCGATCTCGTCGACGAGCACCAGCCCGAGCAGGTGACGCTGGTGCCGGACGATCCGTCGCAGGCGACGTCGGACCATGGCTGGGATTTTGCCGGGCAGGGCGCCTTCCTGGCCCCCATCGTCGGCCGGTTGAAGAAGAAGGGTTTTCGCGTGTCGCTGTTCGCCGACCCCGATCCGGCGCAGATGGAGGCAGCCAAAGCGCTCGGTGCCGACCGGATCGAGCTCTACACGGGGCCTTACGGCGCTTGCCACGATGATTCCGCAAAAGCTTCCATCGAACTGGAAAGGCTCGGAAAAACGGCGGATGCGGCGGCATCTCTCGGCCTTGGCGTCAACGCCGGCCACGATCTGACCGTTGCCAATCTGCCAGCGCTGGCGCGGCGCATTCCGGCATTGGCGGAGGTGTCGATCGGCCACGGGCTGACAGCCGATGCGCTGGAGCATGGAATGGCGCAAACGGTGCGGCGTTTCGTCAAAGCCTGCGGCGGGCGGGATGATGGTTAACCGCAGCCGATAAGAATTCTTAGCATTTTATCCACTATCCACGACGCAGAGCATGAGGTTTGTGATGCGCGTCGTGGTTTTGCTGTTCCTGTTGTCGGTTTTATCGGCCTGCGCATCGGCGCCGAGCCGGATCAACGATGTCTGCTCCGTGTTCGACCAGAAGCAGGGGCTGTTCGGCGGCTGGTACAACGCTGCCAAGAGCACGGAGCGCGAATATGGCGTGCCGGCCTCGGTGCTGATGGCGACCATCCGCATCGAATCCGGCTTTGCCGGCCGGGCGCGGCCGCCGCGCAAGAAACTCCTCGGCTTCATTCCGTGGAAACGCGCCTCGAGCGCCTATGGCTATTCGCAAGCACTCGACGGGACATGGGATCGCTACAGGCGCGAGACCGGCAAATGGAGCGCGCGGCGCAGCAATTTCTCCGACGCGGTCAATTTCGTCGGCTGGTATCACGCAACCAGCAACAGGACGAACGGCATCGCGCTGAACGATCCGTACAATCTCTACCTCGCCTATTATGCCGGGCATGCGGGCTATGCGCGCGGTGCCTGGCGCAACAGCCCGCACATGCAGAAATCCGCCCGCAAGGCAGCCAGCATGGCCAACAGCTATGCCGGCCAGATGCGCCGTTGCGGGCGGTGAGAGGGTTACGCGCCGACCAAGGCGGTCCGGTTCGCTTCCAGGAAGCTTTTCAGTGTGCGCGGGGCCTGGCCTGACAGGGTTTCGACATCGTCGGTCCGGTCGCTGATACTGCCGGCCCGCGTGTTGGCGTCGAAGGAGACGAGCAGCTGCGCGAACCCGGCCGGCACGCCGGCGGACGTCAGGCCGGCAAGCAGGGCATCGTCGGACAGGTGCACGACCTCGATCGGCTTGCCGAGAACCTGGCCGGCCAGGGCGGCGGTCTCCTCCGTGTCGAGCGCTTGCGCGCCGGTCAGCGTGTAGGTTCGGCTTGCCGCCGCGTCGGTCGCCAGGGAGGCGGCGATCGCCCTGGCGACGTCATCGCGCCCCACATGCGCCAGCCGCCCGTCACCCGATGCGGTGTACCATTTGCCGCCTGCGATTGCCTGCGGCAGGCTCATCAGCAGGTTTTCCTGATACCAGCTGTTGCGGAAGATGGTGTAGGGGACGCCGCTCGCCTTGATCGCCTGTTCCGTGCCGAAATGGTCGCCGGCGAACAGAACCGGATTGCCGGGTTCCGGATTGGGCATGGACGTGTAGGCGATGCGCGCCACGCCGGCTTCGACGGCAGCGGCGACGGCGGCCTGATGCTGGCGAAGGCGCTTGCCGGGCTCGCCCAGCGCGTCGGTGGAGATGATCAGCAGCGTGCCGATGCCGGCGAAGGCTGCGGGAAGGCTGGCGGCATCGTCGAAATCGACCTGGCGGACGGCCGTGCCGCGCGCGGCAAGGTCGGCGAGGGCCGCCGGATCGCGCGTTCCGGCGACGATGCGCGTGGCGGGCAATCGCTCGGTTTCAAGCAGGTGGTCGATGACGGCGCGGCCCAGATGGCCGGACGCGCCGGTGACGAGAATGGTGTCGGACATGGATTCTTCCCTTCGGAACGCAAATCTGATAGCTGGTCTAGAAAAGAGACCAGCGCTAAAATAGGAATTGGAAGCCGTCCGTAAAGAAGGCAGTTTTTCTGCCAGTGGTTACGTGGAGGGAACCACCATCGCGGGATCGGCTGGCAGAAGGAGAGGCGCCGATGAATACGAAACCGGCCAGTGTCAGGAGCAAGCTCGATTTCTACCGCCTGGCGCGCGACGAGGGCGTTCACCTGGAGAATTGCCCGGTGCGCGAGGTGATCGCCAATATCGGCGGCAAGTGGAACTCGCTGCTGATGCTGGCGCTGGCCGAGCAGCCCTACCGCTTCGGCGCGCTGCGCCGGCTGGTACCGGACATCTCGCAACGCATGCTGACGCAGACCCTGCGCGACCTGCAGCGCGACGGCTATGTGCATCGCGCGGTTTTTCCGACCAAACCCCCGAGTGTCGAATACAGCCTGACGGAGCTCGGCCGCTCCATGTTCGACCCGCTGCAGGCGCTGGTGAAGTGGGCCGAGCAGCATCATGACGCGGTGCGCGCGGCGCGGGCGCGCTTCGACAGGGATGAAAGCTGAGGCGAAAAACCCGCAGCCGCGCGCCGCGCAGGCTTGAAATCGACGTTCACCTGTGACAGAACCGTACCGTACGGTACGATCATCCGGTTCAGGCAATCCCTTGCGCGAGACACAAGACGCTCCCGAAACATTCACGCCACGCCAGCGGGCTGTGCTCGACCGGGCGCTCGAACTGCTTCTGGAAGGTGGCGAGCGGGCGTTGACGACGGCCGGGCTGGCGCGCGCGGCGCGTTGCTCGAAGGAAAGCCTCTACAAATGGTTCGGCGACCGGGACGGATTGCTGGCCGCCATGATCACCCACCAGGCGAGCAAGGTGCGGGCGCAGATCGATGATGGCGCGGCGCTGGATCTCGCGCGCTTCCGCGCGCATCTTATGGATTTTGCCAACGATCTCTTGCAAGTTCTAGGCGGCGACGTATCGCTCGCGCTCAATCGGCTGGCAATCGGTCAGGCGAGTCGCGAAGGCAATCGACTGGGGGAATTGCTCATCGAACGCGGTCGGCGCGGTATCGACAAACGCGCCGGCGCACTCCTGGAAGCGGGACGACGACGCGGTTTCATCATCTACGATGATCGCGATGCCGCCTACCACACGCTTTATGGACTGATCGTACGCGACCTGCATGTGCGCATGCTTCTATACGAGGCTGGCGCGCGTCAGCCGGAAAAATTCGCCGCTCTCGCGGAAGAGGCGGTGGAACAGTTTTTCGTACTCTTCGGAGTGCGGGAAAACATGAAGGCGATCCCAGCCTGATGCCAGGCCGCCCCGTATATAACGCCAATTGATTGTCAAAAGAAGGAAACGAGTATGCGTGTTTATTACGATCGCGACGCCGATCTGAACCTCATTAAGGGCAAGAAGGTCGCCATCATCGGCTATGGCAGCCAGGGACGGGCGCATGCGCTCAACCTGAAGGATTCCGGCGCCAAGGAGCTGGCCGTGGCGCTGCGTGCCGGTTCCTCCACGGCCAAGAAGGCCGAGGCGGACGGGCTGAAGGTGATGACGGTGGCGGAAGCGGCCGGCTGGGCCGACCTGATGATGATGGCGACGCCCGACGAATTGCAGGCCGGCATCTACAAGGATGAGATCGCGCCGAACATTCGCGACGGCGCGGCGATCGCCTTCGCGCACGGCCTCAACGTGCATTTCGGCCTGATCGAGCCGAAGAAGACCATCGACGTTCTGATGGTCGCGCCGAAGGGGCCCGGACACACGGTGCGCGGCGAATACCAGAAGGGCGGCGGCGTGCCGTGCCTGGTGGCCGTTCACCAGGACGCCTCGGGCAATGCGCTCGACCTCGGCCTGTCCTATGCCTGCGGCGTCGGCGGCGGCCGTTCGGGCATCATCGAGACCACCTTCCGCGAAGAGTGCGAGACCGACCTGTTCGGCGAGCAGGTGGTGCTGTGCGGCGGCCTGGTGGAACTGATCCGCGCCGGCTTCGAGACGCTGGTCGAGGCCGGCTATGCGCCGGAAATGGCTTATTTCGAGTGCCTGCACGAGGTGAAGCTGATCGTCGACCTGATCTATGAGGGCGGCATCGCCAACATGAACTACTCGATCTCCAACACGGCCGAGTGGGGCGAATATGTTTCCGGTCCGCGCATCATCACGGCCGAGACCAAGGCAGAGATGAAGCGCGTGCTCGCCGACATCCAGTCGGGCCGCTTCACCTCGGAATGGATGCAGGAGTGGCATTCGGGCGCGGCGCGCTTCAAGGCGACCCGCCGCCTGAACGACGAGCATCAGATCGAGGAAGTCGGCGCCAAGCTGCGCGGCATGATGCCGTGGATTTCCAAGAACCAGCTCGTCGACAAGGACAGGAATTAGTCTCTTACGGAATTCCAAACGAGAGGGCCGCGACATCGTCGCGGCCCTTTTCGTGTGCGCTGGTCTGTGCCGTTTCGGGACAAAAAGACTGGCACGGTTCTCGCTTGATCCGGGTGTTCACCAGAGGAGGCGAACCATGATGCGGATTACGGAAAAATCCATCGGCCTGGACGGCAAGGTTTTCCCTGAGCGGCGGGGGGCGCTGCGCCGGCGGGTGCAGAAGCATGCGCGCGTGCGATTTTGCGAGGACCGCTGCACGCTGCTTGGCATGATGCTCGATCAATCGGAACATGGCGCACGCATTCGCTTCGGCGATATCTGCGCGATGCCCGTGACCTTCGATCTGGAGATCGAGGGAAGCGACCGGCTGCGCCGCGCGACGATCCGCTGGCGCAGCCTGACGGAGATCGGCATCGCGCTGGACTAGACCGGGTCAGCGTTTCATGGAAACGCTGACCCGGTCTATCTAATTGTTTCTTCGCATTTATGCGGACGTCAGGTGATTCCCCCTGACTGCAAAATACTATAAGGGCTTGCCGCCTATTCCCAGGGCTTGAGCCCAAGCAGCTTTTCGCCGAGCGGCGTCAGGCTTGCGGTCTCGGCATTCTGCTTCTCCCATTGGCGCGGGTCGCCGGGGAAGGCGTCGCGCTTGGGATGATCCCGTTCGCGCCACAGGCGGATGCGCTCGAGGCGGTCTTCCTCATTGTCCCATTCGGCCGGGTACATCGACACGTACTGCGCCATGCGAACGCGGCCGTCCGAATGGTTGGGGCGCACGCCATGGGCCAGCAGCGAGTTGAAGATCAGCAGATCGCCCGCTTCCATGTCGATGTTGGTGATGCTCAGGCCGGTCGTGTCGGGATGCATCGGATCGCGATCGTCCGGCTGGGTTTTCACCCATTCGTCGAAATGCTCGAACAGTTCGGGGATGCATTGAAATCCGCCGACATCGCCATCCTGCTTCTTCAGGCTCAAAACACCCTGCACGCCGATCGGCAGCGGGTCGAGCGAGGTGTCCGCATCCCAATGGATAAAGCCCTGCGCATTGCCCTTGACGCGTTTGGGCGGGTTGAGATTGGCGCGATCGATCGTGACCCACAGATCCTCGCGGTCCCAGATGTCGACGAAGGCGTCGTAGATGCGCGGCTCCATGCGATTGTCCCACAGGTGCTGGTGATTGTAGATCTCCAGCATGCCGGTGTTGTTGAGTTCCTTCATCTTGTGCGCGCGCCGCTGCGGTGCGTACCAGGTCGACGGATCGTTCGGATCCTTCTCGTCGAACCGCCAGAGCAGGTCGACGAGGCGTTCGACATTGTCCTGCGGCACCGCCCGGCGGACGATGACGTAGCCCTTGGTGATCCAGTGCTGCCAGTCGTCGGATGACAATACGCGCAGCGGCAGCGTCTTGCGGATATCCCTCAGTTGCGTGGTCGTCCGGCTGCTGGCGGGATGCGTGTCGCGTTTCAGTGCGTTGGCCTGCAAGGTCTCCTCCCATGGTTTCCTGCATGTCTCGGCCAGCCTACCGCGCCATCGGCCACGATGTTGTACTCACATCGCCAATACTGGTACTATTATGGCGTCTTTTGGGAGTGCGGCGCTGGATGAGACCCTATCTGGAAAAACTACCGATCATTCCCGGCGCTTCCTGGAGCATGCTCAACCGGCAGCTTGACGCGGCCATTCCCTTCGAATGGCATCACCACCCCGAATACGAGTTGACGCTGACGCTGAACTCGCGCGGGCAGCGCTTCATCGGCGATCACGTGGGCAGCTATGGCGATGGCGACCTGGTGCTGATCGGTCCGAACCTGCCGCACACATGGGCATCGCGCGAGAAGCTCGACCCGGCGGCGCCGCATGTGGCGCTTGTCATGTGGTTCCAGCACGATTGGGCAGCGCGGCTGAGCGACGGCTTCGTCGAGTTGGAGCCGATCGCCCATCTCCTGGCGCGGGCCGGGGCGGGCCTGAGTTTCGGCAAGCAGACGGTGCGGTCCTTGCAGCCGCGGATCGCCGCGCTGTTTGCGGCACCAGCGCCCGAGCGGCTGCTGGCGCTGATCGGCATTCTGCTGGAACTGGCCGGTGACGCCGAGGCGGAGCCGCTTGCCAGCGCCCCGGTGGCGCGCGGCGCCACGGGCGATGACCGGCAGCGCATCGAGCGCATATTGACGCATATCCACGCGCACTACGCCGAGGGCGTGGGCAATGCGGAACTGGCGTCCATCGCCGCGCTGAGCCTGTCGGGCCTGCACCGCCTGTTCGTCCGCCACGCGCGAATGGGGATCGCCGACTATGTGATGCGGCTGAGGATTGGCGATGCCTGCGCCCGGCTGTCGGGCGGCACCCAGCCCATCCAGCACATCGCGCAGGCGGTCGGCTACAACACGCTGGCCAATTTCAACCGACAGTTCAAGGCCTTGCGCGGCATGACGCCAGGTGAGTACCGGGCGCGTTTCAGGGCGCCGGATGCCGTCCGCGCATCCACCGACCTTCAGCGCCCATAGGGCGACCGGCAGCGCTGGCGCCCGCCGCGATAGGGCTGGAAGCTGTTGTCGCTGGCCCGATAGGAGCGGTAGTTCTGATGGCACCATGCCCTGTGTGCCGCCTGCGTCTGGTGATCGGGATACATGCGCAGGCTGCGCGGACGCAACTCCTGCCGCCATTCGAGGCGCAAGCGACTGGGCGTGCGGCCGTAGCGGCCCCGCCACAGGCGGCTTCCAGGCTCAAACCATGGATCGTCGCGATAGAAGGGGCGTGCCGGCCAGCCGCGGCGATAGGAAGGGCGATCCCAGAACGGGTCGAGGCTGCTGCCGCGCAGGTAGCGCCAATGGCGGCTGCTGCGATAACGATAATGGTCGCGTCCATAATATCGATCCCGGCCAATGCCGAGCGTGAGCCGCATGCGGCCGCCGCGCAGGCGATCGACGGGGGTGATGATAAACCGGGTTGTTTCAACCGTGTTGAGTGCTGGGTTTGCGGGGGAAAACGCCGCTTCCGCCTGACCGATCGCCAGACCGGCAAGCAGTGTGGCCAGGCCGAGCTTCAAAACCATTCTCATTTCATGCTCCGAAGTAAACCGTATACGTAAACAATACGTCGCGGCGCATGTATGAAAAGCGAGGTTTTACTCAAAGACCACGGATCGCGGGACCGCACGGATTGCAATCGCGGCCCGGATGGTTCCGGATGAATTGCTTCCTGTGAAAATGGCGCGGATACACCGCGCCATTTCATCCATCGTGATGGTTTTCAGCCTATCGATAATAGGGCGAAATGCACTGCCGGCGCGGCCCGTTATAGGGCTGGAACGAATTGTCCACCGCGCGATAGGACCGGTAGCGGTTGTAGCACCAGTTCACATGGGCGCGCGACAGGGAGACACGCGGCCTGTATTGGGGCCGGACGGGACGCGGGCGCGCGTAGTAGGGCGGTGCATAGTAGGGCGCAGGACGGCCGAACTCGAGGTAGATTCCGCTGCGCGGGCGATGCCGGCGCCAGTCGCGGTCCCTGCGATGGTGCCGTCTCCAGCGCCGATCATGGCGATCGACCTTGACGATCGGTGTCTGACCGGCGGTCTTGTCGACCGTGTTGACGATGGCGCCGCCGGCTGTGCCCAGCGCGCTGGCGCTTGCCGGGGCGCCGACGAATGCAAAGCCGAGGGCGATGAGCCCCGAGCAGGCGAGTGTGGTTAGCTTGTGTTTCATACCAATCTCCAGACTTTTCAGCCCCCTGAACCCCTTCGGTGTGTGTCCCATATCCGTTATGACTGTATCATACTAATCTGATAGGCGATGAACGCGTGATGAACGTTTCCGTTGCGTGGCGACGTTGGGCGATCGTGCGGACGGGCTTGTAATTGATGCCGGGCTGGGTAAACGTGCCGCGCATGTCCCTCCGGCTCGCCACCTTCAACGTTGAAAACCTGATGAACCGGTTTGATTTTTCCGGTTTCCGCAATGAATTGCACCAGGACCGGGCGCTGGCTCTCTACGACATCGCCGACGAGACGCAGTACAGGGCTCTGGAGCAGGCGCGCGCCATCGCCCATACGGACGATGCGCGCCAGCTGACGGCGCTGGCGATCGCCGCCACGCGCGCCGACATCCTATGCTTGCAGGAAGTCGACAATCTGGCCGCGCTGAAGGCGTTCGAATACGGCTATCTGTTCAAGATGATCGGCAGCGGCTACCAGGAAAAATACTCGACATCAGGCAACGACAAGCGCGGCATCGACGTGGCGGTGATGATGCGGCGCGAGACGGCGCACGGACAGCCCATCGAATTCGTCCGCATGACCAGCCATGCGCATGTTACCTTCGCCGATTTCGGCCTGCACAATGTGGCGTTGGGCGAACTCGGGATCGAGCCGCAGGAGCGGGTCTTCCGCCGTGACTGCCTGGAGATCGACATCAAGATCGGCGGGCGGCCGCTGACGCTGTTCGTCGTACACTTCAAGGCGATGAGCCCGCCGCGCAACGGCCTGGATGGGCGGGCCGCCTCGATGCCGGTGCGCATGGCCGAGGCAAGCGCCGTGCGCCGCATCATCGAGGAGCGCTTCGGAGTGGGCAAGGCGGCGCAGAAGCGCTGGGTGATCTGCGGCGACCTCAACGATTATCGCGAGCGCATCGTCATCGAGGGCGATGCGCATGAAGGGTATCGTTTCCAGCCGGCGCAGGAAGAATTGTCGAGCATCGATGTGCTGACGGAAGGCGGGTTCTGCGAGAACATCGTCGAGCGGCGGCCTGTGATGGATCGCTGGACGCTGTATCACACGCGCGGCCCGGCCGAGCGGCATCTGTGCCAGCTCGACTATCTGCTTTTGTCGCAGGGGCTGGCGCGGCACAATTCGCGCGCCATCCCTGACATCATCCGCGGCGGCCAGCCGTGGCGCACCGTGTTCCCGCCCGATCAGGATGTGCCGCGCTTTCCGCGCACCGGTTGGGACCGGCCGAAGGCGTCGGACCATTGTCCGGTGGCCGTGACGCTCGACATCGCCTGATCACTCGTGACGCAGCGCCTCGATGGGGTCGAGCCGCGCGCCATGCAGAGCCGGGAAGAAGCCGAACACCACGCCGATCATCATCGACACGCCCGACAGGCACAGGATGGCGAAGATGCTCGGAACGAAGGGAATGCCGATCAGCAGCGTGGCGCCCCAGGCGATGGCCAGCCCGAGGCCGATGCCCAAAAGGCCTCCGATCAGCGACAGGATCGAAGCCTCGACCAGGAATTGGGACAGGATGTTTCCCTGCCTGGCGCCGATGGCCATGCGGATGCCGATTTCGCGGGTTCGCTCGGTGACGGAAACCAGCGTGATGTTCATGATGCCGATGCCGCCGACCAGCAGGCTGATGCCGGCGATGGCGCCGAGCAGCGCGGTGAAGGTGCTGATCGTGTCCGTGGTGAACTTTATGATCTCGGTCATGTCCTCGGCCTGGAAATCATCGTCCTGGCCTGGTGCGATGCGGCGGATCTGCCGGAAGGCGGCCTCTGCCTCCCGCTTGATGCGCGCTGTCATGATGCCCGGTCTGGCCGTCAGGACAATGCTTTCCACATGGCGGTTGCCGGCAATGCGGGTCTGATAGGCTTCGAGCGGCAGAACGACAGTGTTGTCCTCATCAGTAAACAAGGACCCGCCCTTGGCAGCAAGCAGGCCGATGACGGTGCAGGTCATCTGGCCGATGCGGATGCGGGCGCTCAACGGACTGTCGGAGCCGAACAGTGCCTTGCTGACGGCCGGCGCGATCAGGCAGACGCCGGCGCCACTCTCCATTTCGGCTCGCGTCGGCGCCCTGCCACGCGTCACTTTCCAGTTGCGAATGCGCAGGTAATCCTGCGTGACGCCGACGGCAGAAACCTGGGTGGAATTCGGGCCGAAAATGGCGCGCAGGGATTTTCTGGCGACAGCGGCCGTTGCCTGTACATCGACGAGCCGGCGCGCAAGCATGCGATAATCCTCACTGGCCAGCGGGCGCGCTGCGTCGCGCGGCGGCGAACCGGGCTCGAACCTGTAGCCTGCCGACACAAACACTTGATTGCTTCCCAGGGCGGTGATGTCGGCATGCATCTTCTCTCGGACGCCCGAACCGATGGTGAGCATAGCGATGACGGCGGCGACGCCGATGATGATGCCGAGCAGGGTCAGGAATGAACGCAGCTTGTTGCGGGTGATGGAGAGGAGGGCCAGGCGAACCGATTGCTGCAGCATCATGACACTCCGGCGCGCGCGCGGTCATAGGCGATGCAGCCATCGACAAAGCCGATCTCGCGCTGGGCGAAGGCGGCGATATCCGGCTCATGGGTGACCATAACGATGCTCAATCCCTGCTGTCGGTTGAGGCCGGTGAGCAGTTCGAGGATCTCGTGGCCGCGCCGCGTGTCGAGATTGCCCGTCGGCTCGTCGGCGATGAGCAATGTCGGTTTGGAGACGATGGCGCGGGCGATCGCCACGCGCTGCTGCTGACCACCGGACAGTTGGGCCGGTGTGTGGTGTTCGCGTCCGCTCAGGCCGACCTCTGCCAGTGCCTGGGCCGCACGCTCGCGCCGTTCCCTGGCTTTTATGCCACGATAGACGAGTGGCAGTTCGACATTCTCCAGTGCGGTGGTGCGGGGCAGGAGGTTGTAGCCTTGGAAGACGAAACCGATATGCATGTTGCGCAAACCGGCGCGGCGTCCCCGATCGAGGGCGCCGGCGTCGTCGCCGAGAAACCGGTGGGTGCCCGAGGTCGGCGCATCGAGGCAACCGATGATGTTCAACGTGGTCGACTTGCCGGAGCCGGATGGTCCCATGATGGCGACGAATTCGCCGCTCTCGACTGAAAGGCTGACGCCGGCGAGGGCGTCGACCCGCATGTCGCCTTCGCCATAGGTCTTCCAGACCTGTTCAAAACGGATAAGCGGCGCCGTATCGAGGACCGCATTCATTGGACGAGATCTGCTTCGCCATCTGCGGTGATGACGCTTGTGCCGTCGGCGAGACCGGAAAGGATCTCCGTCTTCTCCCAATTGCGCACCCCGGTCTCGACACGAACGGCCTGCGGCTTGCCATCGCGCAGAATGTAGACGCGATTGTGTTGTTCGAGGCTCGGCGCGGATTGCTCGGTGGAAGTGTTGTCCGCGTCTGACGCCGGATGGTAGCGAAGGGAACTGGAGGGAACGAGCAGCGCGTCCTTGGTCTCGCCGGTGATGATCGACACGGATGCGGTCATGCCGGGGCGCAGGGCGAGGTCGGCATTGCTGACGTCCAGGCGGGCTTCATAGGTGACGATGTTGTTCTCGGTTTTGTGCGCGTAGGAGACATCGCGTATCGCGGCCTCGAAAACCCTCTCGGGAAAAGCATCAACGGTAAAACTTGCCTTTTGACCCTTGTCGATGGCACCGATATCCGCCTCGTTGATCTTGGCGATCAGCTCCATCCTTGCCAGATCCTGCGCCAGCGTGAACAGAACCGGCGCCTGGGTGGAAGCAACGACGGTTTGTCCGGGGTCCGCGCGACGGGCCAGAACAACTCCGTTGATCGGCGCGCGCAGCGTGCTTCTGGTGAGGTCGAGGCGCTTCAGCTCGAGGTCGACGCGTTTGATCGCCAGATCGGCTTCCGCCGCTTTGACCTGATTGGCGGCGCGCGCGCGCGTCGCGGTGATCTCGTCGAGTTTTTGCGCCGCGATGGCATTGCCTTTCGACAGGGCGAGGGCGCGCGTGAGATTCTGCTCCGCCTGACTGAGCGAGATCCCGGCGTCCGAGAGGCGCGCCTGAGACGCTGTGACCGATGCCTCGGCACTTTCGACGTCGAGTGTGCGCGATGTGGTGTCGAGCTTTGCGAGGATGTCGCCGCGCATGACTTGCTGGTTTTCGCGCACGAACACGGCCTGGATTGCGCCGTTCAGCTCGCTTGATATGTCGACCTGAGTCAGTGGGCGCAGGGTTGCCGTTGTGGCGATGCGGGCGATGAGATCGCCACGCATAACGGGGGTGATGGCATAGTGGTCCGGAGTGGCTTCGCCGGTGCCGGACATGACATAGGCTGCACTGGCCAGAAGCGCGACGCCGAACAAGGCAAGGATCTTCGCGCGTGGAAACGATTTCGCCGCTTCGGGCGTGTCCGGCAGCGATGTTTCTGATGTTGATTGCTTGGGGCGGCGGCCGGTTTGCTGCATGGGATCCTCTTGCGATGTCCAGCACGCCCCTTTAAGCCGGAATGGAGCTGAATGAAGGGAATAACAAGGCAAAATTGTGGTTTCCTTGATTATGCACGCGTAGGGCGATTTTTTTCTTATCGGAGGTGCGGCGATGGGACGAAACTACTATATCTACGACGTTTTTTCCGATGCGGCCCTGGCCGGCAATCCGCTCGCCATCGTTCTCGATTGCGAAGGGCTGGACGACGGCGCGATGCAGCGCATCGCCGGCGAGTTCAACCTGTCGGAGACCGTGTTCGTGTTTCCGCCCAGCGGTGCGCGCCACACGGCGCGGCTCAGGATCTTCACGCCGCGGCAAGAATTGCCTTTCGCCGGACATCCGACCGTCGGCACGGCGGTGGCGCTGGCCGAGCGTGAGGACCGCTCGCAGCCGCGCACCGTTCTTCTGATGCTGGAGGAGGTGGTCGCAGCGGTGCGGTGTGCGGTGACCGTCGGCAGTGGCCCCGGCTTCGCCGAATTCGACCTGCCGCGCCTGCCCGAGCCGATCGCCTTTGCCGGCGAGCGGGAGGCTGTGGCAGCGGCCCTCGGGCTCGACCACCACGAGGTTGGCTTCGAGAATCACACGATCAGCGCCTGGAGCGCCGGGGTTCCTTACGTCTGCGTGCCGGTTGCCGACCTGCGGGCGGCCGGCAAGGCGTGGCTCGATGCGACCCTGTGGCGCGCCATGGCGCCGCAGCACAACGGGATCGCCGGGGAGCCTTACATCTATTGTCGCGAAACAATGAACCATGACCATGCGTTCCACGCACGCATGTTCGCGCCGGATGACGGAATACCGGAGGACCCGGCGACGGGTTCGGCGGTCGCCGCCTTCGCCGGCGCGCTGGTCCGCCACGACGCGCCGGTGGACGGCTCGCACCGCTTTCTGATCGAGCAGGGCATCGAGATGGGCCGGCCGTCGAGCATTCGCCTGGAGGTGGATTTGAGCGGCGGCAAGATCGATGCCGCGCGGATCGGCGGCACGGCGGTCCGCATCGCCGAGGGAACGCTTTTCGTCTGACGCGCGTCGCCCGACGCCTGACTGAGTCCGCATGGCGCGATAAGTGACAATCCTGTGTCAGAGCGACTTGCATGCGCTCCGGAAACCGTTTAAGGAGCGCGTCATTCGGTCGGCAAAATTGATGCGCTGACCGAAACGGTCGGGTGATTAGCTCAGTTGGTAGAGCAGCTGACTCTTAATCAGCGGGTCGTAGGTTCGAGCCCTACATCACCCACCACTCCCCAAAATTCCTTGCAGAAATCAATCTCATTGGCCGGGTTTGCGTCGCCGTCCGGCTGGCTCGCCGGCTGTGTTCCTTGCCGTCGCGGGCAATGTCGCGTTGTGCCTGCATGTCCCTCCGCATGCTCCCGAGTGAAAAAAGCCGGCCGCGCCGTCTGGCCGGTTGCCAACGCGAACTTGAAATGATATTAATATAGGAACGATATGAAGATAACAACAATCTGCACAAATCCGCGGCACGCTGCGTAAGATTTGTGCTGTCTGCGATGTTCAGGCGCTGGGGACCGGAGCGTCAAGCCGAAACCATCGGGTGAGGGGCTTGGGCGTGGGATTTCATCAGATGCCGCGGGTTGCGTGACGGGGCGCTTGTGCTCTGTTGCTTTGGAGGAATGAGGCGCTCTTCGCGTTCAGGCCGTGTGTCCTGGACGCGAGGGGCTGCTTGAACAAGGACGCAGGGAGGAGAAGTATTGGATCAGCTGCTGCAGCACCTCGTCAATACGGTCATCATGGGTGGGACATATGCCCTTCTCGGCATAGGGCTGACCCTGATCTTCGGCATCATGAGGATCGTGAATTTCACGCATGGCGAACTGTACGCGTTCGGCGCGTATATGATGTATTTCTTCGCGACGATCATCGGCATGAATTTCTTCGTGTCGATCGCTTTTGCCATCGCCGCCGGCATGGTGCTGGGGGCGATCATCGAGTTCACGCTGCTGCGTCCCAAGCGCGGCGCCGACATCGATACGACGATGCTGATCATGATCGGCGCATGGATCGTCATGCAGAATCTCGAGCATCTGAGCTGGGGCGGCATCGCCAAGTCGATCTCCTCGCCGCTGCCGGAAGCGCCGCTGGTGATCGGTCCGGTATCGGTTTCATGGCTGCGTGTCATGGTGCTGGTGATTGCCCTGGTTCTGATTGCCGCCACCTATGTCGTCATCAACCGGACGAAGCTCGGCAAGGCGATGCGGGCCACTTTCCAGGACAGCAACACCGCCGCGCTGATGGGCATCAACATCAACGCCATCTACACGATGACCTTCGGCTTCGGCTCGGCGCTGGCGGCGGCCGCCGGCGCGCTGCTCGGGCCGGTCTTCGTCGTCACGCCGACCATGGGCGACCTGGCGTCGCTGAAGGCGTTCGCCATCGTCATCCTTGGCGGGCTGGGCAATGTGACGGGGGCGGCCATAGGCGGCTTCATCCTCGCCTTCGCCGAGGAGATCGGCGCCGGATACATCTCGTCTGGCTACCGTGACGCGATGGGCTTCGTCATCATCATCATCGTTCTTCTGTTCAAACCCACGGGCCTGTTCGCCCGGGCGGAGCGTGTCGGATGAAACAGGTTTTTCCCCTTATCGCGCTCGCGTTCTTCGCCACGGTCCCTCTCTGGCTGCAGGACCAATACTATCTGCACACGCTGGTCGTGGCGGGCATCTTCATGCTGGCCGCCATGAGCCTCAACCTGCTGCTCGGCTATACCGGGCAGCTCAGCCTCGGGCATGTCGCCTTCTTCGGCATCGGCGCCTATGTCAGTGCGCTCACCTCGCTGGGCTTCAGCCTGTCGATCTTCGGCGTGCAGATCACCCACGAGCCGTGGCCGCCCTTCATCGGGCTCATCCTCGGCGCGCTGGCTGCGGGGCTGTGCGGCTATCTGATCGGCAAGCTCGCCTTCCGGGTGCGCGGCGCCTATTTCGTCATCGTGACGATCAGCTTCGCCGAGGTGGTGCGCCTCGTCTCGCTCAACTGGGTCGAACTGACGAATGGTCCGTTGGCGCTGCCCGGCATCCCGCCGCTGACGCTGGGCTTCGACTGGACCGGCTATGTGACGCTGTGGGGCAAGGCGCAGAACTACTATCTCGTCCTGGTCTTCATCGCGCTTGCCTATGTGCTGATCAAGCGGCTGGTGCAATCGCCCTATGGGCGGGCGATGATCGCCCTGCGGGAAAACGAGACGCTGGCGGTGTCGGTCGGCATCAGCGTGACGAAATATCTGGTTCTCGCGGCCATTTTCTCCGGTGCGCTGGCCGGTCTGGCCGGCGGTCTCTACGCCCATTACATCCAGATCATCGACCCGATGATCTTCATGTTCCTGAACACGGTGACGATGGTCATCATGGTCATCACCGGGGGCAAGGGCACGCTGGCAGGTCCGATCGTCGGCGGGCTGATCTTCGGCCTCGCGCCGGTGGTCCTGCGCAACTATGTCGGGCCGGAGGTTCAGTGGATCCTGTACGGCGTGCTGATGATCCTGATCGTCTTCGTCCTGCCCGAAGGCATCGTGCCGGCGATTGAGCGCTGGTTCAATCGTAAGGCGAAGCCGGGGCGCAAGGACGGTTCGGCGGCCGGCGGCAAGGCGGCTGACAGGGAGACGGGGCAGGGCGGATCGACGCTGGCGCTGGCAAGCTCGGGAAAGGTCAATTCGTGATGAACGCGCAAACCCAAACATCCGCGCCGATCCTGGCGGTCGAACATGTGGCCGTGCATTTCGGCGGACTGGTCGCCATCTCGGACATGAGCTTCGAGGTGCATGAGGGCGAACTGGTCAGCCTGATCGGCCCCAACGGCGCCGGCAAGACGACGGCCTTCAACGTCATCACGGGGTTCCAGCGGCCGACAAAGGGCCATGTGAGCTTCCAGGGGACGTCGCTCGACGGGCTGAAGCCGCATGAGGTCACCGGCCTCGGCCTGGTGCGCACCTTCCAGCGCACCAGCGTGTTCGAGAAGATCACGGTGTTCGAGAATGTCCTGATCGGCCTGCACCGGCGCACGGCGCCGAGCCTGCTCGGCACGTTTCTGGGCCTGCCCGGCGAGAGGCGGGCGGAGGCTGAACTGCGCGAGCAGGCGTGGGAGATCCTGCGCCTCGTCGGCATCGAGCACGAGGCCGACGAACTCGGCGGTAGCCTCCCCTATGGCGACCAGCGCCTGCTTGGCGTGGCCTTGGCGCTTGCGGCCGATCCGCGCGCCCTGCTTCTGGATGAGCCGGTGTCGGGCATGAACGCGTCGGAGACCGGACGCTTCATCGACCTGCTCAACCGGCTGCGGGCCAAGGGCACGACGATCCTGCTCGTCGAGCATGACATGCCGATGGTGATGAAGATCTCCGACCGCATCGTCGTCCTCAACTATGGCCGCATCATTGCCAACGGCACGCCTTCCGAGATCCAGAATGATCCGGAAGTGATCGCGGCCTATCTCGGGGGAGGTGTCAAGAATGCTTGAGATCAAGAATCTCGTCTGCCGCTATGGCAAGGTCACGGCGCTCGAAGGCATTTCTCTAAAAGTGCCGGAGAAGCAATTGGTGGTGCTGGTCGGGGCCAACGGCGCCGGCAAGAGCACGACGCTGAGGGCCATTTCCGGCATCGTGCCGGCGGCGTCGGGGCAGATCATCTTCGACGGCGAGGACATCACCGGCATGGCCGCCGGGAAAATCCTGGCCAAGGGCATCGCCCATTGCCCCGAAGGGCGGCGGGTTTTCGGCCAGATGACCGTGCTCGAGAATCTCGAGATCGGCGCCTATCTCCGGCGCGACCCCAAGGAGATATCCGAAGACCTGGACCGGGTGCTCGAACAGTTTCCGCGCCTGGCGGAGCGGCGCAAGCAGGTGGCCGGCACGCTTTCTGGCGGCGAGCAGCAGATGCTCGCCATCGGCCGGTCAATGATGTCGCGCCCCAGGCTGATCATGTTCGACGAACCTTCATTGGGTCTGGCACCGAACATCGTCGAGCAGACCTTCTCGATCATCCAGGGCATTCGCGAAGCGGGGACCACGGTGATGATGGTCGAGCAGAATGCGTTCGCCGCGCTCGACATGTGCGACTATGCCTATCTTCTCGAGGCCGGGTCGATGGTGCTCGAAGGAAAGGGTGAGGAACTGATCAAGAATCCGCATGTGCGCGAGGCCTATCTGGGGGCCGGCGTGCATGCCTGATTCCTGACGCCGCACGCGCTCGGGCGTGCCCATTGTCGGTTCGATACGCCGGCCCGAAGACCGTTTTGCGGTTTTCGGGCCGTTGGCGCATTGTCGGTGGACAGGTGTCTTGCGGCTTGCAATTTTATTTGCTCTATCTTACTAAACATAGTATCTTTCAGGCAGATCGATTGCCGGTGCAGTGGCGCAATGCTTGTGCAGGCATCCACCGGCATTCTGTGCCCAGAAACGAGCGAGGTAGGAAACATATGGCTGACACGTCGAAACCCGTCATCGGCATTATCGGGGGAACCGGAGACCTGGGCTCGGGCCTGGCGCGCGCCTGGGCGAATGCCGGATACACGGTGGTGATCGGTTCGCGTTCGGCCGAGAAGGCCGCCGAAGCGGCGAGCCAGTTGGGCGCCGGCGTCAGCGGCCAGACCAATGTCGGCGCGGCGCAAGCCGCCGACATCGTCGTGCTGGCGGTTCCGTTCTCCAACCATGCGGCCTCGATCGAGGAAATCCGCAGCGCCGTCCAGGGCAAGATTCTTGTCGATGCCGCCGTTCCGCTGGTTCCGCCGAAGGTTTCGAAAGTGCAATTGCCGGAGGAGGGGTCGGCTGCGCAGATCGCCCAGAATCTTCTTGGCGAAGGCGTGCGCGTGGTCTCCGCCTTCCACAATGTCGGTGCTGCGAAGCTGCACAAGGGCGGCCGGGCCGATTGCGACGTGCTGGTGTTCAGCGACGACAAGGATGCGCGCAACCAGGTGATCGAACTGGCCGGCGCGGTGGCCAATCGCGGCGTCGGCGGCGGCTCGCTGGCCAATTCGGCGGCGGCCGAAGCGCTGACCTCAGTGCTGATCTGGATCAACCGCCAATACAAGGTTCTGGGCGCCGGCATCGCCATCACCGGCCTGGAAGACGCGACGCAGGCCTGACATCATGCATCCGGTCTCCCTTCATGCCCTGCACGGGATTCCACTGGTCGAACCCGGCGACGACCTCGCCGGGCTCATCGGCCAGGCGCTGCAGGATAACGGGTTGACGCTCGTCGACGGCGACATCCTCGTCCTGGCGCAGAAGATCGTCTCGAAGGCGGAAGGCTGCTATGTCAACCTGGACGCGGTAACTCCTTCGGCCAGGGCGCGGGAACTGGCTGACGAACTCGGCAAGGATCCGCGCCATGTCCAGGTGGTGCTCAACGAGGCGGAAGAACTGGTCAAGGTCGGCCAGCACGTCATCATCGCCGCCCACAGGCTGGGCCTGGTGATGGCCAATGCGGGCATCGACGAATCCAACATCAGCCATGGCGAGGGCGACGGGCGCGTGCTGCTCCTGCCGCGCGATCCCGACGGATCGGCTGAGGCGCTGAAGGCGCGGCTCGACGCCGATCACGGTGTTTCGGTCGGCGTCATCATCAATGACAGTTTCGGCCGCCCCTGGCGCAATGGCGTCGTCGGGGTGGCCATCGGTGCTGCGGGCATACCGGCTCTGGTCGATCAGGTTGGCGCAAACGATCTCTTTGGCCGCAAGCTGAAGGTGACCGAAATCGCGACCGCCGACGAACTGGCGTCGGCAGCCTCGCTGCTGATGGGGCAGGCAGCCGAGGGCGTGCCCGCAGCACTCATTCGCGGTTTCCGCAACACCGCGCCGGCACGCCCCGCCTCGGCGCTGATCCGCGACAGAAAACGGGACATGTTCCGATGACCGCAGAGGACAACAGCATATCGAACAATGGCCGCGTCGTGGCGCTTTGCGGCGGCGTCGGCGGGGCCAAGCTGGCCTTCGGCCTGGCGCGCATCCTGGGCGACCGGCTGACGGTGGTGGTCAATACGGGCGACGATTTCGAGCATCTTGGCCTGCACGTCTCGCCCGATCTGGACACGGTGCTCTACACGCTGTCGGGCCTGGCCAACCGGGAACTGGGCTGGGGGCGCGGCGACGAGAGCTGGAATTTCATGAGCGTCCTGCGCGATCTCGGCGCGGAAACCTGGTTCCAGCTCGGCGACCGCGACCTGGCACTGCATGTCGAGCGGACGCGCCAGCTCCGCGCCGGTGTGCCGCTGACACAGATCATCGGCGCGTTCGCCAACAGTTTCGGCATCCGCGCCGAAATCCTGCCGATGAGCGACGATGCGGTGCGCACCACGGTGGTGACGCCGGAGGGTGCGCTGCCGTTCCAGCGCTATTTCGTCGAGCGGCGCTGCGCGCCGATGGTCAGGCAGATCAATTTCGAGGGCGCCGGTAAGGCGCAGCCGACGGCGCAGGTGCTGGCCGCGCTCAGGGATCCCGACCTGCAGGCGATCATCCTGTGCCCGTCGAACCCGTTCCTCAGTATCGACCCGATCCTGGCGGTGCCCGGATTGCGGGGGGTGCTCGAGGCGGCCCGCGCGCCGGTGGTCGCCGTGTCGCCGATCATCGGCGGCAAGGCGGTCAAGGGGCCGACCGACAAGATCATGGCCGAACTGGGCGTGGCGGCGACCAATGGAGCGATCGCCGAGCATTATCGCGGGCTTCTCGCCGGGCTGGTCATCGATGCGACCGACGCCGCCGAGCGCGACACGGTCGGTGGGCCGACGCATGTGACGAAGACGTTGATGAAATCCGACGAGGACCGGGAGGAGCTGGCGCGCGAGACGCTCGGTTTCGCCGCTCGCCTGGCCGCCATGGCGGGACCCAAGCGAATGGTGTCGTCATGAGCGGGCATTGGGCGCTCGTTCCCGTCAAACGCCTGGAGCGGGCGAAGTCGCGGCTGTCGCCGCTGCTTGGTGCGGCCGAGCGGATGGAACTCGCCGGCGCCATGCTGCGCGACGTGCTCGGCATGCTGGCGGATGTCGAGCGGCTGGACGGCATAGCGCTCATCACCAACGACCCGCAGGCGATGCATCTGGCCCGCTTGGCCGGTGCGACGATCGTGCCGGACAGGATCGAGGCCGGGACCAACGAGGCGGTGCTGCAGGGTCTAGAGTGGCTGCGGCCGCGCGCCGGGGCCAGCGCCATCGTCGTGCCCGGCGACATCCCGTTCGCCACCGCCGCCGAGATCAACGCCGTGGCCGAGGCGATGGACAGCCATGCGGTCGTGCTGGCGCCGGCGCTGCGCGACGGCGGCACCAATTTGCTCGGCATGAAGCCATCGGACGCGATGCTGCCGGCGTTCGGCGAAAGCAGCTTTGCGCGGCACTTGGCCGCGGCGCGGGCGGCGGGCATCGAGCCGCGCATCCTGCATCTCGAGGGGGCGGGGCACGACATCGACGTGTCGTCCGATCTTTTCTGCAGCGCCGAGGGTGGCACGGCGACGCGCCTGTTTCTCGAACGCCTGGCGCAACGCAACCCCATGCCGGCGACGGCGTGGCCGAAGGAGGAATTGCAGCCATGACCAACCAGATGCTGCTCAAGGATTTTCCGCTCGACCGGCGGCTCGAGCGCGACGAGGCGCTGAGCCTGATCGACACGACCGAGCTGCAGCCGCTGCTGGCGGCCGCCGCGCGGCGGCGCGACGCCGGTCATGGGGAGCGCGTGTCCTATTCGCGCAAGGTGTTCATCCCGTTGACGCAGCTTTGCCGCGACGTCTGTCACTACTGCACCTTCGCCCATCCGCCGCGCAAGGGCGAGAAGGCTTTCCTGACGCGCGACGAGGTGCTGGCGATCGCCGAGGCGGGCAAGCGGGCGGGCTGCAAGGAGGCGCTGTTCACGCTTGGCGACAAGCCGGAGCTGCGCTACCGGATCGCCCGCGAGGAACTGGCGGCGCTCGGGCACGAGACGACGCTGTCCTATCTGGCCGAAATGGCGGACCTGGTGTGGCGGGAAACGGGACTGCTGCCGCATCTCAATCCGGGCCTGCTCAACGACGAGGATTTTCGCGCGCTGCGGCCGGTGTCGATTTCGCAAGGCATCATGCTGGAGAGCATTTCCGGGCGGCTGTGCGGCAAGGGAAGGCCGCATTACGGCTCGCCGGACAAGATTCCGGCCGCCCGCATCGACACGATGCGGCTGGCGGGGGAACATGCGGTGCCGTTCACCTCCGGCATCCTGATCGGCATCGGCGAGACGCGCGAGGAGCGCATCGATTCGCTTCTGGCCTTGCGCGACCTGAACGATGCGCAGGGGCATATCCAGGAAATCATCGTGCAGAATTTCCGGCCCAAGCCCGGCACGCTGATGCATGATGTGGAGGCGCCGCCGCTCGACGATCATCTGTGGACCATCGCCATGGCGCGGCTCCTGTTCGAACCGGAGATGAACATCCAGGCGCCGCCGAACTTGAGCCCCGGCGCGCTGAAGCAGCTGGTCGATGCCGGCATCAACGATTGGGGCGGCGTCTCGCCGGTGACCCCCGACCATGTCAACCCGGAAGCGCCGTGGCCGCACCTGGAGGAGTTGGCGAAGGCGACGGAAGCCGCCGGCAAGGTTTTGACCGAGCGACTGGCGATCTATCCCTCCCACGCCCGTGATGCGCTGAAATGGGTCGATGCGCAAATGCGCACGCCGCTCTACAACCTGATCGACGCCGACGGTTGGCCGCGCACCGACGATTGGTGTCCGGGCCGCCAGGATGCGCCGCCGGTGGTGGACGCCGCGCTGGTGAAGCCGGCCATGCCGGCGAAGGCGGGCTCCGATATCCAGGCGATCCTCGACAGGGCGCAGGATGGCGTGCCGCTCGGCGAAGCCGAGATCGTCCGGCTGTTTCGGGCGCGCGGCGCCGATTTTTCCGCCGTCTGCCAGGCGGCTGACGATTTGCGCCGCCGGGTGAACGGCGACGTGGTCAGCTATGTCGTGACGCGCAACATCAATTACACCAACATCTGCTACTTCAAGTGCCAGTTCTGTGCCTTCTCGAAGGGCAAGCTCAGCGAGAATCTGCGCGGCCGGCCCTATGACATCTCGATGGAGGAGATCGCCGGGCGCGTGCGCGAGGCGTGGGAGCGCGGCGCAAGCGAAGTCTGCATGCAGGGCGGCATCCATCCGTCCTATACGGGCCAAAAGTATCTCGACATCTGCGCGACGGTGCGGGAGGCGGTGCCGCAGATGCACCTGCACGCCTTCTCGCCGCTGGAGGTCTGGCAGGGCGCCCAGACGCTCGGCGTTCCGGTTGCCGAATTTCTTGCGCGCCTGCAGGAGGCGGGCCTGAAGAGCCTGCCGGGCACGGCGGCGGAAATCCTCGACGACGAGGTGCGCGCACTGCTCTGCGCCGACAAGATCAACACGCAGGAATGGCTCGACGTGATGCGCGCGGCGCATGGGCTCGGGCTGCGCTCGACGGCGACCATCATGTTCGGCCATATCGACCGCTACGAGCATTGGGCGCGGCATCTGATGCGCGTGCGCGACCTGCAGATCGAAACCGGCGGGTTCACCGAGTTCGTGCCGCTGCCCTTCGTCCATATGGAAGCGCCGATCTATCTGAAGGGCCGGTCGCGGCCGGGCCCGACCTTCCGCGAATCGATCCTCGTGCACGCGGTGGCGCGGCTGGCGCTGCATCCGCACATCACCAACATCCAGGCATCGTGGGTCAAGCTCGGGCCGGACGGCGTGCGGCATTGCCTGAATGCCGGCGTCAACGACCTCGGCGGCACGCTGATGGACGAGAGCATCTCGCGCTCGGCCGGCGCCAGCTACGGCCAGGAGATGACGCCGCAGCAGATGGAGCGGATCATCGTTTCCGCCGGCCGTCTGCCGCGCCTGCGCAACACGCTCTACGGCAATGCCGGCGCCGAGATTCGCGAGCGTGCCTTTGCAGCCGCGAGCGCCGGCGAAGCCGCCGAGCCGGTGCTTCAGATTGGCAGCACCCACTGACGCAGCCGCCCGAAACAGCGATTGGTTTCGGCACGCGTGGCTTGCCGATTCAATGACTTACGGCATTGTCGCGGATCCGGGCGGATGCGCGGCGGCATGGGTTTTCCCCAGGCGGCCTTGACCTGGAAGATTCTTACCATCAAGTAGACATACTATTATTAGTATGATAGGTTGACTTAGCTGCTGACGGGTAGCGGCCAGGGATTGGAGCAGGGTGCCATGGCGCGTGCGCAAAACGGATTTGTCGACAAGGCCGAAGTGGTCGATGCCGCAATACGGCAGGCTGCCGTCGAGCGGGCGCGCGCGTCGCGGCTGGTTCTGCCGACATTCGCCGAACTGGCCGGCCTCGATCCGTTTCCCACCCGGGCGCTGGAGCGGCTGGAGGGTGTCGATCCCGACAGTCCCGACCCGGCCAATCTGTGGCGCGTGCACTGGTTCAACGCCGCCGACCGGCGCAGCCGGGTGAACACGCCGGCGAGCGTGACCTTGCCGTCGGAACTGACCGGCGTCGCGGCGCCCATCGTCGTGCTGCTCGGCTCGCATTTTCCGATGATCGGCGCGCACAAGGTGCTGCCGGCCTATGCGGGGCTGGTCAGCCTGCTGGTGACCGGCCGGTTCGATCCGGCCCATCACCGGGCGATCTGGCCGTCGACGGGCAATTACTGCCGCGGCGGCGTGGCGATCTCGCGCATTCTTGGTTGCGACGGGGTGGCGGTGCTGCCGGAAGGGATGAGCCGCGAGCGCTATGAATGGCTGGAGCGGTGGATCACCCATCCCTCGCACATCGTGCGCACGGTCGGCACGGAGAGCAACGTCAAGGAAATCTACGACAAGTGCCACGAGCTGGCGCTGGACGAGAACAACGTCATCCTCAACCAGTTCTCCGCCTTCTCCAACTACATGGCGCATCATGTGTGCACCGGCACGGCGTGTGATGCCGTGTTCTCGGCACTGCCGGGAAAGACCGGGCGGACGCGGCTCGCCGCCTTCGTTTCGGCAACCGGCTCGGCCGGAACCATTGCCGCCGGTGACCGGCTGAAGACGCTGCATGGCACGCGCATCGCCGCCGTCGAGGCGCTCGAATGCCCGACCATGCTGGAGAACGGCTATGGCGAGCACAACATCCAGGGCATCGGCGACAAGCATATTCCGCTGATCCACAATGTGATGAACACGGATTTCGTCATCGGCATCTCGGATCAGGTCACCGACCGGCTGAACCTCTTGTTCAACAGCGAGGAGGGCAGGGCCGCCGTGCTGCGCCAGACCGGGCTCGACGCCGAGGCGATCGCTGCCTTCTCGGAAGTCGGCATTTCCGGTTTTGCCAACATCGCCGCGGCGATCAAGCTTGCCCGCCACATGAATTACGGTCCCGACGACGTGATCATGACGATCGCCACCGACAGCGCGCGCATGTACGCGACCGAGGCGGAAGGCGCGCGGCGCAAATTCTTTCCCG
Source organism: Nitratireductor soli (assembly GCF_001050155.1). Lineage (GTDB taxonomy): Bacteria > Pseudomonadota > Alphaproteobacteria > Rhizobiales > Rhizobiaceae > Nitratireductor > Nitratireductor soli. The sequence goes on from NZ_LFVY01000006.1 coordinate 42,868, forward strand.
ATGGCTTTGGCGCGGCCGAGGCCGACCGGGTGTTCCTCGGCGATCTGGCCGGACTTTCGACGCAGCATGTACTGGAGCTCGACCAGGGCGAGAGGCGGCGCATCTTCAACCTCGGCTACTACACCTGGGTCGAGCAGCAGGGCGTCGCCATCGAGGATTTCGACGCGCGCAAGGACCAGGCCTTCTGGGACGGCATTGCCGCCTCGGCGCCTGCCTGGGACCAACTGATCAACGATTTCAACGCCGACGCCGGCTTGAACTGACACGCGGCGGTTTTCCGCCGGACGAAGAGGAGAGTGTTTGTGCTTGAAGCCCAAGTAGAGCCCTATGACAGGCTCAGGGAGAAAATGGCGGCCCGCGACCGGAGCCTGCGCGAAAAGGTCATGTCTCTGGAGGAGGCTGGCTCGTTCGTCCAGGATGGCATGAAGGTCGGCATCGGCGGCTCGACCATGTCGCGCACGCCGATGGCGATGATCTGGCAGTTGATCCGGCAGCGCCGCAAGAACCTGTCGTGCTCGCGGGCGATCGTCTCGACCGATGGCGATCTGCTGTTCGGTTCGGGCGCATCGGACCACATCATCGCAAGCTGGTTCGCGCAAGGGATCCTGTGGGGCCTGTCGAAGGTGCTCCGCCACCATGTCGAGAATGAGGGCAAGAACTACGAGGAATGGAGCCATATGGGCGTCGGCATGCGGTTCCGCGCCGGCGGCATGGGCGTGCCGTTCCTGCCGATGCGGGCGATGCTCGGATCGGACGTGCTCGGCCAGCGGCCGGAGGCGAAGGAGATCGACTGTCCGTTCACCGGCGAGCGCATCCTGCTGGTGCCGGCGCTCAATCCGGACGTGGCGCTGATCCATGTGCAACGCTGCGACGCCTATGGCAATGCGCAGATCGACGGACTGCAGTTCATGGACATCGACCTGGCGCTGGCCGCCGACCGGGTGATCCTGACGACGGAACGGATCGTCTCCAACGACCAGATCCGCCGCGCACCGGACCAGACGAAGATCCCGTTCTTCTGCGTCGATGCGGTGGTCGAGGTGCCGTACGGCTCGGCGCCGCACGAGTGCTACGGCCTGTACGAGCCGATGATGAAGCACATGGAAGCCTATGTGAAACAGGTCAATGCCGCTCCGGTGGAGGGCATGCGGGCCTATCTCGACAAGTATTTCCACGAGCCGAAATCCTGGAACGACTACCTCGCCCTGATCGGCATGGAGGAACTTCTCGAGGCGAGCCAGCGGGGCCGGAGCATCTACAATGACTGAAGCGCGAAACTACACCGCAGCCGAAATCCTGCCGATCCTCAGCGCACGGCAATTGCGCGACGGGATGGTGGTGTTCGCCGGCGTCGGCACGCCGCTTCTGGCGGCCACGCTCGCTCAACGCCTCAACTGCCCGCGGCTGACCATCCTGTTCGAGGGCGGCGTCGTCGGCGCTTTCGTCGAGCCGGGCAAACTGCCGCCATCGACCAACGACCAGCGCTGCACGCGGCGCGCCAACATGGTGCTGGGCAGCTCGGACGTGCTGCTTCTCTTGCAGCGCGGCTATGTCGACATGGGCTTCATGGGCGGGGCGCAGATCGACCAGTTCGGCAATCTGAACTCGTCCTTCATCGGCGATCCGGCAGCGCCCAAGACGCGCCTGCCGGGGACCGGCGGCGGCAACGACATTTCCAGCCTGACCAACATGATCGTCGCCATGAAGCACGAGAAGCGGCGCTTCGTCGAACATGTCGACTTCATCACCAGTCCGGGCTTCATCCGCGGCGGCACCAGCCGGCGCGACAGCGGCCTGCCGGCCGGCGGCATGTTCCGGGTGATCACCGAACTGGCAATCTTCGGCTTCGACGAGACGACGCGGCGCATGAAGGTCCTGGCGCTGAACCCCGGCGTAAGCCGCGAGGAGGTTCAGGACAACACCGGCTTCACGCTCGATTTCGACGACGAGACCGCCATCACCGAGCCGCCGACGGAAACGGAACTGCAGGTTCTGCGGGAACTCGATTCCGAGCGCCTGTTCATCGCTTAAGATATTTGGAGGAAGATGAATGACTGAATTGTCCAACACGTTCGGCGTCGCCGCGCGCAATTTCAAAGCCTATCCGGAAATGCCGAACGCGCGCGAACTCGTCGACTACGGCGTATGGGTCGAGGAACTCGGCTATGATTCCGTCTGGGTGTGGGATCACATGCTGCTCGGCGTCGAGCCGAACTTCCCGATCATCGATTCGCTGACGGTGCTGACCGGCATCGCCGCGCGCACCAAGCGCATCAAGATGGGCACGGGCATTCTCGTCCTGCCGCTGCGCAACCCGGTGGCGCTGGCCAAGCAATTGTCGAGCATGGATCAGCTTTCGGAAGGCCGCCTCGTCATGGGCATGGCGTCGGGCTGGTACAAGCGCGAATTCGACGCGGTCGGCGTGCCGTTCGAAAAACGCGGCAAGATCATGGACGAGAATCTGGAGATCATGCGCCGCCTGTGGACCGAGGAACTGGTCACCGGCGAATACATGAACCACAACATTTCCAAGGCGGTGATGTATCCCAAGCCGCACCAGAAGGAGATCCCGATCCTCATCGGCGGCTATGTCGATCGTGTGCTGAAGCGGGCGGCGACCGTCGGCGACGGCTGGCTGACCTATTTCTACCGCGCCGAGGATTTCAAGAAGTCGTGGGACAAGATCCGCAACTTCGCGACGGAAGCCGGCAAGGATCCCGACACGCTGAAGAACGCCTCGCAGCTGCCGATCTATATCGGCAAGTCGAAAGCGGCGGTCCAGGACGACATGATGGACTGGCTGAACAAGGAATGGGATTTCCCCGAGCACAGCGACTGCACGCGCGACAGCGCCGTGATGGGCTCGGTCGACGAATGCGTCGAGCAGCTGCGCGCGCATATCGACGCCGGCGTGCAGAAGATCATTTTCGTCCCCTACAAGTACCAGAAGGACCAGGTGGAGACGATCGCCAAGGAGATCATCCCGCGCCTGAAGGCGCTCTAACACTTTGAATCTATGCATCGTGCTTTCCAAAAATCGATTCCGATTTTCGGGCCGATGCAATAGGCCGAAGCGAAAGCATCTCCGCCGTCCGGCAACGGGCGGCGGAACCCGTCCATTCGAAAGCGGAAGAAATCCATGACCGACCCCAACCGCCAAAAGATCATCGACAAGATCGAGGCTTCGCGCGACCAAGCCGTCAAACTGCTGCAGGACATGGTCACCATCCCCAGCGTGACCGGCGACGAGGCCGCCATCCAGAAATTCATGCACGACTACCTGGCCGGCATCGGCCTCGACGTCGACATGTGGGAAACCGACTGGGACGAACTGAAGAAACATCCCGGCTACCGGCCCGTGGCGCGCGGCTATGAGGGCCGCCCGAACATCGTTGCGACGCTGAAGGGCACGGGCGGCGGCCGCTCGCTGCTGCTCAACGGCCATACGGACGTGATACCCGTCGGCGACGGCGAGGGCTGGAGCGACAATCCGTGGTCGGCCACCATCAAGGAAGGCCGCATCTACGGACGCGGCTCCTGCGACATGAAGAGCGGCGTGGCGAGCCACGTGCTGGCCGTGCAGTATCTGAAGGAACTCGGCCTGACGCCGAAGGGCGATGTGATGATCAACATCGTCATCGACGAGGAGGTCAGCGGCCACGGCACGCTCGACACGGTCATGCGCGGCTACAAGGCCGATGCCGGCATTTCCGGCGAGACCAGCGACCTGCATGTGCAGCCCGCCTGCATCGGCCGCATCTGGTTCGAAATCGAAATCCAGGGCAAGCCGGCCGGCGTCCAGCAGCGCTATCTGGGCATCAGCGGCATCGAGCTCGGCTACAAGATCTGCAAGGCGGTGCAGGAGCTTGAGGATGAGCGCGTGGCGACCGTCACGCATCCGCTTTATCCGAGCGCTATCGATTCGCTGCCCTGCCTGATCGGCAGTTTCCAGGCGGGCAACTATCCGAGCGCCTTCCCGGCGACGGCGCTGCTCAAGGGCTCGATCGGCACGGTTCCCAGCGAAGACCATGAAGGGGTCAAGCAGAGCCTGGTCGACAAGATCGCCGCCGTGGCGGCGCAAGACCCGTGGATGAAGGACCATCCGCCGGTGGTGCGCTTCGTCGGCTACGATGCGGAGGCTTCCGAAATTCCGCGCGAGCACGCGATCGTCGACACGGTGTCGCGCACCTATACCGAGGTGACCGGCAAGCAACCGACCATCAGCGGCCGGCAGGGCGCCGCCGACACGCGCTTCCTCAACAGCTATGGCGAGACGCCGACGGTGATCTTCGGTCCCGGCTCGACGGCGGTGATGCATGCCAATGACGAGTATGTGTCGATCGACGACTACATCACCTCGATCAAGGTGATGGCGCTGTCGATTTACGACTGGTGCAACAGCGAGGCGCAAAAGGCGTCCTGATCACGTTTTCACGCAGGCTGCAAAGCGGAAGGCGTCGCCATTGGCGGCGCCTTTTTCGTTGGTTCGTGGCGGTCAAAAATTGTGCTTATTGATTCTATCTTACTATAAATAGGTTGACTGTAAGATAGGTTTGTTCCAGATTGAAGGCGCATCCAGGGGCGGCGCGCCGGCATTCGGTCTCGCCCCGGGGTCCATCAAGGAGAGCATGGTCATGCATATTGCGGTTTTGACCGACGGCGACACGCGGGTCGCCATCACCCCGGAGACGGTTCGGAAATACGAGGCGCTTGGGGGCAGGGTGGTGGTGCAGGGCGGCGCGGGAACGCGCGCCGGCATTTCCGACAGCGATTTCGAGACGGCGGGGGCGCGGGTCGCGCCGGACGCCGCAGCGGCGGTCCGCGACGCCGACATCATCCTGGCCGTCAGCCGCCCCGAGGAAGCGATCATCCGCGCCTGCAAGCCGGGCGCGGCGCTGTTTGCGACGATGGATCCGCATCAGGCCAACGGCGCGCTGGAGGTGATGGCCGGGGCAGGGATCAGCGCCTTCGCCATGGAATTGATGCCGCGCATCACGCGGGCGCAATCGATGGACGTGCTGTCGAGCCAGGCAAGCCTTGCCGGTTATCGCGCCGTCATCGACGCGGCCTCGGAATTTCCTCGCCTGCTGCCGATGATGATGACCGCCGCCGGGACCATTCCGGCAGCGCAGATCTTTGTCATGGGCGCCGGCGTGGCGGGCCTGCAGGCGATCGCCACGGCGCGCCGTCTTGGCGCTTCCGTTTCGGCGACCGACGTGCGGCCGGCCACCAAGGAGCAGGTCGCCTCGCTGGGCGCGAAATTCGTCGCCGTCGAGGATGACGAGTTCAAGGCGGCGGAAGCGGCCGGCGGTTATGCCAAGCAGATGTCCGAGGACTATCTGGCCAAGCAGGCCGAGCTCGTGACCGCCCACATCGCCAAGCAGGACATCGTCATCACCACGGCGCTGATCCCCGGCCGCGCGGCGCCGCGCCTGGTCACCAGGGCGATGATCGACGGCATGCGCGCCGGCTCGGTGCTGGTCGATCTCGCCGTCGAGCGCGGCGGCAATATCGAGGGCTCGAAGCCGGGCGAGGTGGTCGACGCCGGACGCCGCATCAAGATCATCGGCAATTCCAGCATCGACCGGATCGGCACCACGGCGTCCAGCCTCTATGCGCGCAATCTCTACAGTTTCGTCTCGACGCTGATCGACCGCGACAAGCCGGGATTGGCCATCGACTGGGACGACGAGCTGGTGAAAAGCACCAATCTGACGCGCGACGGGGCCATCGTCCATCCGGCCTTCGGCGGCGCCAAGCCCAACTGACGCTGGGCTTTCGGCAGGAGGCGAGAGGCTGACTGCCGGCTCTGCCCGCGCAATTTCTGGAGACCGTTCATGACGTCCACCGCAATCATCCAACTTTTCGTCTTTCTGCTGGCAGGCTTTGTCGGCTTTCAGACCATCAGCCGCATTCCGCCGCTGCTGCACACGCCGCTTATGGCGGCGACCAACGCCATTTCCGGCATTTCGCTGGTGGCCTCGCTGGTGCTGGCCGGCGCCGACCAGAGCCTGCTCAGCACAGTCCTCGGCACCATTGCCGTCGGCTGCGCCACCGCCAATGTGGTCGGCGGCTTCCTCATTACCGACCGCATGCTGGCGATGTTCAAGCCGGCGCGGCTCGAGGCGAAGGAGCAAATGAGCTCATGATCGCCACCGGCATCCAAATCGCTTATCTTTCCTCGGCAGCGCTGTTCGTTCTGGCGCTGCGCGCGCTCGGCCAGCCGACCACGGCGCGGCGCGGCATGCAGATGGCCGCTTTCGGCATGCTGGTCGCGGTCTGCGCGACGCTCGTCGACCAGCGCATCGTCAGCTATGAATGGCTGATCGTCGGCCTCGTCGCCGGCGGCTTGATCGGCTATCCACTCGGCATGTGGGTGCCGATGACGGCCATGCCGCAGCGCATCGCCTTCAGCCACGCCTTCGGCGCGCTTGCCGCGACGCTGGTCGGCGTCGGCGAATATCTGCACGGGTTTCACGAGGAGACGCTGAGCCACGGCCAGACGGTCGCGCTGGGCTTCGAGGTGTTCTTCGGCGCGCTGACGGTGACCGGGAGCCTGATGGCCTTCGGCAAGCTGCAGGAATTGCTGCCGGGAGCGCCGATCACCTTTCGCGGGCAGAACGTGTTCAATCTGGCGCTGTTCGCCGCCGGCGTCGTCTGTCTCGTCTGGCTGGTGGTTTCGCCCTACGATACGGCGTTCTTCATCGCCATTCTGGCGATCGGCCTGGCGGTCGGCGTGCTGATGGTGCTGCCGATCGGCGGCGCCGACATGCCGGTGGTGGTGTCGCTGCTCAACTCCTATGCGGGCCTTGCGGCCGTGGCGACGGGCTTCGCGCTCGACAACAACATCCTGATCGTCGTCGGCGCGCTCGACGGGGCCAGCGGCTTCATTCTGTCGATGGCCATGAGCAAGGCGATGAACCGCTCTTTCGCCAACGTCCTGTTCGGCGCCTTCGGCGCGGAAACGGGCGGGGCCGACGCGGCGCAGGACGGGGTGGCGGGCGAGATGATGCCGATCGACGCGGACGACGCCGCGCTGCGACTGGCCTTTGCCCGGCGCGTCATCATCGTTCCCGGCTACGGGCTGGCCGTCGCCCAGGCGCAGCATCAGGTGCGCGAACTGGCCGATCTTCTGGAAAAGCGCGACGTCGACGTGCGCTTCGCCATCCACCCGGTCGCCGGCCGCATGCCCGGGCACATGAACGTGCTGCTTGCCGAGGCGGGCATCTCCTACGACAAGCTGTTCGACATGGAGGACATCAACGAGCGGTTCTCCGACGCGGATGTTGCCCTGGTGATCGGCGCCAATGACGTGGTCAACCCGGCGGCGCGCACCAACAGGAGCTCACCGATCTATGGGATGCCGATCCTCAACGTGCAGGATGCCAAAAGCGTCATCGTGCTCAAGCGCGGCCGCGGCAAGGGCTTTTCGGGGGTCGAAAACGAGCTGTTCGTCTCACCGAAGACCAGCATGCTGTTCGGCGACGCCAAGCAGTCGATCAACAAGCTCTGCGCCGAGGTGAAGCAGGCATGAGGGCTGCGACGAGATGAACGAAGGACAAGTCTTGCTATCATCCTAGATATAGACTGATATGGGTGTGGCGGCGAAACCGAAGGCCCCGCCGGGCCGACGGCTCCCGCAAGGAGGAAGGGTGGAAACATGACTGCACAGGATGTCAAGCAACAGGGGGTCGGCGCCTCGCTGCTGCGCAAGGAAGACGACAGGCTCCTGCGCGGACGCGGGCAGTTCGTCGCCGACATCCGGCTGGCGGGCATGAAGGACGTGGCCTTCGTCCGCTCGCCGCTCGCCCATGCGCGGGTCAACGGCGTGCATGTGCCTGACGCGTTGCGTGAGCGGGTGGTGATCGCCGAGGATCTGAAGGATGTGAAGCCGATCCGCGCGGTGTCCGGGCTGGCGGGTTTCAAGCCCTCGGATCAGCCGATCCTGGCGTTCGAGAAGGTGCGGCAGGTGGGCGAGCTGCTGGCGATGTGCGTCGCCGATACGCGCGCCGAGGCCGAAGACATGATCGAGGCGGTGGACCTCGACCTGGAGGAACTGCCGGCGGTTCATGACATGCTGGCGGCGCGCAAGCCGGGTTCGGCGCTGCTGCACGAGGAATGGGGCGACAACGTCTTCCTGGAAACCTTCGTCGACATCAATTTCGAGGCGGCGCTCGACGCGCCGATCAAGGTGACGCGCGAGATCTCCACTGCGCGGCAGAGCATGGCGCCGATGGAAGGGCGCGGCACGGTCGCCGTCTGGGACAAGCGCATGGAACAGCTGGTGCTGTATACGGGCAGCCAGATGCCGCACATCGTGCGCACGGGACTTGCCGAATGCCTCGGGCTCGGCCAGCATCAGGTGCGCATCGTCTCGCCGGATGTCGGCGGCGGCTTCGGCTACAAGGGCATCCTCCTGCCGGAGGACATTTGCCTCGGCTGGTATGCGATGCGCTGCGGCCATCCGGTGCGCTGGATCGAGGATCGCCGCGAGCATCTGACGGCCGGCGCCAATTGCCGCGAGCACCATTACATCATCACCGGCTATGCGGACCGCGACGGGAAGCTGCTCGGCGTCGATTGCGAGGCGACGGTGGATTCGGGCGCCTATTCCTCCTACCCGTTCTCCGCCTGCCTGGAGGCGGCGCAGGTGGCGAGCATCCTGCCCGGTCCCTATGATTTTCCATCCTATCGCTGCCGCACCTGGTCGGTGGCGACCAACAAGTGCCCGATCCTGCCTTACCGCGGCGTGGCGCGCACGGGTGTCTGCTATGCGATCGAGCTGGTGATGGACGCCATCGCTCGCGAGACGGGCCTGGAACCGCATGAGGTGCGGTTGAAGAATCTGGTCGGGCCCGAGCAGATGCCGTTCGACAACATCACCAAAAAGCATTTCGACAGCGGCGACTATCCCGAAGCGCTCAGGCGCGCCATGGCGGCGATCGACCTGCCGGCGCTCCGCGCGCGGCAGAACGAGGGCGAGCCGGATGGCCGCCTGATCGGCATCGGCCAGGCGATCTACTGCGAGCAGGGGGCGCACGGCACGTCCGTCTATGCGGGCTGGGGCATCCCGATGGTGCCGGGCCACGAGCAGGCGACGGCGCGGATGACGCCCGATGGCGGGCTGGAGCTGCGTGTCGGCGTGCATTCGCACGGCCAGAGCATGGAAACGACTTTGCCGCAGATCGCCCATGAAATCCTCGGCATCGATGTCTCGCGGATCAAGCTGGTGCATGGTGATACGGAATACACGCCCTATTCGACGGGCAGTTGGGGGTCGCGCTGCGCGGTGATGGCCGGCGGCGCCGTGGCGACCGCCTCGCGCGAGATCGCCAAGCTTGCCAAGGGCATCGGCGCCCATCTGTTGCAGGCGAAACCCGACCAGGTGGAGTTGGTCGACGGGCGGGTGGTCGGCCCTTCGGGCAGTGTCTCGCTGCAAGAAATCGCCCACACTTGGTACCGGCTGCCGCAGAACCTGCCGGACGGGGTCGATCCGCGCGGCCTGGAGGCGACCATCGGCCACAAACCGGTGCGCGACAGCGGCACGTTCAGCTATGCCGCCCATGTGGCGGTGGTGGCGGTCGATCCGGAAATGGGCGACATCGAAATCCTCGACTATGTCATTGTCGAGGATGGCGGCAAGCTGATCAACCCGATGGTGGTCGACGGGCAGATCTATGGCGGGCTGGCGCAGGGCATCGGCACGGCGCTGTACGAGGAGATGAATTTCGACGCTTCCGGCCAGCCGCTGGCCTCCACGTTCGCCGACTATCTGCTGCCGGGGCCGACCGAGGTGCCGGCGCCCCGGCTCGACCATATGGAAACGCTGGCGCCCTACACCGAGTTCGGCGTCAAGGGCATCGGCGAGGGTGGCGCCATCGCGCCGCCGGCGGCAATCGGCAACGCGGTCAACGACGCGCTGAAGGGGCTGGGCGTCGAGCTGACGCAGACGCCGATGACGCCGCGCCGGGTGCTTGAGGCAATAGGCAAGGCGGCCAGCGGCAAGGCGGGCGCATCCGCGGACATGACCGCGCAGGGAGAACTGGCTTGAAACCCGTCAATTTCGACTATGCGCGGCCCAAGGATGTGGCTGGCGTGCTGCCGCTGATCGCCGATGACAGTCGCACGGTGAAGATCATGGCCGGCGGCCAGTCGCTCGGGCCGATGCTCAACATGCGGCTGGTGCAGCCCGACCTGGTGGTGGACATCACCGGCATCGAGGAACTGCGCCAGGTGGTGGAGACGCCCGACGCCATCGTCATGGGCGGCTGCATCACGCATGCCGACATCGAGGACCGGCGCGTGCCCGACATGACGCGCGGTGCACTGCCGGCGGTGGCCGGCGGCATCGCCTACCGCGCCGTGCGCAACCGCGGCACGATCGGCGGCAGCATCACCCATGCCGATCCCTCGGCCGACTGGATATCGATCCTTTCGGCATTGGGGGCGACGGTGACGCTGCGAGGACCGGGGGGGAGCCGCAGCGTCGCCGTCGAGGATTACATGCTGGGCGCGCTGGAGGCGGACCTGCGACCCGGTGAAATGCTGGTCTCGGTGAGCGTGCCGAAGCTCAGCGTGTCTGCCCGCTGGGGCTATTACAAGAGCTGCCGCAAGACCGGCGAATTCGCCCATGCCATCGGCGCCTTCCTGGTCGATCCCGAGCGCGGGGTGAGCCGCGCCGTCTTCGGCGCGACGGAAAGCCGGCCGATCGTCATCGCCGACGCAAGGCAGCTTCTGGGGGAAGGGACGGCAACGGAACCCGGCCGGGACTTCGACAGCAGGCTGGCCGGGGAACTGGTCGAGGCGGGCGGCATGAGCGACCCGATCGACCGCCAGACACACGTCGTCGCATTGCGGCGCGCCATTCAGCAGGCAGGTTCGGCATGAGCATGATTCATCTGACGATCAACGGCAAACCGGTCGATGCGGCCTGCGAGCCGCGCACGCATCTGGCCGATTTCCTGCGCGAAACCAACAATCTGACCGGCACCCATCTCGGCTGCGAGCACGGGGTGTGCGGCGCCTGCACGATCCTGGTCGACGGCGTGCCGACGCGCTCCTGCATCACGTTCGCCGCCGCCTGCGAGGGGGCCAGCGTGACGACGGTCGAGGGGCTCGACGATGACGACATCACGAGCGAGTTGCGGACGGCCTTTTCCAGGGAACACGGGCTGCAATGCGGCTATTGCACGCCGGGCATGCTGGTTTCGGCACGCGACGTGGTGCTGCGGATGGATGCGCCGAGCGAGCACGACATTCGTGTCGCGATGAGCGGCAATCTGTGCCGCTGTACCGGCTATGTGGGCATTGTGCGGGCGATCCAGGGGGTCATCGCCGACCGTCGGGCGCGCGGCATCGCAGCCGTCGCCGGTGGCGGCCGCACGCGACTGGGCCCGGCCGGGTCGGGCAACGCCTCGACGGCGAAGGAAGCCGCCGGCGCATCGAAGGCAGCCGCGGTCGCCGCCGTCAAACCGGCAGGCCAGCCGCGCACAGCGGCGCGCAAGGACGACAATTGGAAGCCGCAAACCACCTTCGAGCAGAGCTTTACGGTGGCGCATCCGACGGACGTGGTGTGGGATTTCTTCGGTCGGGTCGACGAGGTCGCCGCCTGCCTGCCCGGCGCATCGCTGAACGGTGCGCCGGAAGGCGGGCCCGGCGGGGACGAACATGTCGAAGGGCAGATCAAGGTCAAGGTCGGGCCGATCTCGGCCGAGTTCCACGGGGCGGCCGACATCACCCGCGACGAGGCGACACGCACCGGCGTGATCGACGGGACCGGCAAGGACAAGCGCAGCAATTCGGCGACCCGGGGACAGATCCGCTATGCGGTGAAGGAGGCGGAGACGCCGGGCGAAACCCGCGTCGACGTGGCGATCGGCTTCACCCTGTCGGGCGTGCTGGCGCAGTTCAGCCGTTCCGGCCTGGTGCAGGACGTCGCCAACCGGCTGATCGGCGTGTTCGTGCAGAATCTCGAGGCGCGGCTGGCGCATCAGGCCGGCGGCGGCGATGCCGATTCGGCTCCCGTCGCGGCTGAATTCAACGCCGGATCGCTGATGTCTTCCGTCATCGTCGGGCAGGTCAAACAGTTTTTCGCACGGTTGTTCCGGCGCGGCTGAAGCATCGTTGATGAGACAAGCGGAGTTGTAGACACCACTTGCCCGGTATTTCCCGCTGTCGCCGGCTATAATCGGTGCACAATTGCTGCATGAGCAGAGGGAACAACCATCAATGGTTGCGAAACAGGGGAATTCGCTATCAACTCCATGCAGACGAGCGAATATCACGCGCGTAGTCTGGTGCTTTCATCCTATCTGCCGTACATATAGACCATGAAAAAACTTTCATCCCTCTACGACCGAAGCCGCATCCCGCTCTACATCCAGGTCGCCTCCGTCATGCGGCAGCGGATCGAGAACGGTCATTGGCTTGAAGGCGACAAGATTTCGACCCTCGAGGAGCTCGAAGCAGAGTTCGGCGTGGCGCGCGTGACCATCCGGCAGGCGATCGAAGTGCTGCGCGACGAGGGGCTTGTCGATGCCCAGCAGGGGCGCGGCACCTTCGTTTCGGGCAAGCCGAAGCACAATCGATGGCTCAATCTGGCGAATGATTTCGAGACGATGATCTCGCTGGTCAAGGACAATGTGCTGGAGCGCGTCCACATCGAGGAGAATGTCGTTCTGCCGGAACTCGACGAGCGCGAGGGCCGCGTGGCCGACGAGTACACCTTCCTGCGCAGCGTCCAGTACAATGACGGCGAGCCGTTCTCGGTCGTCAATCTCCATCTGGCGCAGGATCTGTTCTCGCGCGACCGCAAGCGCTTCACGCTTGCAGCGGCGCTGCCGAGCATCGTCGAGATGAAGGACGTGAAGATCGTCCATGCGCACCAGACGCTGACGATCGGCGTTGCCGACCCGGAGACGGCCGACCTTTTGAAGATCGGCCTCGGCGAGCCGACGGCCGATTGCCGGCTGGTCCTGGTCGACGACAAGGGTATCGCCATCTACGTGGCCAGCATCCATTACCACAAGGATTGCTTCGCCTTGCGCGTCGATCTTCTCAAGAAGAGTCCGGCAAGCAGCAAATCGCGCGGCCTGGAAAACGCATAGAGCATTTTGCAGTCAGGTGGAGACACCTGACGCCCGCATAAATGCGGAAAAACAAACAGATAGAGCGGAGCAGCGTTTCCATGAAACGATGAACCGGTCTGGAGCCCGTTCTGTGAGGACGGACCGGGCAGCGGATTGCCACCCGGTCTCAAAACATCAGGCCGTGGCCAGCAATTCCTCGGGCGCGGCGCCGACGATTGCCTCGTAGCGGCCCTGGTCCGTCGCGCCTTCCGTGTTGATGAGGAAGATGCGCGACCGGGCGTCGATGCCGAGTGCTGCGCGTGCTTTCGGATCCTGCGCTGCCTTCAGGAAACCCGCCAGGCCCGCGCCGCCGCTTTCGCCGGCAACGACCGGCGGGTCGCCGGCGACCGGGCGCGCCAGCCGGCGCATCGTTGCGGCGGCGGCGTCTTCGCCGATGGTCATGAAGTCATCGGCCTTGCGCGACAGGATGCGCCAGGCGACGAGCGACGGTTCGTAGCATTCCAGCATCGCCATGATCGTTGGCTCGTCATGCCCGACCTTCACGGGATGACCGGCTTTGGCACTTTCGAAGATGCAGGCGGCGCGATCCGGCTCGACGACGATGAAGCGCGGACGCTCATCGCCGTAGAGAATGTCGAAATGGCCGGCGACTGCCGCCGCCAGACCGCCGACACCGGCCTGGATGAAGACATGCGTCGGCGTCTGGGGCAGGGCGGCGGCGGCCTCGCTCAGCATCGAGGTGTAGCCCTGCATGACGAGCGCCGGGATGCGCTCATAGCCCGGCCAGGATGTGTCGGAGACGACGATCCAGCCCATTTCGGCGCAGCGGCGCTCCGCCTCGACGACGGAATCGTCATAGGTGCCATCGACGCGGATCATCTCCGCGCCGAAGGCGGCAATGGCCGCGACGCGCTCGTCGGAGACGCCGGAATGGACGAAGATGGCTGCCTTGGCGCCGACCAGCTTGGCGCCGGCGGCGACGGATTTGCCGTGATTGCCGTCGGTGGCGCAGCCGAACGTCATGCGGGCGGCGATTTCCCGCACGGCGGGCGACTGCAGTTCGGCGATATCGAGCTTCAGGCCGAGCTTGCGCTCGGCCTCTTCGAGCACCAGGCGGATGACGGCATAGGAGCCGCCGAGCGCCTTGAAGCTGTTGAGGTCGAGGCGGTGGCTTTCATCCTTGATGTGGATCGCCGCGACGCCTGTTTCCCTGGCGAGACCGGTCAATGCATGCAGGGGCGTCGGCTTGTGGTTCGGCCGGTAGGACAGGAAACGCGATACGGTCGCGGCCTCGGCGATGCTCAGGGTCTCGGCGTCGGCCGGGTTCAGGGGGAGACCGTGGTCGGGATGGGTGTTGGCGATCAGCACTGAAGCCTCCTTGGTGTGTTGGTGAAAATATATTGCGTTCAGCGCCGGTTATTGCTTCTATTTCGACGGTACGAATGAAATTTTTGTGCAATTTCGGGCGATGTTATGCGTGATTCATCAGACGGCGGCGGGCGGCTCGATTCCTTCGACCTGGCGATCCTCGACATTCTGCAGAAGGACAATGGCACGCCGCAGCGGGTCATCGGCGAACGCGTCAACCTGTCCTCGGCGGCGGTGCACCGCCGCATGCGCCGGATGCAGGACGAGGGGGTCATCGTCGGCAATTTCGCGGTGGTCGATCCGCGCCGCGTCGGGCTTCCCTTCACCGTGGTCGTCGAGGTGCATGTGGAAAGCGAGCGGCTCGACCTGCTCGATGCCGCCAAGCGCAGCTTCGCCGACGATCCGCAGGTGCAGCAGTGCTACTACGTGACCGGCGAGGCGGATTTCGTGCTGATCGTCACGGTTCCGTCGATGAGCGCCTATGAGGCGCTGACACGGCGGCTCTTCTTCGGCAACAACAACGTCAAGCGGTTTCGCACGCTTGTGGTGATGGACCGGGTCAAGACCGGCCTCGCGGTCACCCTGGGCGAGGCATAAAAAAACCCGCCCAATCAGGGCGGGTCAGTTGGTGGGAGATGCATCCATCGTCAGGGTGTCGGACCAACGAACCCTGACGGGACACTGCATAATTCCTTGAATCGGAATCGACTTGAGGAAAAAATTATGCAGCATTTCAAAGTGTTACAGCGTCCTTTGCGCGTCTGAAAAGACGCGCGGCGCTGTAGTGCACAGGATCAGGAGCCGGCGAGTTCGATCTTCCCGTCGACGATCTTGATGAGCGTGCCATTGGTCATGTACTGACCGCTCTCACGGCCCTCGGGGCCGTCCTTGGTGAAGGTCACCGTTCCGTTGAGGGCAGGCACCTCGATGCTCCAGAATGCGTCCTTGATGGCTTCCGGCTCGGCCTTGCCGGCCTTTTCGATGGCCGCCTTGATGACCTGGATGCCGTCATAGCCGCGATAGCTCTCGGTCAGGCCCGCCTTGTTGTGGCCGGCTTTTTCCCAGGCGGCGATGAACGCTTCCGCCTGCTCGGGATGAGCGGTCTTTTCAGGCACCCAGGGAGCGAAGAACACCATATGCTGGGTGTTGTTGGCAGCCGAGCCCGCCTGGTCGATCAACTGGTCGGGATTTTGCGAGCCGCCGGTGGTGACGATCCGCTTGGTGATGCCGAGGGCCGCGGCCTGCTTGAGAAGGAGCGTCAACTGCTCGACGGCCGTGGTGACGATGATTGTGTCGGAATCGGAAGCCTTGATCTTCGACAGCTGCGCGCTCAGATCCTGCGCGCCCTGATCCATCATTTCCGTCAGGCCGACTTCGATGCCTTCCTTGCCGAGCGCCGTCGAGAAGTCGTTGACCGTGCCGATGCCCCAGTCATTGTTGATGGCGAGGAAATCGACTTTCTTGATGTCGAGCTGCGGCAGGTATTTCTTGAACAATTCCGCCTCGACCCATGAGGGCGGCGAAATGCGGAAAACATAGGGGTTGCCCTGCGTGGTGATCTTCGACGAGGACGATGTCTCGACCAGCATCGGCACCTGATACTGCATCAGCTTGGGCATGGCGGCGAGCGTCAGGCTCGAGCCCCAGGCGCCCATCATGACGGGGACCTTGTCGCTGACGATGAGCTTTTCGGCAACCGCGGCGGCTTCCGTCGGGTTGCTCTTGTTGTCTTCGATGATCAGTTGGAGCTGTTCTCCGAGGACACCGCCATTGGCGTTGATTTCCTCGACGGCGAGCTTGGCGCCGTCAACGATGTAGGTGCCGGAAGCGGCAAAGGGGCCGGTCAGCGGCTGGTTGACGCCGATCTTGATCGGGTCGGCGTAGGCGACGCTCGATACTGCCAGCAGCAGCGAGGCCGTAATCGCGGAAAATCGTGCGCACTTAACCAATGTTTTCTCCTCCAGAGTGAGTCAGCTCCACTGCTCGGGCGTCGCGGGCGACAAGGGCCGGTTTGTTCTAGTGTGCCTTGCCATCGCATCGGACAGGATGCCAGCAGTGTTCATATCATACTAACATTAGTATGATAACGCAAATGCAAAATCGCCAATGGACCGCCCGGCCCATGGCAAGACGTTTGCCTAACGCAGAGCCGGTTGGTGCTGGGGGACTGCAACACGCACAAGGACCCGATGCGGAAAGGGATCCGCAACTGATACCATGGGAACGCGCAGGTGCTTCTATCGCCTGCATTGACCCGGGGCGGCCGCTGCCCACCGCAAGCCATGTTTAAGGATGGACGAGTTTGAACGTTTGGAGTCAATATGAGCCTGATCATCATTCACAAGGACGGACCGGCAAGGCGGGTGTGACAGGCACGCGGGACAAGCAAACCGAAGAGCGGCACCGCGCGATGGTGGATCTGCTCAGGAAGCGTGGGATTCGTTCGCAACGTGTCCTCGACGCGATGCAGCGCGTTCCGCGTGACATCTTCGTGCCGCGGCATCTGGCTGAACTCGCTTACGAGGACGGCGCCTTGCCGATCGGCGAGGGGCAGACCATCTCGCAGCCTTATGTCGTGGCGCTGATGACGGAAGCCGCCGGCATTTCGGCCGAAAGCCGGGTGCTGGAGATCGGCACGGGATCCGGTTATTCGACCGCTGTTCTGGCGTCGATCGCCGGACAGGTCTTTTCCATCGAGCGTCATGAAGCGCTTGCCGAGGCCGCGCTTCGGCGTCTGTCGGAGACCGGTGTCGAGAATGCGACGATCAAGATTGGCGACGGCACGCTGGGCTGGCCGGAAAGGGCGCCTTTCGACGCCATCGTCGTTGCCGCTGCCGGGCCGCGCATACCTGACGCCTTGCGCGCGCAACTCGCCATTGGCGGACGGCTGATCATGCCGGTTGGCAGCGGCGCCGGGCCGCAGACGCTAACCAGCGTGGTGCGTCGGGGAACGAACGATTTCGAGACCCGGTCGCTGAGCAAAGTGTCCTTCGTGCCGCTTATCGGCGCACAGGGATGGCAGCGCTGAGCGCTGACCAAGGCAAGCGCTTTCCTCGTTGTTTGATTCTCGAATGCTCAACACAAACAAGCAGGCGGAACCTTTTCGACACGAGCGGGTTGTTTGTGCAAGCGCGCTCCCCATCCCCCCGACCCAAACCGTGCGCGCTTATTGGCCGGCCAGGTACCCTGGCCGGCTTTCTTTTTGCGCTTGCGCCTGGAGGATGTTGCCGGAACGTGGAGGCGAGCTTCGGCAACGGAAGACCGGATTGCGATCTGCGAAACGCTGAACCGGTCTATCTCCTTGCTCTTCCGCATTCATGCGGACGTCAGCTGATTCCATCCGACTGCAAACGCATCAGTAGTCCTTCTCGAAAAAGACGCCGATGCTTGAATCGCCATCGGAGCCGAGCGCGCCACGGGCCTTCAGATCGTCGGTGATGTCGAGGTTGATCGTGCCGCGCGTCGTGCCCTTCGCGCCGGCCTCGACCCCGAGATAGATGTTGTCCTGGATGTAGCGGCCGGCACGCACGGCGGCATTGCCTTCGCTGTCGGTCACCACGTCCAGATCGTCGAGGCCCGTGGCGTTGCGCAGCGAGCCAAGCAGCGATGTGTTGGACCCGCCGGCGAGCTCGGCAGCGGCAGCGGCAAGCTGGGCGATCTGGATAGCCGACAATTCGTCGATGCCACGCTTGAAGATCAGGCGGGCCAGAACCTCGTCCTCGGGCAGTTCCGGTTGCGAGGAAAAGCCGATATCGAGATCGGAAACGCGGCCTTTGACGGTGATGAAGACGATGATGTCGTTGCCCTGGGAACGGGCGACGAAGTCGAGCTGCGGGTCGAGATCGCCGATCAGGGTCACTTCGCCTTCGTCGAAGGTGATGCGCTGGCCGAGAATGGAGAGCCGGCCGCGAATGAGCTTGAAGCCGCCGACCGGATGTATGTTGGTGACCGGGCCGGTCAGGCGGACGGACCCGCCGAGTTCCGCGTCGAGACCCCGGCCACGGACGAAAATGCGCGCCGGTGCGCTGACGGTGACGTCGAGCTGGACAACGCTGGGCCGCGCCGACGGCATCGGCGTGCCGTCATCGGCCCGCGCGCGCTCCAGGGTACGCTGCACGGCCGGTGGGGGATTGCGGTGACGGACCTGCAGCCCCGCCGCCCCGCCAGCCAGATTTTCCGGAACGATGATTTCCGCCCGCTCCACCGTGATGTCGCCGGACAGGAGCGGGTCGCGGGTCAGAGCCCCCGTCAGCGACAGGGCGCCATTGACGGTCGCGGTGACCATTTCTCCGTCGGTGTGGCGGGCGTTTTCCAGCCGGATTTGCAGATCTGCGGGAAAGCCCGCCTGGGCGTTGCTGGACACGCTTCCGGAAACAGCGACGCGGCCGCCGCCCGACAAGGCAGCCGATCCTTCGGTGATGGTGATGCGCTCGCCGTCGATGCCGGCGGCGAGGCGGACATCGCTGATGCGCAGATTTGTCAGCGGGTCGACGGCGGCCGCGTTGGCCGTCGTGACGGAGCCGTTGATGACGGGGTTGCGCAAATCGCCGCCGACGCGGGCATTGACCGAGACAGTGCCGGACAGCTGCGTGCCGCGGTCGGCAAGCATGCGGTTGGCGATCGACAGGGGCGCGTTGCCGGAAACATTCAGCGCCAGGCCGCTGCCGGCGAGGGGAATGGTGCCACTGGCTTCCACCGCCAGCCCGGAGGGGCCGTCGGCCGTCAGACGGGTAAGCTGCACGCTTTGACCGGCGTAACGGCCATTGGCTGCAAGCTGCAATGGTCCCAGGCCGGCATTGGACAATGCGGCGGCACCAAGGCCGCTGGCACGCAGGTCGAACGCGGCCTGCGGCGCCGCCAGTTTGCCGGTGAGACGCGCGGTGCCGGTCAACTGGCCGGTGAGCGCCTGTCCGGGTGCGGCGCGGTTAAGAATTGCAAGCGGGAAGGCGGCGAGCGCCACATCGACCGACAGGGCGCCGTCGTCCAGCGGCACGTCGCCCCGGGCGGTGGCGCGCAGCCCTTCGGGGCTCGATACGCTCGTGTCGACCGTCAGGAGGTCGCCGCTGGTCGTTCCCTTGGCATCGATGGTGAGCGTGCTCAAACCGGCTTGGCTGAGCATGGCGGAAGCGATGCGGCGGCCTTCGATGTCGAAGGCGATTTCGGGGGTCTGTCGGGTTCCCTTGATGCCGACATTGCCATCCAGCGTGCCGCCGAGCGCCAGGTCGGAGCGAACGGCGTTGGCGATCGACAGGGGAAGCTGGCTGATGGAGACGGTGAGATCGAGCGTCTGGGTCATCCGGCCTTCGGCGCGGACGCGGCCGCCGGCGACGTCGAGTTCGAGCGGGTCGAGGGTCAGGTTGCTGCCCTCGACAAGCAGCGATGTCGGCTCGAGCAAACGGGCGGTGAGGGTGCCCTGGGCGAGGCTCAGTTGTTCGAGGGCGACCCGGTAGCCATTGCCCTCCGGCGAAAGGCCGCCGCGCGTCGCCAGTGTCGTGCCCTGTTCCAACAGCGCATCGGCGGTGAAAGCGGTCGTCTGGCCGGTCTGCTCGGCCTTGGCGTCGAGGCGCGTGATCTTGAGCTCGCCGGCGGTGATGCCATCGGCCTCGATCACACCCGATACGGCCGGGACGCCGAACAGATCGTCGATCGCGGCGGCAATCTTGCCGTTCGCCAGCGTGGTCTCTTCGACACGCAAGTCGCGCAGGGTCGCGTCGATTTCAGCCTGCTGCTTGCCATCCCTTGGCTGCAGCTGGATCCGCGCGTTTGCCGCACCGCTTGCCTCGCGCAGCAGGAGAGCTGCCGCCGTCGCGATGTCGGCCGCATCGATGTCGAGCCGCCCGTCGAAAAGCCCATTGGCATTCTGGCTCACCTCGCCCCTGGCGGTCGCTCCGCCGGCGGTGAAGGAGAGGTCGGTCAACTGTTTGCGGTCGGCGGCAAGCAGAATGCCGCTTTCGAGCGTGGCGCGTTCGCCGGCAAGGAAAGCATCGCCGACGATCTTGCCGGTCAGCGTGCCGGTCTCAAGCCGGCCGTCGAAGCCGAGCGATGCATCGGTGAGGTCCCGTCCGGCAAAGGCGCCCTTTGGCGCCTTGGCGGCCAGCGTGAGATTGATGCGGCCGTCGGTGCCCTCGGCGCGGCCCGAGGCGGTGAGGCGACCGCTGGCGCGCGGCGACAGGGCCGCCATGTCGGCCAGGGCGGCATCGAAGCGGAAATCGGCGGCGCCGGTGGCGAAATTGCCGTCCGCCTCGAGCGTGATCTGTTCATTGACCAGCCGCAGCTTGCGTGCGCTCAGTCCATCCGTGCCGCGCGCCACGCCGCCGTCGATGCGCGTCGTGCCGGCCAGCAATTTGCCGGCGATTTCATTTTCGATGCGCAGATCCGTCGCCGTGCCGTCGAGGTCGAGGTCGAAACCGCCGCCGATCGGCATGACTTTGCCGCGGGCCGTCAGGTCGACAGCGCCGCCCAGTTCCTGGCCGGCAAGGGCGGAGAACGGCGTGAGACTGGCCGCCGAAACGTCGATGTCACCGGTGAAGACGAATTTGTCGATGGCGCCCTTCAGTGCAACCGCCAAGCCGTTGCCCGAAAGTGCTGCTTTGTCGATGGCGACCGGGGTGCCGGCGCGCCAGTCACCCGCAACGTTCAGTGTCAGCGCGTCGCCCAACGCCTCGGCGATGTCGGCGCGTTTGGCGGTGATCCCGGTCAGGCCGCCATCGATTTCGAAGCCGATCCGGCGTTCCGCCGGCCGGTCAAGGTTCCGCGCCAGGCCGCCCATCGTCAGCGCCGTCTTGCCGGCGGCGAAAGCGGCGGTCTGCAGGCCGTCGATCTCGAGGGCGCCGTTCCAGCGCTCGGCGCCCGCTTCGCCATAGGTGACGTTCAGCCTGGCGGTCTGCAGCGAGGTCTGCCCGCCGGCGACCGGCAGCAGAACACGCTGGCCGCTGCGGTCGGCGATGTCGGCATCGAGCGACAGGGCGGTGAGGAATCCGTCGTCGCCGGTTTCGGCCGCCGCCTCAATGCGCATCGCCGCGCTGGCGATCTGCAGGTTTTCCAGAAGAACGCCGCCGGTCGATTTGGACACGCCGTTGACGGTCAAGGTGGTGCCGGCGCCAAAGAAATCGCGAAACTGCGCCGGCATCAGGCGGGAGATCGCGCCGGCCAGCCGGGCCGAGAAACCCAGCCCCTCGTCGCGCTGGCGGAAGCGTGCCGTGCCGCCGAAAGCCGGCACGCCGTCTGCCTCGAGCGCCAGCTTGACATCGAGCGCGCTGAGCGGCCCGCTGCCGGTGAGGGTCAGCTTGAGGGGTGGGCGGCCCTCGACATTGAGGATATTGGCGACGACGCCGTCGGCCGGCTCATCGAGCGTCAGATCGAGGTCGAGAACTTCCGTTTCGTTGGAGAAGGCGGCTGCGAGCTTGAATTCTCCACCCGGTCCATCGAGCCGCTGGATGTCGAAACTGGTGTCGAGCGCGCCGCCTTCGATCTTCAAGGCTCCCTCGAGTGCCAGTTCGGCGGCCATGCCGAAGACATCCTCGCCGAAGCGGGCGGAAGGGATATCGAGTTGTTCGAGGTTGACTGCCAGCGGCAGTTCGGGGACCTGGAACGACCGCGATTCGGGCGCCGGAAGCCCCTCGGCGGGCATTGGGCGGCGCAGAACCTCGATCCGCTCGGCGGCCAGGCGCTGCACTTCCAGCCGCTGGCGCAGGACCAGTGTCGAGCGGCTCCAGACGATCGAGGCATTGACGATGCGGAGCCAGACGCCTTCGCGGTCGGCGATGGAGATTTCGCCGATCGTCGCTTCCGAGGAAAGGGCGCCCTCAATGCCGGAAATGCGAATCTTGCGGTTGG
Organism: Nitratireductor soli; assembly: GCF_001050155.1. GTDB lineage: Bacteria > Pseudomonadota > Alphaproteobacteria > Rhizobiales > Rhizobiaceae > Nitratireductor > Nitratireductor soli. The sequence continues at coordinate 65,160 of NZ_LFVY01000006.1, forward strand.
GCGTCGACAATTGGTCTTCCAGCAGGGTGGTGAAGAAGGACCGCTCCTGCTCGGCGTCGTCCGTCGTCGGGGCGCTGTCCTGGGCCATCGCCGGCAACAGGGCGAGCAGCAGGGTGAGGATTGCGAGAAACCGGGTCAAAACGCTTGTCCTATCCCGACATAGAAGGCGACGCTTGGATCGTCGGCGCGCCGGTCGAGCGGCACGGCGACATCGAGCCGGATGGGGCCAAGCGGCGTCAGATAGCGAAGACCGGCGCCGACGCCGATGCGCACATCCTCCGAGAAATCCGGGAAGGATTCGGCGCCGACCGTGCCGGCGTCGATGAAGCCGACCAGGCCTATGCTGTCGGTGACGCGGGCGCGCAGTTCGGCGGATGCCTCCATCAGCGAGCGCCCGCCGGAAATGCCGGCCGGCGTTTCGACGCCGATGTTGCGGTAGGCATAACCGCGCACGGAGCCGCCGCCACCGGCGAAGAACAGTTTGTCGGGCGGCGTCTCGTCGATCGGCGCGCCGACGAGCGCGCCAATCTTGGCGCGGCCTGCGGCGACAAAGCGCCCGTCGCTGCCGAAATCGTAATAGGCGCGTCCTTCGATCATCATGCGGGCGGCCAGATTGCCGTATTCGAACTCATAGAAGGGGTCGAGGCTGAGTTCGGCGAAATAGCCGGTGGTGGCGTCGGCGGGGTTGTCGCGGCTGTCATAGGTGACCGTTCCGGCAAGACCGATCGTCGTGAAGTTGCGCGTGCCGAAATCGTCGTCGAAACGGGCGAAGCCGCCATTGGCGAACAGGCTGCCGGAGAGTGCCCTGGTGAACTCGTGGCGGAAGCCGATTTCAGCGCTGACGCCGGTGCGGGTGTAGCGCTCCAGCACCTCGCGGTCGCCGAAGATCGAGGCCTGGAAATCCGTATCGGGCGTATAGACGCCTGGCTTCAGGAACGTCGTGCCCAGCCGATAGGTAAGGTCCGCCGGGTCGAATGTGTTGCCGATACCCGATACCTTGCCTTCGAAACGCAGGCGCTCGGCACGGCCGAACAGATTGCGGTGCATCCAATAGGCCTGAAGCCCGAGACCGTCGAGGGTCGAGTAGGTGCCGCCGACGCCGAAGCGGCGCGGCAGCCGTTCCTGAACGATCAGCGACAGCGGTAATGTCCCATCGGCGCCGATTTCGTCGGCCTCCTCGATGCGCGCCGAGCGGAACACATCGAGTTTGGAAAGCCGTTCGCGGGCGCGCGCCAGATCGTCGGGGTCATATTCGCGACCCGCAACCAGCCCGGTCTGGCGGGCGACGAAATCCGGGTCCATGCGCTCCGTGCCGCTGACGGTCACGGGGCCGTAGACGGCATAGCGGCCGGGTTCGACGGTCAGAACCGCATCGAGCGTGCTGCTCTCATGGGCGGCGGTGACACGCCTGTCGGCGATTTCGGCCTTCGGATGCCCTTGCTGGCGCCAGGCCTCGACGGCCAGCCGCCCGGCCTGCAGGACCGTTGCCGAGCGGGCGATTTCTCCCGGTCGGAAGCCTTCCTTCGCCGGGTCGTCCACGCGGTCGTCGCGTCTGGCGGGCGGCGGCGCCTGATTGACGATGCCGGTCTCGCCGAAGCGGAATTCAGGCCCTGGATCGATGGCGATGCGCACACTCGCCGGATTGGCAAGCGACGCATCAGGCGGCAGGTCCGCCACCTCGCGGCCGTCAATGGTGATGCTGATCGCGCCGCCATAGCGCGCCTGGCCATAGAGAGCGTTCAGGAGCCGGCGGTAATCGCCGCGCGCCTTGACGATCAGGCCGCCGGCGCCAGACGCCGGCTTCTCGCGGTCGGCCCACAGGGTGGAGGCGCCGCGCAGGGCTTTCTCCAGATCCTTGTTTTCTTCGCCGGTCGCGAAATCGACGCTGTAGTTCCAGGGTTCGCCGATCGTCTCCTGTTCTTCGGAAGGCTTGTCCCGGCCGAAGATCTTGATGCCGAAAAGCTCGAAGGCGTTGGCGGAAGGTTGCGGAAAGGCAAGCAGAAGCGCAAGCGCCATCGTCAGGCCCAAGCGTCCACGCATCGACGATGTGGCGTCGATTCTACTCAATACCCTCTCCGTGCCCACCGAGCCGAATTCTCCGTCAACGGCGTTGCCGCGACGTTAACGTGGATTCTTCGTGTGCCCCGCTCCCCGAACAATCCCGAAGCAAGGGGTTAAATCACAAAGGCTTAGACCGGCCAATGCGACACACCATCAAAAGGCAGGAAAATTGTGGCCTGAAGCGGGCGTTATTGGCAACAAAGCACCACAAGGAACCAGTATTGCTTTCGCAGGTTGCCCATAGGGGCGTTTGAAACCACGGGATGCGTGATTATGCTGGCGTGGGTTTGGCACGTGGACCGAAGGGATTGGACACTATGGCGCAGGCACCGGGCAAAACAGGCGTGGCGAAGTCCAAGCCGGCTGCGAACAGGGGGAAACCGGCCGCGCGGCGCGTGATCGGGCCAAGCCGTCCGGCCGGTGCGGGCAGGCCCGTCTATCTGGTCGATGGCGCGCGCACGCCGTTCCTGCGGGCACGGGGAAAGCCCGGGCCTTTCACGCCGGTCGATCTGGCGGTGCAATGCGGGCGGCCATTGCTGATGCGGCAGCCATTCGCGCCCGACGCTTTCGACACGGTGATTCTCGGCTGCGTCAACGTGATCGCCGATGAAATGAACCCGGCGCGCGTCGCGGCGCTGCGGCTTGGCATGGGAGACGCGATGCCGGCCTTCACCGTGCAGATCAATTGCGGCTCCGGCATGCAGTCGATCGACACGGCGTTCCGCACCATCGAGGCGGGCAAGGCGGATCTGATTCTCGCCGGCGGGGCGGAAGCGCTGTCGCATGCGCCGCTGGTGCTGCGCCAGGAGGCGGCCGCCTGGTTCGGCCGGTTTGCCATGGCGAAGACGGCGCTGGAGCGTGCCACGGCGCTGGCGGGTTTCCGCCCGGAGATGGCCAAGCCGGTGATCGGCCTGGAACGCGGCCTGACCGACCCGATAACCAATCTCAACATGGGGCAGACGGCGGAAAAAATCGGTCATCAATTCAACATTACGCGCGAGGCCGCGGATGCCTATGCGCTGGAAAGCCATCGGCGGCTGGCGAAAGCGCAGAAGAACGGTGCGCTCGCCGGCGAAGTGGTGCCGGCGATCGACCGCAAGGGCACGTTGTACGTTCGTGATGACGGGGTGCGGCCCGACAGCACGATGGAAAAGCTGGCCAAGCTCAATCCGGCCTTTGAGCGGCCCTTTGGCCGGGTCACGCCGGGCAATTCCTCGCAGATCACCGATGGCGCCTGCTGGGTCATCCTGGCATCGGAAGAGGCCGTGAAGAAACACGGGCTGACGCCGCTGGCGCGCATCGTCGACAGCGAATGGTCGGCTCTTGACCCGTCCATCATGGGGCTTGGACCGACCTTGTGTTCGACCGCATTGATGCAGCGCCAGGGGCTGATGCGCACCGACATCGACCTGTGGGAACTGAACGAGGCGTTCGCCGCCCAGGTGCTGGCCTGCGTGGCTGCCTGGGAGGATGAAGATTACTGCCGCAAGGTATTGGGATTGCCGGAAATTTTTGGAACGATCGCGCATGACAGGCTGAACGTCGATGGCGGGGCCATCAGCCTCGGCCATCCGGTCGGCACGAGCGGCAACCGCATCGTGCTGCATCTGGTCAACGCCATGCGCCGACGCGGCGACAAGCGCGGCATCGCCACCGAGTGCATCGGCGGCGGGCAGGGCGGCGCGATGCTTCTGGAGGTGATTTGATGCCTGTTGCAACGATCTCCGCTGCCGAGTTGCTGGCGCCGCGCGTGATGGAGCTCGGCCCCGCCGCCAAGATCGACACGGGAAGCGCTCATTGGCGCCTGGCACGCGACGCGCAGGATGTCGCCTGGCTGGTGCTCGACCGTGCCGGTGAGAGCGCCAACACGCTGAGCGAAGCCGTCATGGCCGAACTCGACACGCTGCTCGGCAAGATCGAGGCGATGAAGCCGAAAGGCCTGGTCATCCGCTCGGCGAAGAAAGGCGGCTTCATCGCCGGTGCCGACATCCGCGATTTCGCGGGCGTTGGCGATGCGGCGGAAGTCGAGAAGCGCATGACGCGGGCGCATGCGGTCGTCGACCGGTTGGCGGCGCTGCCGATGCCGACACTTGCGGTGGTTCATGGCCATTGCCTGGGCGGCGGGCTGGAATTGGCGCTGGCCTGCAAGCACCGTATCGCCATCGATGGGGCATCATTCGGCTTTCCCGAAGTGCTGCTTGGCCTGCATCCGGGGCTGGGCGGGACCTTCCGCCTGCCGGCGCTGATCGATCCGCTCGAGGCGATGACGATGATGCTGACGGGAAAAACAGCGCATACCAAGCGGGCCAAGGCGCTCGGGCTGATCGATGCGCTGGTCGAGGAGCGGCATGTGAAGAATGCCGTCGCGGCGGCAATGACGGGCAAACTGGCGGAGCCGCGGGGCAGCTGGAAATCCGGCGTTCTCGGCTTCTCGCTGACGCGCGAATTCGCCGCCCGGAAGATGCGCGCCGAGGTGGCCAAGCGCGCGCCCGAAGCGCATTATCCGGCACCGTACCGGCTGATCGACCTTTGGGAAAAGCACAGCGGCAACGCCAAGGCGATGCAGAAGGCCGAGATCAAATCCTTCGCCGCCCTGCTCACCGGCGAGACGGCGCAAAACCTCATTCGCGTGTTCTTCCTGCGCGAGGGATTGAAGGCGCAGGGCAAGGGCGACAGCGGCATCGCGCATGTGCACGTGATCGGCGCCGGCACGATGGGGGGCGACATTGCCGCCTGGTGCGCGGCGCGTGGGTTGAAAGTCACGCTGACCGACATCGACACCGAGGCCATCGCCCGCGCCATTGGCCGCGCTGCGGCCTTCTATGACAAGCGGCTTTATACGGGCATCGCCAGGCGCGATGCGCTTGACCGGCTGGTTGCCGATTTCTCCGGCGATGGCGCGGCTCATGCGGACCTCGTCATAGAGGCGGTGGCGGAGAATGCCGACATCAAGCGCAAGGTCTACAAGGCCATTGCCCCGCGCATGAAGGCCGGCGCGCTGCTGGCCACCAACACATCGAGCATCCCGCTCGAGCAATTGCGCAGGTCCGTGCCGTTCCCCGAGCGGCTGTTCGGCCTGCATTTCTTCAACCCGATCACGCGGATGGAACTCGTCGAAGTGGTCGGCCACGGCAAGGTGGCCGATGCGACACTGGCGCGGGCACGGGCTTTTTGCGGCGCGATCGACCGGCTCCCGGCGCCGGTCAAGAGCGCGCCGGGCTTCCTGGTCAACCGCGTCCTGACGCCGTATCTGCTGGAGGCGTTGGTGATGCAGGACCAGGGCATCGACAAGGAGACGATCGACCAGGCGGCGGTGGATTTCGGCATGCCGATGGGACCGATCGAGCTTGCCGATCGGGTTGGGCTCGACATCTGCCTGGAAGTGGCGCGGATGTTGAAATCGAGCCTCAAGACGCCGATGCCGGACATACCGGAATGGCTGGAGAAGATGGTCGCCGATGGGCGGACGGGCCGCAAGGCGGGCAAGGGACTCTATGAGTATGACGAGACCGGCGCAGCGAAAAAGAAGACCGATGCGCTGACCCCGCATGCCAGCCTGAGCGACCGGCTGATCTTGCCGCTGCTCAACGCCTGCGTCGCCTGCCTGCGCGAAGGCATCGTCGCCGACGAGGCGACGCTGGACGCCGCGGTGATCTTCGGCACCGGGTTCGCTCCCTTCCGTGGCGGGCCGCTCCACTATGCGCGCTCACGCGGGGTGGACGAGGTTGTCGCGCAGCTCAGGCGTTTGCAGGAAAAGCACGGCGATCGCTTCGCCGCCGATGCCGGTTGGGCGCAGCTCGGCAAGGTCTCTTGACGCTTTCACTTCTTGTTACTCGGGGAACCGGCGGGCGCGTTGCTGGTTTTCTCCGGGTAATGACCGGAAGGAGACATGCGATGCCCGCTACATCAAAAGCGCAACAGCAGGCCGCCGGTGCGGCGCTGGCCGCCAAGCGCGGCGAGATGGCCAAATCAAAGCTGCAGGGCGCCTCGCGCGAAATGTATGAATCGATGAGCGAGAAAGAGCTGGAAGACCTGGCCGAGACCAGGCACAAGGGCCTGCCGGACAAGAAAGATTGAGCGGGATGAGGAAAAGTGCGAAGCGGTTTTCCGCCCGCATCCCGCTCCAACTTGTTGAGGATCAGCCGGCGGCGTTGTCGGCAGCAAGGGCATCGAGCCTGGCGCCGACGAAGCGGCGCAGCCGACCGGCGGCCTCGCGCAGGACAGCCTCGTCCTGGCACATGGAAACGCGCACATGTCCTTCGGCCGCCGCGCCGAAGCTGACCCCCGGCATCACCGCCACATCCTCCGCCTCGAGCAGGTCCCAGGCGAATTTCTCGCTGTCTCGGTCGACCGTGCGGATGTCGAGCATGACATACATGCCGCCCTTGGAGCCGCGCACGGTGACGCCGTTCATGCCGTGAATGGCGTCGAGGAAGGCGGTGCGGCGCCTGGCGTAACGATCGGCGATCTCGGCGACGCCATAGGCGTTCTCGACGGCGGCGATGGCGGCGCGCGAGATGAAGTCGGGAAGGCCGTAAGTGGCAACGAGGTTGAGATTGGTCATTACGGCGATCATCTCCGCCGGGCCGGTCAGCCAGCCGATGCGCCAGCCAGTCATGCCGTGGCTTTTCGACAAGGAGTTGATGACCAGCGTGCGTTCCTTCATGCCGGGCAGCGCGCGCGGCGACAAATGCTCTTCGTCAGCGCGGATGGTCCAGTAGACCTCGTCGGAGAGAAGCCAGAGATCGCGCTTGCGGCAGATGTCGGCGATCCGCTCCAGGGTTTCGCGCGGATAGACGGCACCGGTCGGATTGTTGGGCGAGTTGATCAGGATGGCGCGGGTGTCGTCCCTGAGCGCTGCCTCGATCTCATCGAGCTTCGGTTCGAAGCCGTTCTCCGCATGGGTCTCGATTTCGGTGAAGTGCCCGCCGGCGGCGCGCACGGTTCCCGGATAGGTCGCGTAGTAGGGCGAGACGATAACCGCATGCGCACCGGGATCGAGCACCGCCTGGCAAGCGGTATAGAGCGCGCCCTGGCCGCCGATGGTGGCCATGACCTCGTCGGCGGTCGTCGGCACGCCGGTGCATTCCTCGGACAATCGGGCAAGCCCGGCGCGCAGACGCGGCAGGCCGGGCAATTGGGTGTAGTGATGATAGCCGTTGCGCACCGCATCGACGCAGGCCTCGATCGTGCCTTCGGGCGTGTCGAAATCATGGTCGCCCACCGACAGCATGATCACGTTCTCGCCGGCCTGTTTGCGCGAAAGGGCGGCGAAATGCACCTCCCAGCCATTCTTGCCGGAAGGCACGATGCCGGAAATGCGGGCGGAAGGCTGGGGCATGAAGACACTCTCGGGCGGTTGGCTTGAAAGTCGCGCGGCGCATTTTGCCGTGTCGCTTCGGCTGGCGTTTTAGCAAATGGGCCGTTATGAGAACAGCGCGAACCACGCGGGTATTTGGTCCTGGCGGCTTGCAGCATTGGTGCAGGGGCAATAAATGCTGGCCGCGAAGGGCTTTGTTAAAAGGAAGCCATGATGCTGGCCCCTGATGAGAATATGAGTTTAACCGCCCAGGAGGCGGTCGATGGCGCGCTGACGTCGCGCCGTTCCGTGCGCGCATTCCTGCCGCATCGGGTCGACGAGCAGACGATACGCGACATCCTGCGGGTTGCGGCGCGCGCGCCCTCCGGCGCGAACATGCAGCCGTGGAAGGTCTATGTGGTCTCGGGCAGCAAGAAGGAAAAGCTTTCTTCAGCCATCCTGTCGTCTGGCGTGCGGCCGGAGAAGATCACCTGGGACGAATACAAATACTATCCGGACCAGTTCTTCGAGCCCTATCAGACACGGCGCCGCGCCGTCGGCTTCGCGCTCTACAACCTTTTGGGCATCGGCCGCCGCGAGGTGGACCGTATGCGCGCCCAGCACGACCGGAATTTCACCTTCTTCGATGCGCCGGTCGGGCTCATCTTCACCATCGACCGCAGGCTGAACAAGGGGTCGTGGGTCGATCTCGGCATGTTCATCCAATCGGTGATGGTGGCAGCGCGGGCGCGTGACCTGCACACCTGCCCGCAGGCGGCGTTCGCCCCCTACCACCGGGAGATCAAGCCGGTCCTCGACATTCCGCAGGAAGAAATCATCGTTTGCGGCATGGCGCTCGGCTATGAGGACGTGTCCAAGCCGGAAAACCAGCTGCGCTCGGAGCGCGCGCCTCTGGAGGAATTCGTCTCCTTCGTCCGCTGAATGGCGGTTTCGATCGTGTCAACTGCATGCAGCTTACGAATTTGTAACATCCCGGCAAGATTGCCGTAATGTGAGATCGTTCAGCCTCGTCGTGTTCCCTGCCGCTGCTCCCAGGCGGCCTCAATTTGGAGACCGACATGAAACGAACACTTCTCTTATCGGCTTTGGCCGCCAGCCTGGTTGCCGGGTCCGCCGCCATCGCCCAGGAGAAACCTGCCGACGGAGCGCCGCCGGTGGCGGCCGAAGGCATGAAACCGGGCAAGATGATGCGCGGCATGGGTCGGCTTGATGCGGACGGCGACGGGGTCATCTCGTTCGAGGAGTTTTCCGGCAAGCGCCTGGAACGCCTGAAGAGCGCCGACACCGATGGCGACGGCACGCTGTCGGCCAGTGAGCTGCAGGACTATATCGCCAAGCGCGAGGCCGAGCGCAAGGTGCGGCGCCTGACATTGATGCTCGATATCGATGGCGATGGAACGGTGACGCTGGCCGAAATCGAAAGCCAGCAGAAGAAGCGCTTCGCGCTGATGGACGCCAATGACGACGGCACGCTGGACCAGCGCGAGATGCGCCGCGGCTTCCGCCAGATGGCAGGCGAGCGCGGCGGTCGGCACGGCATGCGTGGCAAGATGCATCATATGCGCGATCACCGGAGTGGCCCGCAAGGCGACATGAACCGCGATGCACCGCCTCCGCCCGAAATGGCGCCCGATACGGACGACGAATAGGGCGGGAGACCAATCCGCCTCGAGTTTCGGCGGGTTGGCGATAGGCCCGGTGTCGCCGCGCCGGGCCTATCTCTTTGTTTTTCCGCATTTATGCTGACGTCAGGTGATTCCACCTGATGGAAAAAATGCTCTATTTTATTGCGTAGCCGACATCCTGTGCCGCGTGGCGGAGCGCCATCGCGAAAGCGCGGGCGAAGGAGCGGAAGACGTAGAGGTCGAAGCGGTGGTCGCCCGTGCGCTGGATCTGGACGAAAAAATCATGATGGGCGGTGGCGCGGCCCGCCGAGACGGGGAAGGCGTCGAGGCTGAAATCGAGGGCGAAGAGCTTCGCCAACACCCATTCCGTTGCCATGCCCTCGATGCGAAGCGCTGTTCGCCCGTGCGATAGATCGGTGATGGTGCCCGTTTCAAGCGAGACGGCCCGGGCCAGATCGTCCACCAATCCTTCGTCTTTGCCACTCACCAGAAATCGCCCGGGGCCGATGTTGAAGGCAGCCGCTTTTGCGTCCCTGTATGCGCCGGCGCCGGGCGCCAGCGCAAGCGACAAGCCGGTCCCCCGGCCGAGGGCCGCGGTCAAAGCCTTTTCATGGCCGGGCCAGGCCGTTGCCTCGACGATCGTGCCGGTCGACGGTTCCGACAGGGTGACGCCCACGCCATCGGCAAAATCGCCATAGGAACCGGGGCGGAAATCGGCGCCCAGCGGTGTCGCGCGCTCAACCATGCATGCGCCTCCCTTCAGGATCGAAGAAATGGTGGCTGACAAGCTCGACCGGCCCGAACCGCTTGCGCAGGGGGTCGGAGACGAAGGCGCGCCTGCCGTGCTGCGCCTTGCCGCCCTTGACCAGCGCCAGGCCGATGTATTTCGCCAGGGCCGGTGAATAGCAGAACGCGGTGATGTGGCCGATGCTTTGGCCGAGAGCGTCGAGGCTGCCCTGTTCGACGATGTGCGCGCCGCCGCCGAGCGGCTGGCCGTCCAGGGAGACGACGCCGACCAGGCGAATGCGGTTCTGATCGATCAATCCCGGGCGATCCATCAGGCCTGAGCCGATGAAAGGCTTCTTCTTCGACAGCATCCAGTCGAGATAGAGGTCGCGCGCCGTGGTGCGGCCGTCGATCTCGGCGCCGGTGACGTGGCCCTTTTCGATGCGCAGCGTGCCGAGCGCCTCCATGCCGTAGGGCGTGATGCCGAAGGATTCGCCGGCCTCCATGAGCGCTTCCCAGACATGCAGCCCATGGCCGGCGCCGCTATAGACCTCATAGGCCAGTTCACCGGAAAAGGAGAGGCGGCAGATCATGACCGGCGCGCCGTCGATCCGGCCGTGAACGATGCCCATGAAGGGCAGGGTGTCGTTGTCGACCGCCGTGCCTATGACGCATTTCTCCAGCACTTTTCGCGCCTCGGGTCCGGCGACGGCGGCGCCCGCCCATTGATCGGTGACCGAGGTCAGATGAACCTTCAGGTCCGGCCAGACGATGTCGAGGAAATACTCCAGATGCTGCATCACGGGACCGGCATTGGCCGTGGTCGTGGTCATCAGGAAATCGTCTTCGCCGAGCCGCCAGGTGGTGCCGTCGTCGAAGGCGATGCCGTCCTCGCGCAGCATCAGCCCGTAGCGCGCCTTGCCGATTGCCAGCGTGGAAAACATGTTGGTGTAGACACGGTCGAGGAATTCGGCCGCGTCCGGGCCCTTGACGGCGATCTTGCCGAGCGTCGAGACATCGACGATGCCGACCGAGCGGCGCACGGCGGCGGCCTCCCGGATATAGGCCTGCTCGACCGTCTCGCCCGGTGCGCCGTAGATCATCGGCCGGTGCCAGAGGCCGGCTTCCATCATCCTGGCGCCGTGCTCGACGTGCCAATCGTGCATCGGTGTCAGCCGGTTCGGTTTAAGATTGCCATAGCGTTCGGCGGCCAGCGCGCCGATGGCGACCGGCGAGTAGGGGGGGCGGAAACGCGTCGTGCCGGCCTCGGGGATCGAGATGCCGCGCGCTTCGGCCATGATCGCCAGGCCCGGAACGTTGGAGGTCTTGCCCTGATCGGTCGCCATGCCGAGCGTCGTGTAGCGCTTCAGATGCTCGACGCTGACGAAGCCCTCGCGATGCGCAAGGCGCACATCGTCGGCGGTCACGTCGTGCTGCAGGTCGACGAAGGCCTTGCCCCTGGTCGCGGAGATGGGGGCCTTGATCTCGAAAATGGGGGCTGGCGCAATTTCCAGCGGCGAGGGCTCCACCTCGGGAAGCCTGGCGCGCGAGGGCTTTTTGCCCGAAGCCGACAGGCCGGCATTGCGCCCGCTTTCCAGAGCGCCCGCCGTCGTCATCTGTCCGAGGAAGCTGCCGGCGCCGCTCCAGCGCTGGTTGGGCGCGGGCGGCAGGAAGGCTTGCAGCGTCTCGTCCCACTCGGCTTTCGCGCCGGCCTGGCTTGCCAGGTGGATGACAGGCTGCCACCCACCGGAAACGGCCAGGCAATCGCATTCGATCGGTCGCGCATCGCCCGACAGCGCGCCCGTCGCGGCGTCAAAGGATTGGACGACGATGCCGGTGATGTGCTTGCCGCCCTTGGTCTCGACGACGGCCTGACCGGTCAGCGGTACCACGCCGGCTTCGGCGGCGAGTGCTGTGGCAGCTTCGGATATGGTCGGGCGGACATCGACGATCGCCGCCACATGGCCGCCGGCTTTGGTCAGGGTGCTGGCGGCCTGGTAGGCGCTGTCATTGTTGGCGAAGAAGACGGTCTTGTCGCCGCAAAGCACGCCGTATTCGCCGGCATAGCGGCGCACCGCGCCGGCCAGCATGACGCCGGGACGGTCATTGCCTGGAAACACCAGCGGCCGCTCCAACGCGCCGGTGGCAAGCACGACGGCGCCGGCGCGGATCGTCCAATGGCGGTGGCGGGCGTGGCCCTTCGGGGGCCTGGCGAGATGGTCGCCGACGCGCTCCAGCGCGGCCAGCGTGTTGCCGTCGTAATAGCCCCAGACCATGGTGCGGGTCAGCAGGCGGACATTGTCCAGCGCGGCGAGCCTCTCGCTGGCGGTCTTCGCCCATTCAGCGGCGGGCTTGCCGCCGATCGTCTCGTTCGACCATTTGGCGAAACCGCCCGTCTCCGGCTCCTGTTCGGCCAGGATGACGCGCTTGCCGGCTTTCGCGGCTGCCTCGGCCGCCATCAATCCGGCGACCCCGCCGCCGGCGACCAGCACGTCGCAAAACGCGTTCATGCGCTCGTAGCGCGATGGGTCGGGGGCATAGTCGGCGCGGCCGAGGCCCGCCGCGCGGCGGATGAAGCGCTCGCAGAACATCCAGAAGCGCGTGCCTTTCAGCGGGCCGATGACCGGTCCCATGAAGGTCTTGTAGTAGAATCCGGCGCCGAGCAACCGGCCGCCGAGCTGGTTGATCGCGCCGAAATCGAAGGCGAGCGAGGGGAAGCGGTTCTGGCTTTCGACGCGCAGGCCGTCATGGAGCTCGATGCGCGTGGCCGGGATGTTCGGTTCCCGCACACCGTCCTTCAGCACGGTGACCAGCGCGCTTGGCTCGTCGATGCCGGCGGAGAAGACGCCGCGCGGGCGGTGATACTTGAAGGAGCGGCCGACCAGGCGCACGCCGTTGGCCAGGAGCGCCGAGGCCAGCGTGTCGCCGGCATGGCCGGTATAGGCTTCGCCGTCGAAGGTGAAGCGGATGGTGCGTCTGCGGTCGATCGATCCGCCGGAGGTGGTGCGGCGCGGGCTCATGCGCGCGCTCCGCTCGCATTGGCCGACCGGGCAAGCGCGACGCTGTGGATTTCGTGGCTCAGCGTGTCGCGGACGATCAGCAAATGCGCCCGGCAACCGCCGGCATGCTGCCAGTATTCATGGTGCGGACCGGCCGGGTTTGGCCGCGTGTAGACATAGTCGTGCCAGGCTTTGGTGTCGGTCGAAGCCGGCTCGGGGCGGGTGCGGGTGGCGTCGCCCTGATAGGAGAATTCGGCAAGATCGCGCGGGCCGCAATGCGGGCAGGAAATCAGCATGGCGGCTCCCTCAATGCAATTTGGGCGTGGGGCCGTGGCCCGTTTCGTCGATTGCCGCGCCGCGCTCGAAGCGTGACAGCGTGTATGGCGCGTTGATGGCGTGCGGCTCGTCCTTGGCGATGGTCCAGGCGAAGGAATAGCCCGACGCCGGCGTCGCCTTGAAGCCGCCATAGCACCAGCCGCAATTCAGATACATGCCCGGCAGCGGTCCCTTGGTGATGATCGGCGCGCCGTCCATCGACATGTCCATCACCCCGCCCCAGGAGCGCAGCAGCCTGAGCCGCGCGACCGAGGGGAACATGGCGCAGATCTCGCTCATCACGTCCTCGACCGTCGGCAGATTGCCGCGCTGGGCGTAGGAATTGTAGTAGTCGAGGCTGCCGCCGAAGACGAGGCCGCCCTTGTCCGACTGGGACATGTAGAGATGGCCGCCGCCGAAGGTGACGACGCAATCGACAAAGGGTTTCAGGGCCTCGGAAACGAAAGCCTGCAACACATGGCTTTCGATGGGGAATTGCCCGATGCCGGCGAGGTTCAGCACGCGGCTTGTGCTGCCGGCGACCGCCACGCCTACCTTTTTGGCGCGGATGTCGCCGCGCGACGTGCTGACGCCGATGATCCGGTCGCCGTCGCGCAGGAAGCCGGTCACCTCGCAATTCTCGATGATGTCGACGCCGCGCCGGTCGGCCCCGCGTGCATAACCCCAGGCGACGGCGTCGTGGCGCGCCGTGCCGGCGCGCTTCTGCAACAGGCCGCCGACAACGGGAAAGCGCGCCGTGCCGGAGAGGTCGAGGCCCGGCACCTTGCGCGCGATCTGCTCGCGCGTCAGCCAATCGGCATCGCCGCCGCCATGGCGCATGGCGTTGCCGCGGCGGATATAGGCGTCGGCCTGGGCAGGGTTATGCGCCAGGTTGAGCACGCCGCGTTGCGAGAACATGACGTTGTAGTTCAGCTCGTGGGACAGGTTCTCCCAGAGTTTTACCGAGAAATCGTAGAAGCGGATCGATTCCGGCAACAGATAGTTCGAGCGGACGATGGTGGTGTTGCGGCCGATATTGCCGGAACCGAGCCAGCCCTTTTCCAGCACCGCCACATTGGTTATGCCGTGTTCGGCTGCCAGATAACAGGCTGTCGCCAGCCCATGGCCGCCGCCACCGACGATGATCACATCATAGGCGGGCTTGGGATCCGGCTTGCGCCAGGCAGGCTTCCAGTCGCAATTTCCCGTGAGGGCGTTTTTCAGGAGCGAAAGAGCCGAGTATTCCGCCATGTTCCGCCAATCTCTCTGCCGTATGGAAGCCTGAACCTATAGGACAGGCGACCGGGCAGAGGCAAATAAAGCGCCGCCCATTTGCGAACCTCCGACCTGTGACCGGTGGAGACACGCCGTTGGCGCTTGCTGCCCGTGCGGCTGTCAGGCAATGTCACCGGCATGATTCAATGGTTCGGACCGCACCTGATTCCGTGGCACATCTGACAGCAATGCCCGCGCAGTTTCCCCTTTGGCACGTTCGATTTTGGCTGGCGCTTGCCGTTCTGCTGCAACTGGCGTTCGTCGCGCCGGCGCTCGCCCAGGGGACGGAAAGCCTGTTGGACAGCCAGCGCAAGGAAATCGCCAATGTCGAGCGCATGGTCGACAGGCTGGCCAGGCAGGTCGACGAACAGGCAACCGAGGATGGCAAGCTCGTCGAGATTCGGGTCGAACTGGAGCGTCTGGCGCGCGAAGTGTTCAACGCCAGCCTGGCCTTCCGTCCACGGCTGTCGGAAATCAATGGGCGGCTGGAACAGCTTGGCGCGGCGCGCGGCGAGGGTGAACCCGCCGAGCCGGAGGCCGTGCTCAGCGAGCGCACGCGCCTGCTCGACGAGAAGGCCAGCTTCAACGTCCTGATCGGCGAAGCCGAGCGGCTGTCCGTGCGCATCAGCGGCGTCATCGACCATATCGCCCAGTTGCGGCGTGACCTGTTTGCCCGCACGCTTTCACGTCGCTACGACATTTCAGCCGCGCTCAATACGGATGTGGCGGGCGAGTTCGCCGACGAGTTGCTGCAGGTCTATCGAACGGTTTCCTCCTGGCTCAGCTTTACGGTGAAGTACCGGCTGAAGCCGCTGATGCTGGCGACGTTCCTGGCCCTCGTTGCCGCACTTTGCCTGCTCGTCGGCGGGCGCCGGCTGTTCGGCGATTTCATCAAACCGGACCCCACGGAGGAAGCGCCGACCTATCTCGGGCGCTTGTCGGTGGCGCTGTTTTCGACGCTCGTTCCCTCGGCCTCCTTCGCCATGCTGCTGGCCTCGGCCTACTATTTCCTCGATTATTTCCGGCTTTTGCGCACCGACATAGCCCCGCTGCTTTTCGCGTTCTTCACGGTCATTGTGCTGGTCTTCTTCGTCTACAGGCTGGCGCATGCGATCCTTGCGCCACGCATGGCGAACTGGCGCCTGTTGCCGGTTCGCTCGCATGCGGCGGGGCGGCTGGTGGCGCTGGCCGGCCTGACCGCTGCGGTGACCGGTTTCGATTATTTCATGGACAGCGTCTATGTTCTGTTCGGCTCGCCGCTGTCTCTGACCGTGGCAACCAGCCTTCTGGCGACCATGAGCGTCGGGCTTCTGATCATCCTGATCGGCAATGTGAAGCCGTTCAGCGACGACGATGGACAGCCGAAATCCTGGCCGTCGAAATTCCGCTACCTGCTGTTTGCGCTGGGTGTGACCATCGTCGTGGCGGCGATGCTCGGCTATATCGGCTTCGCCCGCTTCCTCTCGCAGCAAATCGTCGTGACCGGGGCGATCCTGGCGACCATGTATATCGGTGTGCTGACGGCAGGCGCCGTGGCCAGCGAGGGGGCCTTCGCCAAATCCTGGCTCGCCCGGCGGCTGGAGCGCTATTCGCCGTTTGACGAGACGACGCTCGACCAGCTCGGCCTGGTCGCGAGCATGATCATCAACGTGCTGGTCGTGTTGATCGGCGTGCCGCTGATCCTGCTGCAATGGGGTTTTCGCTGGGCGGATCTGACCGCCTGGAGTTATCGCCTCGCCGGGCAGATCCAAATCGGCTCGCTGTCCTTCTCGATCGTCGGCATCCTGACCGGCATCCTGGTGTTCGTTCTCGGCTATTTCTTTACGCGCTGGTTCCAGACCTGGCTCGACGGCTCGGTCATGGCGCGCAGCCGGATGGATTCGGGCGTGCGCAACTCGATCCGCACGGGCGTGGGCTATGTCGGGCTGGTGATCGCCGGCCTGATCGGCGTGTCGGCCGCCGGCATCAACCTTTCCAATCTGGCGCTGGTCGCCGGCGCCCTGTCTCTCGGCATCGGCTTCGGCCTGCAGAACATCGTCTCGAACTTCGTTTCCGGCCTGATCCTTCTGGCCGAGCGGCCGTTCAAGGCGGGCGATTGGATCGTCGCCGGCGGGGTTTCGGGCACGGTACGGAAGATTTCCGTGCGCGCGACGGAGATCGAGACCTTTCAGCGGCAAACGGTGATCCTGCCCAATTCCGAGCTGATCAATGCGGCGGTCGGCAACTGGACACACAAGAACAAGCTTGGCCGGATGGAGTTGGCGGTGGGTGTCGCCTACGGCTCCGATGTGCGCCGCGTGCATCAAATCCTGTTGGAGATCGCCTCCGAGCACCCGCTGGTGCTGAAAAACCCCGAGCCGTTCGTGCTGTTTGCCGGTTTCGGCGATTCTTCGCTCGACTTCGAGATTCGCGTCTTCCTGTCGGATATCCTGACTCAACTCAAGGTGCAGAACGATATTCGCTTCGCCATTGTCGATGCGTTCGCTGCGGAAGGGATCGAAATTCCCTTTCCGCAGCGCGACATTCATGTGCGGTCGGGTCATTTGCCCGTGGTCGGCGCAGCCGCGCCCGCGGCGCAGGAGCACAGCACGCCCGAGACGGCCACGCCTGGAGACGCGGCTCCACCCGGCAAGCCACGCCGCCGCCGCAAGGCCGATCCCGAATAGACGAAATTGCCTGAACAGGGCGTTCAGTTGCCGTTCACGTTGAAATCTCTATAAGCTGGTTGGAAAAAGGAGCTATGGCTCCGTTTGACAGGGGCGGTGGCAACACCGATGAAACCGATGAAAAATGTTCTTCTCATGACCGCGGCGCTGCTGATCTCGGGTGGCGTGGCGATGGCGGCCAGTGCGGTCAACCGCGACAGCGAACCGCGTACACTGGTGGTCACCGAGGGCGGCAGCCAGTCGGAACTGGTCGTCGGTCCCAGTGAGACCGTCGAGTTCTGCAACTCGGGTTGCTTCGTGACCCTGCCGAATGGTGACCGGGAAGTGCTGACCGGCTCCGAAACCATCGAGATTTCGGGCGGCCGCGGACGCATCCAATAGTACCGGGGCGCTGAGCGTCCAAGGCAGCTTTTGCCTGAACAATCATTTTATTGCATCGGCCCGAAAATCGGAATCGATTTTCGGGCCGATGCATAGATTCAAAGTGGTAGAGCGTCCTTTGTGCGTCCGAATGGACGCACGGCGCTCTAGACCGGTTCATCGTTTCATGGAAACGCTGCCCCGCTCTATCTGTTTGTTTTTCCGCATTTATGCAGACGTCAGGTGATTCCACCTGACTGCAAAATGCTCTAGAAGGCCGCGCTCCTGCGCGGCCTTTTCTTTGGGTTGTTATAGAAGTGTTAAGCCTGATACCGGAATCCGGCTTTTTATGTTAAAGCAGACCGCGTCAATTCAGATTTCGGAAGCCCATTTCGCGTAGGTCGTTCTCCAAGGCGGGGTTGTTAGATCAGTTCATCAATTCCGTGAAACGATGAACTGATCTAACTATTTGTTTTCCGCATTTATGCGGACGTCAGATGTTTCCATCTGACTGCAAAATGCTTTAGGGGGCTTTCATGGACGCGCGATCCGAACGCAATGCGGTGCCACTTGCCGTCGATCTGGACGGCACACTGATTGCGACCGATCTTTTGTGGGAGAGCCTGTTTCTTCTGCTGCGGCGCAAACCGTACTGTCTCTTCCTGCTGCCATTCTGGTTGCTGGGGGGAAAAGCACGGCTGAAATGCGCCATCGCCGAGCGTGTGGAGCTGGACCCGGCCGGCCTGCCTTACCGGCAGGATCTGCTTGCGCGACTTCGCGAAGACAAGGCCGAGGGTCGGCACATCGTGCTGGCAACGGCGGCCCCAAAGAAGTTCGCCGAGGCGGTGGCGGCGCATCTGGGCGTTTTCGATTCGGTCATTTCGACCGAGCCGGGGCGAAACATGGCCTCGCGGATCAAGCGCGAGGCGCTGGTCAGCGTCTTCGGCGATGGCGGATTTGATTATGCGGGCAACAGCCGCGCCGACGTGGCCGTGTTCGACGCGGCGCGCCGGGCGGTCGTCGTTGCGCCGGACCGCGCGGCGGCGCGCTGGCACAAAGCCAATGGCGGCGAGCTGTTTGCCGGCGAGAAGCCGACCCTGAAGACCTATGTAAAGATGCTCAGAGCGCATCAATGGCTGAAGAACACGCTGATCTTCGTGCCGCTGATCCTCAATCACGACTACCTCGATCCGCACATGATGGCGCTTGGGTTCCTGGCCTTCGTTGCGTTCAGTTTTGCCGCATCGGCGATCTATATCCTCAACGATTTCTTCGATCTGGCGCTCGACCGGCGGCATCCGACGAAATCCAAACGTCCATTCGCCAGCGGCGTGTTGTCGATCCCCTTCGGCTTTGCCGCGATGATCGGCCTGCTGGTGGTGAGTGTCGTCACCGCGACCTTCCTGCCGCCGCTCTTCGGTGCTGTACTGTTCGCCTATCTGGTCGCCACCACGGCCTATTCCTTGTCGATCAAGCGCATGCTTCTCATCGACGTCCTGACGCTGGCGGGGCTCTATACGTTGCGCATCCTCGCCGGCAGTGCGGCGACCGGCATCGGCGTCTCGTTCTGGCTGCTCGCCTTCTCGGTGTTCTTCTTCCTCTCGCTGGCGCTGGTGAAACGCTATGTGGAACTGCGGTCGACGGAGTTGTCGATCGGCGAGCGCATTGCCGGGCGCGGCTACCGGACCGAGGACCAGGAGGTGATTGCGCAGGCCGGCATGGCGTCGGCCTTCTCATCGGCGATGGTGCTGGCGCTGTACATCGAAAGCAGCGCGGTGCGCGAACTCTACGAGCGGCCATGGCTGATCTGGCCTCTGTGCCCGATCGTGCTCTACATCACCATTCGCATGTGGGTTCTGGCGCGCCGCAACGAGATGCATGACGATCCGATCGTCTTCATCATCAGCGACTGGCGCAGCCAGCTGATCGGCGGCTTCGGCGCCTTCCTCCTGTTTTACGCAGGATTGTAGGAATGGGCGATTATTCCGCATTCGGCCTGGTGCGCCACAACAAGGCGCGGGTGATGTCGGCGGCTGAGGCCATCGAACGCCTGGGTGCCGGAAACGGGCTGCCATCGTCGGTTCTGCCCTACGGCAACGGCCGTTCCTATGGCGATACGTGCCTCAACGACGCGGGAACGCTGATCGACATGCGGCCGATGAACCGCATCATCGCCTTCGATGCGGATAGCGGTGTGGTGACGGCACAGGCGGGGCTGATGTTGTCGGACCTGATCGCCCATGTGGCGCCGCAAGGCTGGTTTCCGCCTGTCGTGCCAGGCACGCAGTTCATCACGCTCGGCGGGGCCATCGCCAACGATGTGCACGGCAAGAACCATCATCGACGCGGCACGTTCGGCTGTCACGTCGTCTCCTTCACGCTGTTGCGCTCCGATGGCCGGACACGCCGTTGCAGCCTCGACGAAAACGCCGAACTTTTCCGCGCGACGATCGGCGGCATGGGGCTGACGGGTCTGATCGTCACCGCGACGGTCCAGCTCATGAAGGTCGGCGCGGCGGATGTCGACGAGCGGGTGCGCGGATTTTCCGGGCTCGGCGAATATTTCGATCTGGCCGAACAGGCCGATGCCGAGAATGAATACGCCGTCGCCTGGATCGACCAGCTTGCCGGCGGGGCCAGGGCAGGGCGCGGCTTCCTGTTGACGGCAAACCACGCGACGGACGGGGAACCCTTCAAACCGGCCTCGCGGCGTCGTCTGTCCGTGCCGTTCCGTCCGCCGGTCAATCTCTTGAACCGCTGGTCGCTGCGCCTGTTCAACGGCGCCTTCGCCTGGCAGAAAGGCCGCGCCGAGGGGATACGGCGCGCGTCCTATGCAAGCTATTTCTTTCCGCTCGACGCGGTGCGCCACTGGAACCGGCTCTACGGACCGCGCGGTCTCCTGCAGCACCAGAGCGTGGTGCCCTTCGCGTCGGCGCGGCAGACCATCCCGGCCATGATGGCGGCGGCGCGCGATGCGGGGCAGGCCTCGTTCCTGACAGTCTTGAAGCGGTTCGGCGACACGGCATCGCCGGGACTGCTGTCGTTTCCCAGGCCGGGCTACACGCTGACGCTCGATTTTTCCAATGCGGGTGCTGCAACGAATGCGCTGTTCGAGCGGCTCGATCGGATGACGGTCGATGCCGGTGGCGCGGTCAATCCCTACAAGGATGCGCGCATGGGGGCTGCCCTGTTCGACGCTTCCTTCGGGCGGTGGCGCGATGTCGAGGCGCTACGCGATCCGGTGTTCCTGTCGGATTTCTGGCGGCGCACGGCGTTGCAGCTGGGTTCCTCTCAGAATGGAGGGCGGCATGCGGCCGAATAGGCGCATAAGGGTCATCGCGCGCCGTAAACTTCACGCGATGAGCGCAATTTTTCCTTTCCGCTTCACGGTTTGTTTGCGTGAACGGGTTATGACAGGCACGGGCGGGATACGATGAAATACATACCCTTCATACTTTTCACGGTGATGACCAACGCGGCCGCGCAGCTGATGCTGAAGCACGGCATGATGACGCTCGGGCCGCTGACTTTCGCCGGCGACAACCCGATCCTGAAGGTCCTGCAGATCGTCTTCAGTCCGTGGATTTTCGCTGGCCTCAGCGTGTTCGTCATCTCCATGGCCTCGCATCTCTACGTGCTGTCGAAGGTCGAGCTGTCCTTCGCCTATCCGTTCCTGAGCCTCGCCTATGTGGCCGTCGCCGTGTTCGCCTATTTCCTCTTCCATGAGGATCTGAACGCCTACCGCATCGGCGGCATCGCGCTGATCTGCATCGGCACGGTGCTGATCGCCCAGAGCGGCCGCGATAAGCCCGAGCAGGAGGCGGCGCTCTCCAAAGACAAACTGCAGTCCGAAAGGTCGATCATCCAATGAGACATGTTATTTTCGGCGGCGACGGCTTTGTCGGCCGCCATCTGGCTCCCAAGCTCATCGCCGATGGCGAGGAGGTCATCGTCGCCGACATCGTCAAGAGCGACCTCACGCATTACCGCAAAGCCAAGTTCGTCCATTGCGACGTGACCGACCCGGCCGCCATCCAGGCACTCGGCATCAAGCCCGACGACATGGTCTACAATCTGTCGGCCAAGATGCTGTCGCCGATCCAGGTGCGCGCCAAGCGGCATGACTTCTTCTATCCGGTGAATTATCACGGCACCGCCCACATCATGGAGGCGATGGACAAGGCCGGGGCTTCGCGGCTCGTCCACTTCACCACCGACATGATCTACGGCCACACCGTGACCTATCCGATGACCGAGGACCATCCGGTCTCGCCGCTCGGCGAATATGGCCAGTCGAAGCTCGACACCGAGGTTCTGGCCAGCGATTGGCGCAAGCGCGGCATGAACATCTCGCTGTTCCGCCCGCGGCTGATCATCGGGCCCGGCCGCCTCGGCATCCTGGAAAAGCTGTTCAAGCTGGTCGACATGAACCTGCCGGTGCCGATGATCGGCTCGGGCAAGAACCCGTATCAATTCATCTCGGTGTTCGATTGCGCGGAAGCTGCGCGGCTCGCCTGGAAGGCGGGGGTGCCGAACCAGGCCTACAATCTGGGCTCGCTCAACCCGCCGCCGGTGCGCAAGCTGCTTGGCGATCTCGTCAAGCATGCCGGTTCGAAGTCGTTCCTTCTGCCGACGCCCGGCTGGGCGGTGAAGCGGACGCTCGACCTGCTCGACGCGATGAACATGCCGCTGATGGACCCCGAACAATATCTGATCGCCGACGAGATGTGCGTGCTGGACGTCTCCAAGGGCGAACGGGATCTGGGCTGGGTGCCGCAATACAATGACGGGGACATGCTGATCGCCGCCTATGACGAGTACCGCGCCAAGAAAGACGGCCGGACCGTCGGTGCGCACCAGGTTCCAGCCGAATAGGGAGGTCTCGATGACCGTGATTGCTAAAACAGAGACGAGTGGAGCCAGGCCCGTGATGAATGCACCGGAACTTGCGCCGAAGACGATCGTCAAGCCGAACCTTCTGACGGTGGAGGACGCCAAGGCGCTCGACATCGAGCGCATGACGGAGCTGTTCAAGGCGCATCTGAACCCTGGCCAGTTGCACTTCATGAAGCTGCTCGGCTTCCACAAGGTGAAGATCGAGACCGCCGAAGGCATGTACTACATCGATCAGAACGGCCGGAAAATCCTCGATTTCTTTGGCGGCTTCGGTTCGCTGGCCTTCGGCCACAACCATCCGCGCATTCTCGAGGCGCGGACGAAATTCCAGGCTGAGAAGCGGCACGAGATCGCCATAGCCTTCATGTCGCAATACGCCACGGCGCTGGCCAGCAATCTGGCCGCCTGCTCGCCGGGCGAACTCGACATGGTGTTTCTCGGCTCGTCCGGTTCCGAGGCGATGGAAGCGGCGGTGAAGCTTGCCGAGCGGGCGGCGGGACCGAAGCGGCCGAAGATCGTCTATGCGGAAAACTCCTTCCACGGCAAGACGAAGGGTGTTCTGACCATCACGGACGGACAGCTCTACCGTGGCGAATTCCGCCTGACCGACAATACGGTGCGCGTGCCTTTCGGCGACATCGACGCCATCGAGACGGCCTTCCGCACCGATCCGGAAATCGGCGCCATCGTGCTGGAGACCGTCCAGGGGGGCGGTGGCATCAACGAGGCGCCGCGCGAATTCTGGCAGAAGCTGCGCCAATTGTGCAACCAGTATGGTGTCATCTGGGTGGCAGACGAGGTGCAGTGCGGCTATGGACGCACCGGACGCTTCTATGCCTTTGAGCATTATGATGTGGTTCCCGACATCACGGCGCTGGCCAAGTCGCTCGGCGCCGGCAAGGCGGCCATCGCGGCGATGATCGCCAGGCGCGACATCTACATGAAGGCCTATGGCACGCCTAAGACGGCGATGATCCACGCCATGGCGACATTCGGCGGCATCGGCGAGGCTTGCGCCACGGCCATCGAGGGCGTCAATGTCCTTTATGACGAGGCGCTGATGGAAAACGCCGACGCGGTCGGTGCCCATCTCGTCGAGCGTCTGAACGCGCTGAAGGACAAGTACCCGCGCATCATCAAGGATATCCGTGGGCGCGGCTGCATGGTGGGCCTGGAGTTCCACGATTTCTCGCAGACGCTGCCGGCGGTGCTGCGGCCGGTCGTCGGCATGCTCGACGACAAGTTGAAGGGGTCGCTGTCCGGCTTCGTCGGTGCGCTTCTGTTGCGCGATTACGACGTGCTGGTGGCCTTCACCGAATACAACCGCAACGTCATCCGCCTTCTGCCACCGCTGATCGTCGGGCGCGACCATGTCGACAAGCTGGTGGATGCGCTCGATGCGCTGCTCGGGCGCGGCGTTGTTTCCATCGTCAAGGACTTCGTCAAGAGCCAGGTGAAGTAGGTGCCGGCATCTGACAAGATGAGTCCGAATTGGCTGTCAAATGATTGATAAATTTACCAAATAACGCCTCTCGCGCGACAACTGGCCGGGCTTGTCCCGGCCTTCTTTTTGGTTGCGACGGCGCAAGCCCCTCATCCGCCCGCCGTGCAAAGAGAACCTGCCTACTCGATCCGCGCGGCCACGCGCGGGCCGAGATAGGCGTCGAAGCAGTCGTTGAGCGTGATGCGCTCATGGTTCCGCATGGCCGGCGCGTAGAGCTTCAGCAAATCCGCATTGGCCGTGGTGAGCGGGCAGGTGGGGTGGAGGATCAGGTTGGTCTGCCGCACCGCCTCCAGCGCCTCGGCGTCCGGCGGCGGGACGGCGCGCGTCGGGTCGGCGCCGATCGCCAAGTGAAGCGGTGCATGCCGGTCCAGGAGCCAGGGGAAGGGGTTGACGAAGTTGAGGTTCAGGATGGTTTGGAATTCGACGCCCTGTTCCGTTTCCAGCGCGCGGATCGCGTCGACGGCGTCGTCGATGGCCATCAGATGCGCGGCCTGGAAGTCGAACTCCGAATAGAACATGTAGGCGGGCAGCTCCCCTATGCGGATGAAGTCCGCATAGGTGTCGCGGTGCCTGGCATAGAAGTCGAGCATCTTCTGCGAGCGGGCGAGGATTTCCGGACGCATGTTGAGACGGGCAAGCGTCTTCAGGTTCCTGCTCGGCATGTCCACGTTCTTGATCGCGCCGATATAGGTGCGCGCGGCACGCTCGGCGGCGTTGACGAGCGGCGGCAGGGCGGCAGCGGTGGCAAGGGTGGCGGCGACGAGGAACGTGCTGCGCCGCCCCGCGTCGGGCCAGAGGCGGAGGAGGGCGGGCAGGAGCACCGGCCAGACGAAGATCAGCGCCTGGCTGCCGGTGTTCTGCGTCTCGAAGAAGATGCCGGCGACCAGCACGGCGAGGATCCAGAACGCGTCGTGGTCGAGGAAACGGCCGAGTGCGGCAAGGCGCGGCGGGGTGCGCACGGCGCGCAGTCGGTCGGCAAGCGTCCGGCGCTCGCGATGGAGCAGGAAGAGCACCAGCAGGCCCGCCGGCGCGACGATGCCGAATGTGTGCGAGGCCGCCTGGAGAAAACGCGGCAGGAGGCTTCCTTCGTTCATGCGGACGAGTGCCAGGATGTCGCCGAGATAGGCGAGCGCGAAGCCATGCCAGACCTCCAGAAGGCCGAGGATGGCGAGGAAGATCGCTGCCGAGGCGACCGCTGTGCGCAGCGAGACGCGGCCGGCGGCAAAGGCGAAGGCGCATAGCAGCCCGCCCGAGACGAAACCGGTGATCTTGGTCAGGAACAGCGCCGTCATACCGGTGACGATGGAGACGAGCAGCAGCCGCTGATCGCGCAGATAGACGAGCGCGACCGTCAGCACATAGAGAAGCTGGCAGACCTGCCGGTTGTAGATGCCGAACCCGTCGGAGCCGGGGAAGGAGTAGAACTCGCGCGTGTTGAAGGGCAGCACGGCGAAGGCGAGGAAGGGCAGAAGCAGGGCGAGCGCCGTGCCGCGCGATTTCGCGTCGACCTGCCACAGCGCCAGCGCCATAAGCGGCGCGGTGACGGCGAAGAGCGACCAGTGCACGAGAAGCAGCGGCTGGGCATGCGGGAAGAGTTTCACCCCGCCGGCGAAAAGATAATAGCCGAGCGGTCCCACGGGGGTGAAAAAATCGGTCGCCGGCACCTGGCCCGAGAACAGCCGGTTGGCGGCGTCGAAATAGATGAAGAGGTCCCAGTACATGGGGCCGATCGGCACGTTGAGCGGCAAGAGCAGGAGGGCCGCCATGGCGAACGCCGTCAGGCACAACAGGGCGACCGGGCTCGTCAGGCGCGCGTGTTTCCTTGATGTCGTTTCTCGTTCGATCGCCGTTGCCATGTCTTGCCCGTGATGCATCGTTCCCGCCATTCCGCTAGCTTCTACAGCAGAGGCGATCAAAAGAGGTTAATTCGCTGGCTCAATCGCCGGTCCACCGCCCACCACCCGCCGCCGTCTGCCGCGTCCGATGGCGTGGGCCGTTTCAGTGATGTCGCATTCAGGCAATGAAGGGCCCGCTTGCCCGGACTAGATTGCGCTGCAAGAGTGGATCGATCACGGCGGCGCCTAAGCCCGGCCGTATGATGGCGAGGGAGAATGCCGACGATGAAAACTGAGGCGCGGGCGGTGGTCATCGGCGGCGGTGTGGTTGGCGTTTCGACGCTCTATCACCTGGCGAAAAAGGGTTGGTCCGATGTGGTGCTCGTCGAGCGCAAGGAACTGACGTCCGGCTCGACCTGGCACGCGGCCGGGCTGCTTCCCTTGTTCAACATGAGCTATTCGGTCGGCCAGATCCACAAATACTCGGTGAAGTTCTACCAGGAGCTGCAGGAAGAGACCGGCATGAATGTCGGTTTCACCCAATGCTCCAACATCCGCCTGGCGCGGACCAGGGATCGCTGGGACGAGTACATGTATTATGCGGGCATTGCCGAGACCATCGGCGTGCCGGTGAAGCTCTTGACGCCCGACGAGGTCAAGGAGGCCTGGCCATTGTGCGAGACGGACGGGCTCCTCGGCGCGATCCAGCATCCCGACGATGGCTACATTCAGCCGGCGGACCTGACCCAGGCGCTGGCCAAGGGTGCGCGCGACCTCGGCGCGGCGATCCACCGCAACACGGCGGTGACGGCCATCGAGCCGCAGGCGGATGGCGGCTGGGTGGTGAAGACCGACAAGGGCGACATCGCCTGCGAGCACGTCGTTTCCTGCACCGGCAACTTCGCCCGCAAGACGGGCGCCATGGTCGGGCTCGACGTGCCGGTCATCCCGGTCGAGCATCAATACATCGTCACAGAGCCGCATCCGGCCATCATCGCCCGCAAGAAAGCGGGCCTTCCGGAGATGGGGGTGCTGCGCGAGAGCGACTCTTCCTGGTACATGCGCGAGGAGAATGGCGGACTTTTGCTTGGACCCTACGAGGTCGGGGCGCCATGCTGTTATGTCGACGGTCCGTCGGACGACAGCGAGTACGAGCTGTTTCAGGAGGATCTGGACCGGTTGATGCCCTATGTGGAAACGGCGATCGCCCGCGTCCCAGCCTTCGGCGAGGTGGGCATCAAGAAGATCTACAATGGCGCCATCGCCTACACGCCCGACGGCTCGCCGATCATCGGCCCGGCGCCCGGCCTGAAAAATTTCTGGCTCAACGAGGGCCATTCCTTCGGCGTGACGGCGGCAGGCGGGGCCGGTTGGCAGCTTGCCGAATGGATCGTCGAGGGCGAACCGTCGATCGACATGATGGGCGTCGATCCGCGCCGCTTCGGTCCGTATGCGACGGAAGGCTATCTGCGGGAGAAGAACGAGGAGGCTTACGCCAATGTCTTCACGCTGCATTATCCCGACGAGGAGCGCGCTGCCGCGCGTCCGCTGAAGACGACGCCCTGCTACGAGCGGATGAAGGCGCACGGCGCGGTGTTCGGCTCGGTCTATGGCTGGGAGCGGCCCAACTGGTTCGCGCCGGAGGGCCTGTCGGTGCCGCAGGATGAGCTTGGCGTCGGGGCGGACGTGCTGTTGAACTACAACCACGCGCCGGCGTTGCCGGACGGGCGGATTGTCGAGAAATGGTCGTTCCGCCGCTCGAACTATTTTGCGCATGTCGGCAATGAAGTGAAGAATGTCCACGAGAATGTCGGCCTGCTCGACATGTCGGCCTTCGCCAAGATGGAGGTCTCCGGCCCCGGCGCGCGGGCCTGGCTGGACAGCATCCTGGCCAACCGCATTCCAAAGAAGCAGGGCAGGGTGGCGCTCTGCCACCTGTTGACGAAGAATGGCGGGGTGCGCTCGGAATTCACCGTCTATGAGTGGAAGCTAGGCCGCTTCTACCTGGTTTCGGCCGGCGCCTATGAGGCGCACGACCATGACGTGCTGCACAAGCTTTTGCCGGCCGACGGCTCGGTGGCGCTGAAACCGATCACCCAGCAGTATGGCGTGCTGGTGCTGGCCGGGCCGAAAAGCCGCGACGTCTTGCGCAAGGTGACGCGCACCAGCCTTTCCAACGCAGACTTCCCCTGGCTGTCCGGCAAGCCGGTTTCAATCGGGGCGGCCAGCGCGCATGCGCTCCGCGTCAATTTCGTCGGCGAACTGGGCTGGGAACTGCATCATCCGATCGAAATGCAGAACGCCATTTTCGATACGCTGATGGAGGCCGGCGCCGAATTCGGCATCAAGCCGTTCGGCATCCGCGCCATGACGGCGATGGCGATCGAGAAGAGCTACCGGCTGATCCCGCGCGAACTGTCGATCGAATACACGGCCTGGGAGAGCGGGCTCGACCGCTTCGTGCATCCCGACAAGGGCGATTTCATCGGCCGCGATGCGCTTCTGCGCCAGCGCGAGGCCGGTCCGGGCTGGACCTATGCGACGCTGGAGGTGCATGGGGTGGAAGATGCCGATGCACGCGGTAATGAGGCGATCTACTGGGATGGGCAATTGATCGGCCGCGCCACGCATGGCGGCTTTGGCTGGCGCACCGGCAAGAGCCTGGCGCTCGCCATGCTGCGACCCGAACATGCGGACGCGGGCACGGACCTCGAGATCAAGATACTCGGCAAGCTGCATGCGGCGACCGTCATCGAGGAAAGCCCGTTCGATCCGCAGAATGCGGCGCTGCGCACCGACTGCTGAGCGAATCCCGCGTCCACCGGTCGCGTGAATGTGATCGAGCGGCGCCGTGCGAGACCAGACAGCGTTTGCCGGCCGTGGTCTATGCGGTAGACTGTGGATATGTCCAGGTCGATTGGAGGTCTGCGTTTCCTCGGTCGCGGCGCGTTGGTCGCGATGGGTGTCCTGTGCGGCCTCCTGGCAGCGGGGCAGCCGGTTGCCAGGGCACAGGAAGCCGTCGATGTCGAGCTGGTGCTGGCCGTCGATGTGTCTCTGTCGATGTCGGCTGACGAACTGGAAATCCAGCGCAAGGGCTATGTCGCCGCCTTGACGCACAAGGAGGTGATCGACGCCATTCTCGATGGCGTGCATGGCAAGATCGCCATCACCTATTTCGAGTGGGCCGGCTCTTTCTCCCAGCATGTGATCGTTCCATGGACGGTGATCGCATCGGCGGAGGATGCTGCCCGGGTGGCGACGCAATTGTCCGCCAAGCCGCCCAGCAGCGCGCGCCGTACGTCGATCTCCGGAGCACTGCAGTTTGCCGGCGACCTCTTCGCCGAAAGCGGCTTTCGCGGCCTGCGCCGGGTGGTCGACGTGTCGGGCGATGGACCGAACAATCAGGGCGCGCCACTGGTCGCCGCGCGCGATGCGCTGATCAGCGTCGGCATAACGGTCAACGGGCTGCCGCTGATGACCAATGGCGGCCTGACCAGCGGTTTCGATGTGCGCGATCTGGATGTCTATTATCGCGAATGTGTGATCGGCGGCCCGGGTGCCTTCATGATTCCGGTCAATGACTGGTCGCAGTTTCCCGAAGCCGTCCGCCGCAAGCTGGTGCTCGAACTGGCTTGGCAGGACGATCATCCCATGCCGGTGATCCTCGCGCAGACCGGCGGCTATGACTGCCTGATCGGCGAGAAGATGTGGCGCGACCGCTCCTGGATGTGGACCGACCCCTGAGAGCGGTCACGCCTGATCTTTTCCCTACAGCTTCGATGCCACGGCTTCCATCTGCTCGGCGACCTGGCCCCAGCCTTCGTGGAAGCCCATCTTTTCGTGCGCTTCCAGGTCTTCCTTCGTCCAATGCAATGCACGCGCGATGTAGCGTGTCTTGCCGTCGCCGGCGTCCTCCAGGGTAATGATGGCGGTGAAGAAGGGTTTTTCCGATGGCTGCCAGGCGCTGGTGTAGGCGTCCGTGACGACGATCTTCTCGTTCTCGACGATCTCCAGATAGACGCCCGCATTGGGATACTCATTGCCCTCGGGGTCTTTCATGACGATCAGGCTGGCCCCGCCGGGGCGCACGTCGATCTCTGCCTTGGCAATGGTCCATGGAGCAGGGACGAACCATTGCTTGAGAATGTCCGCATCCGTCCAGGCGCGGAAAATCTTCTCGCGCGGCGCGTCGATGATGCGCGCCAGCACGAGTTCACGGTCGGATTCGGGCTTGATGTCGATCGGGGTGGCCATTGTCATTTTCTCCTCTGATTGTCTTCTGGCTCAAGGACGGTCGGCCCAGGCACGATCCGACACCGAGTCGATTTTTTTGTGAAATGGCCGGCGGGCGATTGCTTTCGCGTCACGCGACGAGCAGTTGCTTTCGGTCGGCGCGCTCCTGTTGCGGCGAGCGGGCATAGAGTTCGCGATAGCATTTGGAGAAATGCGAGGCCGAGACGAAGCCGCAGGCGACCGCCACTTCGACGACAGGCATGGGCGACTGAATCAGCAGGTGACGCGCCCGGTCGAGGCGTATCTCCAGATAATAACGCGCCGGCGAGCGACCCATTTCCTGACGGAAAAGGCGCTCGATCTGGCGGCGCGACAGGCCGACGCCCTGGGCGATTTCGACGAGGGACAAGGGCTCGGAGAGATTGGCCTCCATCAGCTCGATGATGGTCAGGACCTTCGAGTTCTGCACGCCGAGCCTGGCCCTCAGCGGCAGGCGCTGTCGGTCGGAAGGGCTGCGCACGCGGTCGGTCAGCAATTGCTCGCAGACGCGGTTGATCAGGCTGTCGTCGAAATCCTCGCCGATCAGCCGGAGCATCATGTCCATCGCCGCTGTGCCGCCGGCGCAGGTGTAGATGTTGGCTTCCATCTCGAACAGATCGGCGAAGACATTGGCTTTCGGGTATTTTTCCGCGAAGCCCGGCAGGTTTTCCCAGTGAATGGCGCAGCGTTTGTCGGCAAGCAGTCCGGCGGCGGCCAGCACATGCGCCGCAGTGCATAAACCGCCGATCGCCACGCCGCGATTGTATTCCTCGCGCAGCCAGGCAAACACCGTCTTGTCATTGTAGGTCTCGATGTTGAGGCCGCCGCAGACGATGACCATGGAAGGGCGCTCGTGATTGCCCATCTTGCGGCGCTCATCGGCAAGCGACGCGCCGACCGCCACCTCGACGCCATTGGACGCCCGAACAGGGGTGCCGTCGGCACTGGCCAGCCGCCATTGATAGGCTTCATAGCCGGCCATTCGGTTGGCCATGCGCAACGGTTCCAATGCGGCGGCGAAGGCCATCATCGTGAAATCGGGAATGAGAAAGAAAACAATCGATCTCTTGCAGACGTTTTCGCCCGGCATTCCACCCTCCCGAGTGCGCGTGGCAGTCGCTTCAGATCATGAAGCTGTCGTCAAAGCGTCATCAGGAAAGCCGTTTCCTGTCAATGCATTCGCCGCGCAGCGGGAGACTTTTTCAAGGCGCTTTCCGGCAACGCGAAACGCCGCGGCGGTTGCCCACGCGGCGCTGGCGGTTCGGCTGGACCGAATGGTTCAGCTGATAAGGAAGCCGAGGCGGGAGGCGGCGAGCGCGCCGGTTTCGCCGGGCATGGTGCGGCCGAGCCGCTGACGGGCGAAAACGGTGGTCGGGTTGCTCTTTTGGCTGCGGCGTATGAAGCGGGTCAGGAATTTCATCTTGCATCTCCATCGAAAGACTTCGGCTCTCACCGAGCGCCTTCACATGCGTGATGGATTGGGGTCGCTCGTTATTGCAGTGCACAATACCCGGTGAAAGGCGTCTGCGAGGCGGAAAATGCGAAGCGCGCAGCGGGAAATGCGACATCAGAGCATTCTGCAGCCAGGTGGTTTCACCTGATGTCCGCATAAATGCGGAACAGCAAAGAGATAGAGCGTCCTTTATGCGTCCGAATGGACGCATGGCGCTCTAACGGCAATCAGACTGGGAAAATCGGCTCCGGCGCTTGCGTCGGAGCCGTTCATTCCATGCTGCCGCTGGCGGGCGCTTGCATCGGGGTCGTTGTCCTCGTGTCCATCAAACTATCGGGGATCCTTGTCTTGGCGTTCGTCACGCCGAGGGTTCGGACGTCCATGTCGGGCATGGTCCATCATCGTGTCGTATTCGACGAGGAATGCCCTTATCGCTTGCCAGACTTTTGCTGCGGTCATTGTCAAACGCGCTCCTGTTTTCTGCTGGTTTTGCTCGTCGCGGGTCAAAAGCGCACGACGCTCCGATCGCCGAGGTCGTCGGGCTGCATCTGGGTGTATTGGCTCGGCCAGCCGATATCCTTGCGGATTTCCGCCGGCAGGCTGCCGATGACGCGCTCCGTGCGGCGCTTGTTGATTGCCTGCCGATAGCGGCGGAAATAGCGGTTGAAATGGGTCAAGACGGTCATCTCTCTTCTCCTGGTTCTGTTGCGGCACCTATGATCGTTGCCTTGTGATCTTGACTATGCGGCAAGCTTGATGTTCAATCAAACGCAATTGAATGATCTTTTTGTTCAAAGTTTTTGAATCTGGAGGCGACCTTGAACGCACCACTCAATCACCCGATGCCCTTATTGGAGCTGGATGTCTTACGCACCTTCGTGGCCATCGCCGAAACGGGCAGTTTCACGGCGGCCGCGAATGCCGTTTTCCGCACACCCTCCGCCGTTTCCATGCAGATCAAGAAGCTTGAAGAGTTGCTCGGGCGCTCGGTCTTCGCGCGCGATGCGCGTTCCGTATCGTTGACGGCCGACGGCGAAATGCTGCTGAGCTATGCGCGCCGATTATTGGCGCTGAACCGCGAGGCGGTGTCGAAATTCATCATGCCCGACATCAGCGGCATCGTGCGGCTGGGTTCGCCGGACGATTTCGGCGAGCGGGTGCTGCCAAGCGTGCTGAAGCGCTTTGCGCAGACGCATCCTTCCATCGCCGTCGATGTGGTGATCGACCAGAGCGTCAATCTGCGCAAGCGCATGGCCAATCGGCAACTGGACCTGACGCTCCTGACGTGCTCGGACGGCATCGTCGATGCCGGGGTGCAGGTGGTCTTCACCGAGCCGATTGTCTGGGCGGGCGCCAAGGGAGGCTGCGCGCATCTGCGCGAACCGTTACCGGTCTCGCTGTGGGAAGAGGGCTGCGCCTGGCGCGCCGGTGCGCTCAGCGCCATGTCGAAGCACGGGCGCGAGTATCGGGTCGCCTATATGAGCGCGCACACGGCCGGCCAGCGGGCGGCCATCCTGTCCGACCTGGCGGTCGCGCCGCTGCCCAAATCCTTCCTGCGCGACGATCTGGTCGAGCTTGGACCGAAGGATGGGCTGCCGCAGCTCGGGAACTATCACATCGGCATGATCGTTACGCCGGACGCATCGGCGCCGGTGCGGGCGGCGGCAGAGCACATCCAGGCGGCCTTCGAGCTGTTCAGCGAGACCGGCCGCTTCTGAGCGGCGCCGAACGGGCTTGAAGGATGGAGGCCGGGCATGAACGACCATCAGCGCATCGAGATCGGCGGGATTTCCCTGTCGAGCCCGGACAAGCTGCTGTTTGCCGAGGCCGGGATCACCAAAGCCGACCTCGCCCGCCACTATGAACGCGTCGCCGGGTGTTTGCTGCCGCACCTGCAGAACCGTCTTGTCAGCCTTGTGCGCTGCCCGGACGGGCAGGATCATCCCTGTTTCTTCCAGCGCCATGGCGGCAAGGGATTTCCCACGGCCGTCGGACGCCTGGAGATTGCCGAGAAGGACGGCGGCAAGGACGAGTATCTCTATATCAGCGATCTGGCGAGCGTCATCGCCGCCGTGCAGATGAGCGCTCTGGAGTTCCATATCTGGGGATCGCGCATCGACCGCCTTGAAGCGCCCGACCGGCTGGTCTTCGATCTCGACCCCGACGAGGATCTGGGGTTCGCCAGCGTCAGGGACGCGGCGGTCACAGTGCGCGACCGACTGACGGAACTCGGCCTGAACTCCGTGCCGCTGGTGACCGGCGGCAAGGGCATCCATGTCGTCGCGCCGCTGGAGCGGCGCGCGGACTGGCCGGCGGTGAAGGGGTTTGCGCGTGCCTTCGCCGAGCGTCTGGCGGAGGACGCGCCGGAGCGCTTTCTGGCGCAGGCGTCCAAGGCAAAGCGAGAAGGGCGCGTTTTCGTCGACTGGCTGCGCAATGAGCGCTCGGCGACGGCGATTGCGCCTTATTCCACGCGGGCGAGGGAAGGCGCGCCGGTGGCGACGCCGGTCTCATGGGGCGAACTCAAGCTTCTGAAGACCGCCAACGGGTTTCATATCGGCGATATGGAAGCACGCCTTGCCGCACCCGACCCGTGGGCGGAGAGCGGAGAATGGCGGCAGTCGATCACGAAAAAGATGCTTCACGCGGCGGGCGCGGACTAATCCTTATCCACGCTGCCGGCGTGCGTCGCGTTCCTCGCGCGAGCGGCGTCTTGGCCGTCCGCCGTCGCCGCCATCGTCTTCCAGCACCTTGCGCGGCGGGAGCGCCACCTGCTCGGCGAGTTTCGGAAACGGGTCGACCTTGTTGGGCAGCGCCATGGCGTAGACGAAATGCTCCTGGAATTTCGGTTCCAGCGCGGTCTCGATCTTCTCGATCCGGCGCACCGTTTCCTCGATCTCGCGGCGGAAATTGCGGTTGAGCAGCGCCATGCGCGCGCCGGTGCCGGCGGCGTTGCCGACCGCCGAGACGTTCTCCAGTTCGCAATCGGGGATCAGACCCAGGACCATCGCGTACTGCGGGTCGATGAAGGAGCCGAAAGCGCCGGCGAAACGGATGACATCGACCGTCTCGACGCCCTGCTTTTCCATCAGGAGCTTGATGCCGGCATAGAGTGCCGCCTTGGCGAGCTGGATGGCGCGCACGTCGTTCTGGGTGATGGTCAGGCGCGGTTCGCTCTCGGCCAGCACATAGGAGAAGGTGCGGCCATCGGCGACGATGCGCGGGCTTCTGGCTGCCATCGCGCCGTCGATCACGCCATCCTCGGAGATGATGCCGGCCAGATACATTTCCGCCACCACCTCGATGATGCCGGAGCCGCAGACGCCGGTGACGCCGGTCTCGCCGACCGCCTCGAGGAAGCCCGGCTCGTCGGACCACAGCTCGGAGCCGATGACGCGGTAGCGCGGCTCCAGCGTCTCCTTGTCGATGCGCACGCGCTCGATGGCGCCGGGGGCGGCGCGCTGTCCCGAGGAAATCTCTGCGCCTTCGAAGGCGGGGCCTGTCGGCGATGAGGCGGCGACGACGCGTTGGCGGTTGCCCAGGACGATCTCGGCATTGGTGCCGACATCGACGATCAGCATCATCTGGTCCTGCCGGTGCGGGCCTTCCGACAGCGTCACGGCGGCGGCATCGGCGCCGACATGGCCGGCAATGCAGGGGAGCAGATAGGTGCGTGCGCCCGGATTGAGTTTCAGGCGCAGATCGTCGGCCTTCATCTTCACCGCGCCGGAGACGGCCAGCGCGAAGGGCGCGCCGCCGAGCTCGGTCGGGTCGATGCCGAGGAACAGGTGATGCATGATCGGATTGGCGACAAAGACGCTGTCGAGGATGTCGCTTCGCTCGACGCCGCCGTCACCGGCGACCTTCTGCACCAGCTTGGAAATCTCCTGGCGCACCGCGCGGGTCATCGCCTCGCGCCCATCCGGATTCATCATGACATAGGAGACGCGGCTCATCAGATCCTCGCCGAAGCGGATCTGCGGGTTCGATGCGCCGGCGGAGGCGACGACGCGGCCGGACAGGAGCGACACCAGATGCATGGCGATGGTGGTCGAGCCGATGTCGCAGGCCAGGCCATAGGCCTCATTCTTCAGGCCGGGCCACAGGGCGATGAGGCGGGCCGTGTCGCTGTCTTCGTCCTGGTGGACGGCGGCGGTGACGGTCCAGTTGCCATCGCGCAAAATCTGCTGCACCAGCGGAAGGAGATAGGCGTCGGTCTCGATGCGCCCGAATCCCCAGTCCTTCTGCAGCTGCATTTTCAGCCGGTCGAGATCGCCGAGCGGCTTGTGCATGTCGGGTTCCTCGACCTCGACATAGCACAGATGGACGGCGGGAAAGCGCTCGATGACGCGGGTGTCGGCGTCCTTGCGCACCACCTGCGCGTTGATGACGGTGTCTTGCGGCACGTCGACGACCAGGTCGCCCTCGATGGTCGCCGAACAGGAGAGGCGGCGGCCGGCCGGCAGGTCGCGCTTTTCGGCATAGCGCGCCTCCTTCGGCCCGACGGGCGAGATGCTGTCCTTCGATGACGAGATCTTGTGTTTTGCGAAATGGCCTTCCTGCACCTCGATCTGGCAGCGGCCGCAGGTGGCGCGTCCGCCGCAAACGCTCTCGACATAGACGCCGAGCTGGCGCGCCGCATCGAGCACGGTCGTGCCGGCGGCAAAGCGTCCGCGCTTGCCGGAGGGCATGAAGAGGACGAGGTGGTCCTCGGGATGTGTTGCAGCCATATCTCAGCTCGTTGCGGCGTGGCCGGGCCTAGTGTCCTGCCCCAGCCAAACCGATAGGTTTGGACGGGACAAGCAGGCCACTAAATTATTGAATCTAGGGCAACTTTGCTTCAGCTGAAATGAATGCGAAGCCTTCATTTCAGCTGAAGCGTTGCACTAGCCCTGCGCACGCCTTGCTTCGCGCCCACCACGCCGGCGGCCGCCGGCGGAGGCCGGCGCAGCCGTGGCTCCGGCGCTGTCAGCACCCGAAGCGGCCGGCTTGTGGTCGCGATAGGTCATGATCCAGGTCTGGCAGTTCGGATCGGTGCCGTTGAGGACGTTGGCGGCGCGAACCGCCTCCATTTCCTGCGGGCGGCAGGGATTCATGATGGCGCTGGTCATGCCGGCGCCGATGACCATCGGAATGAAACCTGCATTGATGCCGTGCCGGTGCGGGATGCCGAAGGAGATGTTCGACAGGCCGCAAGTGGTGTTGACCTTCAGTTCCTCGCGCAGGCGGCGCAGAAGAGCGAAAACCTGTTTGCCCGCTGTGCCCATCGCGCCGATCGGCATGACCAGGGGGTCGACGATGATGTCGTGGGCGGGGATGCCGTAATCGGCGGCGCGCTGGACGATCTTGCGCGCCACCTCGAAGCGCACGTCGGGATCCTCGGAAATGCCGGTCTCGTCATTGGAGATCGCCACCACCGGCACATCGTATTTCTTGATCAGCGGCAGGATGGCTTCCAGCTTTTCCTCCTCGCCGGTGACCGAGTTGACGAGGGGACGGCCCTTGGCGACCTTC
This sequence comes from Nitratireductor soli, assembly GCF_001050155.1. GTDB lineage: Bacteria > Pseudomonadota > Alphaproteobacteria > Rhizobiales > Rhizobiaceae > Nitratireductor > Nitratireductor soli. The sequence continues at coordinate 101,978 of NZ_LFVY01000006.1, forward strand.
AGCGCCGCCTCGATGGCCGCAGAAACGGACGAATCGATCGACAGCGGCACATCGACAAGGCTCTGGACGATCTCCAGGGTCTGCACCAGCAGCGCCGGCTCCGTGGCGTTGGGATCGACGGCGGTGACGCCCGCATTGACGTCGAGCATGGTCGCGCCGGCGGCAACCTGCTCCAGTGCATCCCTTTTCACCGTCTCGAAATTGCCCACCACCATCTCGGCGGCGAGTTTCTTGCGGCCGGTCGGGTTGATGCGCTCGCCGATGACGCAGAAGGGCTGGTCGAAGCCGATCACGACTTCCTTGCTGGCCGAGGCGACGATGGTACGGGTCATTCACTGTCCTCCAAAGGATATAAAGACTTCTTTATATGGTTATTTGATATGTTGCAACTTGGGATGCCGAGCGAATGGGGAATTTGCGAATAGGGAGTAGCGAATAGCGAATAGGGCAAATGCGTTGACTGTTCAGATTTCCCATGGAACCGCTCGCTATTCGCTATTCGCTATTCGCTATTCGCTATTCGCATTCTTGACCATGTCGACGGGCTTCTCGCTGGCATTGTCGTGCAGGATGTGGTCGAGCCTTTCGGCGACCAGCGCATCGTCGGCTCCCGCTTCGCGCATCCACGGGCGCCGTCCCTTGAGGACGCCCGATTCATGGACGATCTCGGCGACATACTCCTCCTGGCGGTAGGCCATCACATGGATGCCGGAAATGCCGTCGATCTCCTTCACCTCGTTGATGATGTCGATGCACAGGCGCTTGCCTTCCTGCTTCTGGTTTTCGGCGCCCTCAAGGCGTTTGACCACGGAATCGGGGATATGCACGCCCGGCACGTTCGAACGGATCCAGCGGGCCGTCTTGGCCGAGGCCAGCGGCCCGACGCCAACCAGAATGAAGCAGTTCTCGATGAGCCCCAGATCGCGCACGCGCTTCATGTACTCCGTCAGCATGGGCACGTCGTAGCAATACTGGCTCTGCACGAACTGCGCCCCGGCGGCGATCTTCTTGGCAAGCCTGAGCGGCCGGAAATCATAGGGCGGGGCAAACGGATTGATCGCCGCGCCGAGGAAGACTGCCGGCGCCGTCGACAATTTGCGGCCGGAAAGGAATTTCTCCTCGTCGCGCATGGTGCGCACGGTTTCGAGCAGAGACATGCAGTCCAGATCGAAGACCGGCTTGGCGCCCGGCTGGTCGCCCGCCTGAACGCCGTCGCCGGTCAGGCACATGATGTTGCCGACGCCCATGGCGGCGGCACCCAGCACGTCGCCCTGGATGGCGATGCGGTTGCGGTCGCGGCAGGCGATCTGCATGATCGTCGCGTAGCCCATGCGGGTCAGCAGCGCGCAGATTCCGAGCGACGACATGTGGCAATTGGCGCCGGACGCATCGACGGCGTTGATGCCGTCGACCCAGCCATCGAAGACAGCTGCGCGCTCGTAGACATCCTGCGCGTTGGCGCTGTCGGGCGGGTTCAGTTCGGCGGTTACGGCGAACTCGCCGCGCCTGAGCACGCGCTCGAGCCTGCCGCGCGAGGAATGGCCGGGCAGGGGCTCCAGCGGCAGATCGACGCCTGCCGGATTCTCGTCGATCTGCGGCGGACGTGTGGTCATGCAGCGGTCCCGGATGTGTTCTTGCGCTCATGGGCGGCCAGCGCCGTCACGCGCAGCCAGGCGGAGGTTTCGCGCAGCGATTGATCGACCGGTTTCTGCACCGCCAGGATGGCATCGTTGGCGCGCATCGTCTGGGCACCTTCCCAGGCCTTGACCCAGACGCAGGGCATGTCCGGCTCGACCTCGCAATGACCGTTGGCGCGCACGCCGCCGCAGGGACCGTTGCGCAATTGCTTCGGGCAGTTCATCGGGCATGACATGCCGGTCGAGGACAGCACGCACTGGCCGCACATGCGGCAATCGAACATCAGGCCCTTGACGTGCCGTTCGACGAATTTCACCGGCCTTTCGGCGCGGGCATAGCCGATTGCATTCCAGAATGGATGCAGCATCAGGAACAGGTCGGCGAAGCGGGCATAGACCCATTCCAGGAAGCGTGCGTGACGCACCGACCAGAGGCGCATGGTGTAGCGCCGCTGGAGGCGGCGCTGCGGCGACACGTCGGCTGGTTTGTAGGCGAGCTTGCCGCGCGCCTTCTTGACCAGCGTCGCCTGGGTTACCGCCGGAGCGGAAGTCTTTTGCGCCTCATTCCCTGACATGCCCACCTGCCTTGACGAGCGCCTTCAGGCGCTCCGGGTTGAACTTCTGGTCGATTTCGAGGAAGGCCTTCTCGGCTTCGCTTTCCAGATCGTCGCCGACCTCGACCGGCTCGCCGCGTCGCCACTCGGCCAAGTAGGCATCCGTGTCGCGCGCGCCGACGCGCATGGCGCACATGTCGATCGCTTCCGTGAAGCGCAAAGGCAATTCGCGCTTGGCGGTCTGGCGGCCCTTCTTGACGATCACCTGGGCAGGGATATCTCGCCAGTAAACAACGATCAGATTGGCCATAAGCGCTTGTCCTTCCTTGATTTCGAGCATTGCCGCATGCGCGGAGCCGCCGCTTGTTGTGGGGCGACGCGCGCGCATTCAAATGCGACGTGGTGAAAAATGCAATTCGCAGCGGTGAAGCCGGGATCAGGGTATGACGACGCCGGCAAGCACGCTTGCCGCGCCGACAACGGCGGCGATTACAAGAAGCGACAGCACACCGCAGAAGGCGCCGATGCCGAGAAGAATGCCATCGCGCTCCGAAAGGGCGAGCCCGATCAGGGCGCAGGAGAAGGCGGGAAACCAGTTGCCGAGCGGGATCGGCAGCGTCACGGCTATCGCCAGGACCAGCGCGATCATGCCGATGGCGCGATCTGCGTGATTGCGGGCGAACGGCCAGTAGCGTGGCTTGATCAGCTGCTCGATCCACACCAGCCGCGGGATCAGCCTATCGCTCATATGGCGGAACTTGTCGGCACCGATCGCCTTGTTGAGGACGAAGCGCGGCAGCCATGTGGTGCGATTGCCGAGCACCATCTGCATGGCGATGATGACCAGCGGAGGGCCGAGAATCAGCGTGCTGCCCGGCGGGAAGGGCAGGAGATTGAGGCACGAGAAAAAAACCAGAAGCGTCGCGAAACTGCGGTCGCCGAGCGCCTGGCGGATTTCGGCGACCGTGACCCTCTCACCGGCACTGTCGGCCAGATCCTGGAAAATGCGCGACAGGCGGCGAGGGGGATTGTCCGCGGGCGGCGCGCCCGACACCGTGTCCAAGTCCATGCCCTCCGCTTTCATCGCGCAGCCCTGTTGTAGACGCCGAATCTCGTTCGGCCTGACGGGCACTCTTCTCTTTTTGCGATTAAGCCTTCATGACAAAAGCCGCAAGACCGCACCGGCGTGGCCATGTCACGGTTTGCGGCGGAACTCGAGAATATCGAGCTTCGATTCGTACACCGGTGCCGGAAATTCGATGCGCCAGCTATGTTGCCCGTCGCGCAAGGCATAGCCGACCTGATCGGTTTCGCGCCCGGCGCCATAGCGCGGCTTGGGGTCGCCGGCGACGAAGAAGGCGCCGAGATAGATCTGCCGCTTGTTCCCATCATTGAAGAAGCGGCCTTCGGTGCGTTGCGAACCATTGAGTTTTTCCAGAAACCAGCCGGATCCATCGTCGGTGACGCGACAACGAAACCAGTCATAGACAACGAGAGAGGCAATGCCGCCGACCTTGATCGTGCGGCATTGCCAGTCGCCCGTCAGATCGAAGCCATCGAAGGATTGCGCGGGGCGGGCGCTGAGCTCGTCGAGCGTGGCGACATCGCCGGCGCTGCCGCCTTGCCTTGCCTCGGTGACGGCCTTGCCGCGGATCGCGTCGAAGGCGTCAAGGCGCGCCGCATCGCGATATGTGATGTCGCGCAGCACCGAATCCTTGTCGAACCCGGCAATGTCCATCTCGAGTTTCTGCTGGACGATGGACATGGGTCCGTCGGCCGCTTTTGCGGTGCCGAACTGCAGGGGCGCGGCCAGAAGAGTCGCGGCCAGAGCAGTGGTCAGGATGCGGGACATTGAGGCTTCCTCTGCAAGGGATCAGATACAAACATAGGCTTTGTAACCATTTCGTGGCGAAGGGCCGAGTTGATGGCGACGAGTTGATGGCAGAAGGTCGGGCGATCACCCCTCGATGCGGGATGCCTGGTCAAGCGCGGCCGTCAGATCGCCATAGCCGGTTTGCCGCCGCTCATAGACGAGGCCCAGCAGGCGGGCAGCGTCCTCGGCCACCTTGTCCAGCGCCGGATCGTTGGTCTGCGCCAGATAGACCAGCTTCTCGTAATTGCCGAAAAAATCCTCGATCAGTTCCGGATGCCGGTCGAGCCCAAGCGGTTTGAGAAAAAAAGCCTCGAACTGGCGGCACAGGAAATCGGTCATGTAAAATGACATCATGTCGTCTTCCGCCGTCTCGTTGAAGGCGTCGAGGCCCTGATAGAACGCGAAGCAATGCGGCCCGGCAATGCGCTCCACGCCATGCTTCTCGCAGACGCGGTCAAGCAGGCCGCCAGTGCCGCAATCGGCGTAGCCGACGAAGATCTGACCATACCCGGCGGCCCTGGCTTCGGTTATGGCCTTGTCCATTGCCGGGGCAATCCGGTCTGGATAATAATGATACTCGGCCGGCAGGCAGGTCAGTTCGAGATGATCGAAGCCGAGGCGATCGCGCACGGCAAGCACCTCGCGGGCAATCATGCCGCAGGCGATGACCAGAACTTTTTGCGATGTCACGCGTTGTTGCACCGTAGCGCTGCCGTTCCTTCCGGGGCGGACCATCTCTAAGGGAGACAGATCATGACATTTTCCGTTTTTTCCCGCCTGGCCATTGTGATTGCCATTGCCGGACTGTCCGCGGGCTGTGCCAACACGATCCGCGGCGTGGGACACGATGCGGCCAATGCGGTCGATGCGACCCAGAGCGCCGGACGCAACGTTTCCCGGGCCGCACAATAAGGACGGGTTTGGCGAGCGGTCAACCCGCCCGCCTGCGGAGTCATGCGCTGGCGGCCATGTTGTGCTTGCGCTTGACCAGTTCCTTGGCGGTCTCAACGGCCACGGCCGCGTCGCGGCAATAGGCATCGGCGCCGACGGCCTTGCCGAACTCCTCGTTCAGCGGCGCGCCGCCGACGAGCACGATGAAGTCGTCGCGGATGCCCTTTTCCTTCAGCGTGTCGATGACCACTTTCATGTAGGGCATGGTGGTGGTGAGCAGCGCCGACATGCCGATGATGTCCGGCTGATGCTCCTCGATCGCCGCCAGGTATTTTTCGACCGGGTTGTTGATGCCGAGATCGATGACGTCGAAGCCGGCGCCTTCCATCATCATGCCGACCAGGTTCTTGCCGATATCGTGGATGTCGCCCTTGACGGTGCCGATCACCATCTTGCCCTGCTTGGGGGCACCGGTCTCGGCCAGGAGCGGGCGCAGAATGTTCATGCCGGTCTTCATCGCATTGGCCGACAGGAGCACTTCGGGAACGAACAGGATGCCGTCGCGGAAATCCTCGCCGACGATGCGCATCCCCTCGACCAGTGCCTGGGTCAGCACGTCGTAGGGCACCCAGCCGCGCTCCAGAAGAATATTCGTGCCTTCCTGCACCTCCTCCTTCAACCCGTCATACAGATCGTCGTGCATCTGCTGCACGAGTTCGTCGTCGGGGAGCTCGGATAGGATGATTTCGTCGTCTGACATTGTCTGGCTCCTGTCGTGGCACTGGCACGGGCTTTTGGCCCACCGGCGTACGCATTCAGGTTACTTAATCCGGCATGACCGTGTTCCCATAGCTGATTTGCGACGTCCTGCAATAAGAAAGCGACTGGAAATGATGGGTTTTTCCGTTTGCAGCGGATTATGGGAACATGTTTTCGCCCAGGCCCAGCAGCAAGAGAAGGCAATTCAACTCTTAGCCAAAGTCGAGCGGTTTGGTTAGCAAAAAATTAATGAAGCGTGAGGCATGGTATATGCCGTCTAGTGGGGGCTTGTCTGCTTACCGAATAGGAGCAGAGTCATGGGTAAAGCCCCTCTATTCTCCGTATTTCTTGTCGCCATTTCCACGTCTTCGGCAGGCGCCGTGGACGGCTCGGTCCTTTTCAACGGCTCGGTTTTATCGACGTGTCTGATAACGATCGGCACGCCGGGCACGCTTGTCGCCAATCCCGGCTACACCGTGTTGAGCTCGGAAGAACCCGGCGGCATCGCCGGCACAGCGACCATTCTGGCCACCGGCCTGGGTTTCAATGTCTCAACGGCCGCACCAGCCGCCTTCACCAGCGCTCCAGCCGGCGGCGACGATTCCGTGGTCTGGTCTTCTGCCTACAGCGCCAGTGGCGTGACGTCACTGCTTGATATTGTCGGCAACGTGACATCACCCCTCGGTCTCGGCCTGACCAATCTCAACGTTGACCTCACGGCGACCAAATCGGCAGGTCATTTTCCAGCCGGCACCTATTCCGCCATGGTTACGGTGACCTGCGAGTAGCCGGCCGATGCGCATTCTGTTGCTGATTGCGGCGGGATTTTCCGCCGCACTCACGCACGCCTCGGCTCAATCAATGACGCCGATGCGCGGTGAGGTCACGAGCTTCGGCGGCGCTTTTGCCGTCCGGGTTCGCCCCTATAATCCCTACAACCATCGTATCCGCGTGGCCGTGCGCGTCTACGATGCCGATTTCATGCCGGTCGCTGCGCGCGTCTCGCCGCCTGAAATGATGCTCGGCAGCAGGGATTCGCGTCCGGTCCTGGTTGAAGTCGAATTCGGCTCCACGAAGGAAAAACGCGTGCGCATCTGCACGGAAAGCACGCCGTTTCCGAGTCATCAAACCAAGATAAGGGCCCAGATATGTGGTCGTTTCATCGCACGGCGTGCCGATTGAGCGCGCTTGTCATGTCGCTTCTGGCGGGCGCACCGGCGACCCTTGCCAATGATGATCGGTATATCGTCAATCAGAACCAGACCGGTGTCACGCTGCCGGGGGTTGTCATGCCGAACGGTTTCGATGAGGTCCGCGCCGCTGATGGGACGACATGCAGATCATCGATGGCGGGATCCGGCGCCTATCTTGATTCCGGCGTCATCGGCGGCGGGCTCAACGGTTCGTCCAACTCGGTCTCCGCCTATGGGCGGCTGGTGTTGCCGCTTGGCGAGACGCCCCCCAGGCTCAATTGCAATCGGCTCTATCAGCTGGAGCTGCAGCGGCTTGAACTGGAAGTGCGGCTGCTCAAGCAGGGGCTCGATCCACGCGCCGCGACCAACGCCGCCGGCGCTTGGGCGAGCGATGATGGCTGGACGAACAAGGACAGGCGTTGAGGGCTGCCAAATCTGTTGTCTGAACGAGGGGCTCGAGCAAAAGATGTTTGTTATCGTATATTTTTTCTGGATTATTGTATAATTATAAATATGATTCTAAGTAACATACTTCATGACTTTGCTTAATGTAGTTTATATTTTGATATGATTTTAATGTTTGTTTTTTATATGAGTTTTTATATAGATATGACTGATAATATATCCGAATATATTTATTGACTCTGATTCTGCAATGGATTACGCGCTCCAAATTGATTTAGATTTGGAGATTAAAATGAAAAGCAGAGTTTCTATATTATTTGGACTTTTATCTTCATCCTTTGCTTGCGCGGCGCCTGCGTATGCGGCGTCGGAGTCGGTGCCGTTCTACAGCGAGGTTCAGGACAGCTGCACCATAACGCTGGATTCTCCGGGGGTCATGGCGGCCGAGGGCTTCTTCAAGTTGAGCTCAAAGGCCGGCAGCGGCGGCGCAGGTCGAGTGGACATCTTTACGACCGGACGTGGGTTCAATGTTTCGACTGCTGCGCCTTCTGCGTTTGTGAGGTCACCGGCCGGCGTTGGCCCGACAACGTTCTCTTCAAGCTATTCCGCGACGGGTGCCACGTCTTTGGCCAATGTGCCGGGGCTTGTCATCTCTGCACTAGGACATGGTTATACCAAGTTGTCGGTAGACTTGACGGCGGAAACTACAGGGGTTGTTTTCCCGTCGGGAGCCTATCAGGCCGATGTCACGGTAACCTGCGAGTAGGGTTGCGCCATGAAAACGCGTTTTCTTGCGGCGCTTGCCGTGTTTGCGAGTGCGTCTTCGGCAGATGCGCAATCCATGACGCCGATGCGTGGCGAAGTCACCAGTTTCACGGATGAGTTCGCCATACGCGTTTTTCCGAGCAACCCCTACAAACGGCGCATCGACGTCGCTGTGCGGGTCTACGATGCGAACTTCAAGCCCGTCGCGGCTCGGATCTCCCCTCCAGAGATGTCTCTGGGCGGGGGAGCGTCCCGCGGCGTGCTGGTTGTCGTCGGGTTTGAAGGACAGGCGGAACGGCGCGTGCGCGTATGCACGGAAAGTATTCCATTCCCGGGTACAAAAATGAGTGTGAGGACCCAGGTATGTGGACGATTTATCGCCCGGCACCGCTTATTACGATGACTGGCGTCGTGGCCTGGCTGCTGTGCAGTGGCGCGCAGGCGTCGGATCGCGGTTCTTTCGTCAATCAGAATCAAACCGGGATAACCTTGCCTGGGGTGGTTTCACCAAACGGGTTCGATGAAGTTCGAGCGTCGGATGGCACAAGTTGCCGTTCGGCGATGTCTGGTTCCGGCGCCTATATGGATTCCGGCGTGATCGGCGGCGGCCTCAACGGAAACACCAGCACGCTCTCTGCCTATGGCCGGCTCGTAGTTCCTCTCGGAGAGCGGCCAAGACGGCTGGATTGCGACCGTCTCTACCAGCTTGAGCTTCGGCGATTGCAGCTTGAGGTGGACCTGCTCGAGCGTGGGCTCAATCAGCGCCCTGCCGCCGGCCTTCCCGCCGATTCCGCAATGAGCGGCGGGTGGGCGCAGGGTCCGGGGTGGAGCGCGGGCGAGCGAAAGTAACCTTGATATGCCGCGGCTGCTGATGCCGCATGCACTGGCTCTCCGCTTGCGACACGCGCTGCCGCTTGCGGAACGACCGTTGCCGCCACAGACGCTAGGATTCTTCTCGACCGTCCGTGATTGACGGACCCGACGAGAGAGCATTCACTATGACGATGATCATGGCCGCGGGTGAAGATGCGGGCGCGGAGTCCGGACGCGGCCCGCGCGCCGCGATGCCTTTGCATCGTCAGCGCGGCGCAACGCCGCCCCCACTTCGGCAGGCTCAGGAGCATGTGAGAGCCCGGCCCTTCGGATGGGACAGGACGAACTCCTGGACGTCGTTGCGCTGTTTGGACGATGCCCCGCATCGCCCTGCGCAGCGCGCCTAGCCAGCGGAGCGCCCTGTCTCATCAGATCGGTCATTGTCATTGGTCCCTGGTATACCCGCTCTATCGCTCTGTCTGCGACATGCTTCGATGCTCGCTGACCGTTCAGCACCGCTTGGCTGAATACGATGTGATGGAGAATCCCGTGCCGACTGCGCGGGCCGCGGACATCGAAGGCCGGTGTCATGAACCAGAATTCGCCGGATGAATTTCCAGCCACCCTGGACGTCGTCGCCGAAGGCCGCCGCAGCAGGAGCGGGAGACGGCGCTTGAAGCAATTGCGGCCGCAAATGATCCGCAGTGCCGCCCGGTCGTGCCTGGGCGCGAGAAGTGCAAATAGAATTCTTTTAATAAAGAATAATTTTGTTATTTATATTATGTATGAAGCATAACTTTGCATGTATAACTATAATGTATCGATGAATTTAAATGTAATAGATTTTATAGTTGACTCTTTGTGTCAACTAAACGAGATGTTGCTTCGCGGCTCCTATCGGCCGTTCAAAAACTACGGAGAAAATTATGAATAAGTTCCTTCTGGTCGCTGGCATTTCGCTGGCCGCGATGACCACTTCGGCCTTCGCCGCGAGCGGTGACATGCAGTTCAACGGTGACATCCTGGATGGCTGCAGCATCACCATCGACGCGGCCGGTACACTGGCAGCCAATGCCGCGCTGAGCGAGCTGAGCTCGACGGAGGCCGGCGGTTCGTCCGGTCGTGCGACGATCCTCGCGACGGCAGGTGGTCTGAGCGTGTCAACCGCCGCTCCGGCCGCATTCAGCGCAGCGCCGGGCGGTGCCGCCGCGACCTTCGCGTCGTTCTATACCGCTGATGGCGTCACCACGGCCGGGCGGAGCCCCGGTGCGACACTTACGGCGCTTAACGCGGGGACGACCACCCTCGAAGTGGATCTCGTCGCGACTTCCACTGGCGGTGCGTTCCCGGCCGGTGCTTATGCGGCGGACGTCACGGTAACCTGCGAGTAAGGAAAACAGCATGAAGGAAGGTGTTCTCGCGTTGATTATCGCGCTGGCGGTAGCAACGCCGACGGCGGGACAGTCTATGACCCCGATGCGTGGCGAAGTCACCAGTTTTACGGATGAATTCGCCGTGCGTATCTACTCCCGCAACCCGTATAACCACCGTGTCAAGGTTGCCGTGCGGGTTTATGACTCGGATTTCAAGCCGATTGAGGCGCGGGTTTCACCTTCCGAAATGCTGCTTGGCGGCAACGCCAGCCGACCCGTTCTCGTCGTGGTCGGCTTCGAAGGGGAACGGGAGCGCCGCGTGCGCATCTGCACGGAGAGCGTTCCCTTCCCCAATCAGGAAGTGCGTGTAAAGGGGCAGGTATGTGGAAAATTCATCGCGCGGCGCAGGTAGCCGTCACGGCTGGCCTGTTTGTCGCTCTATCGGGTGCGGCGGGGCTTGCGAATGACCGCGCTTACATCGTCAACCAGAACCAGACCGGCATTACATTGCCCGGTGTTCATTCACCGAACGGTTTTGACGAAATCCGCGCCGCGGATGGCACCACCTGCCGCGCGGCGATGTCCGGTTCCGGCGCTTTTGTCGATTCGGGCGTGATCGGCGGCGGCTTGGGAACCAATTCCAGCAGCTCGTTGGCCGCTTACGGTCGGCTCGTGATTCCGCTCGGACAACGACCGACGCGGCTCAATTGCGATCGGCTTTATCAATTGGAGCTGAGACGGCTGCAATTGGAGGTCAAGATGCTGGAACGTGGGCTCGATCCTCGCTCCAGCAACAGCGCTCCGCTCAATGCCGAATGGGCCGGCAGCGATGAATGGAGCACTGGCGACCGCAAATAGGCCGCGCTGCCGCGTGCGGATTCGCCCCGGTTGCGACACGCTTTGCCGCTCGCGGAACGGCTGTCGCAACCGGATTCGCTAGGATTTGCTCGATCGTTCGTCTTCGGCGAATTCAGCGAGAGAGCTTCAAATATGGTTATGACTGCAGCCGCGGATGAAGAGACAGGCGGCGAGCCGAGGCGGGCACCTGCTGGCAGAGGCGAACGCGGCGGCGCCGCTGCGCGGCGCGCGACGCGCAGCGGCGGAGGCCCCGGTGAGCAACTTACCTACATCCGCCGGGCGATAAAGCCGTATGAAGTGCTGGACGAGGAAGGGCTTGCCCTGATCGAGGCCAATGCCGACACGGTGCTGGAAGAGATCGGCATCGAGTTTCGCGACGACGCCGAAGCCCTGGCTTTGTGGAAGGAGGCCGGCGCCGACGTGCAGGGCGATCGGGTGCATTTTCCCAAGGGCCTGTGCCGTGAACTCATGAAGACGGCGCCGTCCGTGTTTACCCAGCACGCGCGCAATCCCGCCCGTTCCGTCGAGATCGGCGGCGATGCGACCGTCTTCGCGCCGGTCTACGGGCCACCCTTCGTGCGCGACCTGGAGGGCAATCGCCGCTATGCGACGATCGAGGACTTTCGCAATTTCGTAAAACTCGCCTACATGGCGCCGTCGATCCACCATTCGGGCGGCACGGTGTGCGAGCCTGTCGACGTGCCGGTCAACAAGCGCCATCTCGACATGGTGTTCGCGCATATGCGCTATTCCGACAAGCCGTTCATGGGTTCGGTGACGGCGCCCGAGCGGGCGGAAGACACGGTGGCGATGGCCAGGATCCTGTTCGGCGAGGAATTCGTCGACAACAACACCGTCGTCATCAACCTGATCAATGCCAATTCGCCGATGGTGTTCGACGAGACCATGCTGGGCGCGGCCAAGGTCTATGCCCGCGCCAACCAGGCCTGCATCATCACGCCCTTCATTCTGGCCGGCGCCATGAGCCCGGTGACGGTTGCCGGCACGCTGACGCAGGTGCTGGCCGAGGTGCTGGCCGGCGCCGCCTTCACGCAGCTCGTGAGGCCCGGAGCGCCGGTGCTTTTCGGCACATTCGCCTCGTCGATCTCGATGCAGTCGGGCGCGCCGACCTTCGGCACGCCCGAGCCGTCGCTCGTCTCCTATGGCGCGGCGCAGCTGGCGCGGCGCGTCGGGTTGCCGTTCCGCACCGGCGGCTCGTTGACCGGCGCCAAGACCGCCGATGCGCAAGCCGCCTATGAAAGCGCCAACACCCTCAACTCGACCGTTCTGGCCGGGACCAATTTCGTCCTGCACGCGGCGGGCTGGCTGGAGGGCGGGCTGGTCTCCTCCTATGAGAAATTCATGATGGATGTCGACCAGCTCGGCATGCAGCAGCGCTTCTGCGAGCCGATCGACCTGTCGGAGAACGGCCAGGCGATGGACGCCATTCGCGAAGTGGGGCCGGGCAGCCATTATCTCGGCTGCGCGCACACCCAGGCGAATTTCCAGACGGCTTTCTACCGCTCCTCGATTGCCGACAACAATTCCTATGAGCAATGGGCGGCGGAAGGCGAAAAGGCGGCGCATCAGCGGGCCAATCAACTGGCGCGCAACTGGCTGGAAATGTATCAGGCGCCCGAGCTGGACCAGGGAATCGAGGACGGCCTGACGGATTTCGTCGCCAGGCGCAAGGAATCGATGCAGGACGCCTTCGCCTGATACCGTCAGTCGATGCGCCGCGCCTTCAATGTGCGGCCGTCGGCGGACTGCAGGACCAGTGCGCCATCGGCCGTCATGGCTAGGTGGCGGACAGCCGCCAGTATTTCGAGAAACTTGTGCTCCTGGTTCATCAATGCCTCGGCGCAGGCCATCTGTGTCGATGCGGCCCGGCTGATCGCAAGTGTCCCGTCCTTCTCCGTCCAGCCGGCGCTGTAGCTGTTGCACGAGGCGCGGCCGGCAATGCGGCCGTCCTCACCGAAGGTGAAGGTAACCTGTGAACTGTCGATGATGCCGCCCCGGTCGATGTCCTCGCCCCGCCATTCGACGCCGATGACATCGCTCAGGGCGACGAGGCCAAAGGGCGGCGGCGCCTTGTAGGGCTTGAGGAGCACGTCGCCGAGCTTGATGTCCTTCGCGCCGGTGTCGACCAGCACCGGATCGCTGATCCTGCCGGCCTGCAATCCGTTCAAGATGCCGCCGCGCAGGAGATAGGTCTTGCCGGGTTCGAACCGCGCCCGCTCGACGTCAAGAGTGAACGGGATCGGCACCTGGCGGCCGTCGGTTTCGAGGCGTGTTTCGGCCAGCACCGAGGCTCCTTCCGGCGCGTCGGCGGCGCGAATCTCGACCACGGCGAGGCTGTCGGGCGGCAACGCTATGCGCTGCCTGTAGGTCAGCTCTCCGGTGATGCGGAGCGTCGCGCTTTCATCCGCCTGGGCGGACGACATGACGATCATGCCCAGCATGACGAGCAGGCTGCGGAGAATGGGCGATGACGGCACGGGCATGAAGCGCTCCTTCAGGTCAGGATTCCTATTGTGCGCCGGCGCGATAATAGACGAATGGGGCGGAATTGGCGTCGGCCGAGACAGCAAAGACATCGTAGCGGGCCAGTGGATCGTTGCCCATGCCAAGCGATCCCTGCGGCATGCCGGGCGTGGCGATGCCGGCAATCGCCGGGCGCTCGGCAAGCAGCTTGTCGATGGCTTCGAGCGGCACATGGCCTTCCAGGAAATAGCCGTCGATTGCCGCTGTGTGGCAGCCTTCCATGGCGGCGGGCACGCCCACCTGCCGCTTGACCGGCGTCAGGTCTTCCAGATCGTTGATCTCGACCGCATAGCCGGCCTTGCGCATTTCTTCCGCCCATTCGTGACAGCAGCCGCACCACGGCGTTTTCCAGATGGTCATCGAGCGCCCCTCGGCGGCATTGGAGGTGGCGCCGGATCCCAAGGCGGCGAAGGCGAAAAGCGTGGCGGCGAGAGCGGTTTTCAGACCCATGGTCATCTCCTGATCGGTGCGGCGTGGCGCTGATGCGGAACGATGTTAAGGCTTCTCCTTGCTGGAAGGTCAAGGCCGTCGATGCAAGCGGCGCGCTTGCCTGCCGGGCATCCGCGTTTATGATGCGTTGCACGGTGCATTCGTGCCGCATTTCAGCATCCGGAGAGTTTTATTCATGCAAAAGCGCCATCTTGGACGCAGCGACCTGATGGTCTCGCAAATCTGCCTCGGAACCATGACATTCGGTGAACAGAACAGCGAGGAGGAGGCCCACGCGCAGATGGACCTGGCCGCCGAGCGCGAGGTGAACTTTCTCGACATGGCGGAACTCTACCCGACACCACCGAAAGCGGAGACCCAGGGGCGCACGGAACGGTTCGTCGGCACATGGATGAAGGCGCGGGCAAACCGCGACCGGACGATCGTCGCCTCGAAGGTGGTCGGCCGCACGGCCAATGACTGGTTCCGCGGCGGACGGCCGTCGAAACTGGTGCGCGCGGATATACTCGACGCCGTCGACAAATCGCTCGACCGGTTGCAGACCGACTATATCGACCTCTACCAGATTCACTGGCCGGACCGGGAAACGCTGTTCGGCTCGAACCCGATGCGTGTCACCGCGTTTGCCGAACCGCTGGCCGACGAGACGCCGATCGGCGAAACGCTGGCGGTCTTCGGTGAACTGGTGAAGGCCGGGAAAATTCGCCATTTCGGCCTGTCGAACGAAAGCTCCTGGGGCGTGATGCGCTACGTCGCCGAGGCCGACGAGGGTGTCGGTCCGCGCGCCATCTCGCTGCAGAACAGCTACAGCCTGGCCAACCGCGCCTATGAGGTGAACCTTGCCGAAACGTGCCATCGCGAAGGTTTGGGCCTGCTGGCCTATTCGCCGCTGGCGCAGGGCTATCTGTCCGGCAAATACGACCACGGGGCGCTGCCGGCAGGGTCGCGCAAAGCGCTGTTCAACCGCCTGCAGCGCTATGAGAAGCCGGGCGCGGCGGAGGTTTTCGCCGCTTACAACGCCATGGCGCGCGATTTCGGCCTTACACCGGCGACGTTTGGCCATGCCTTCGTCAACTCGCGGCCATTCGTGACCGCCAACATCATTGGCGCCACGACGATTGCCCAGCTCGATGAGGCGCTTTCATCGGTCGATGTCGGTTGGACCAAGGAGATGCAGGACGCGGTGGACGGGCTGCACCAGAGGGTCGGCAATCCCTGTTTCTGAGCCTGGCGGGGGGAAGCCGAACAGCCAATCGGTCTTGCGCTTTCGCGTTTCCGGGCAAAAATTTCGCGGGGCCTGTCGGGAGCGGGGCAGATCGGCCGTCCTTGGGGCATCGTCAAGCGCGGCGCGCCAGCGACCGCCCCAGATCCCGGAGACCGACATGCTGAAGAAAATGCTGATCGTCTTGTTTGCCGCCGCCGCTCTTGCTGGGCCGGCGATGGGCCAGACCCAAGATGGAAAAAGCTCCACGGAAGCCACTGCATCGGCCATTCCCGCCGCAAGCAAAAGCGGCCATGTGATGGCCAATGGCGTGAGCTATTACTACGAGATTCGCGGCGAGGGCGAACCGCTGCTGCTGCTGCATGGCGGGCTTGGCCTGCTCGAGATGTTCGGCCCGGTGCTCGGAATGCTTGCCGGCGAACGGCAGGTGATCAGCGTCGATCTGCACGGCCATGGCCGCACGGCGCTCGGCGACCGGCCGATCAGCCTGACCGACATGGGTGGCGACATGGCCGTCATCCTGAAGGAGCTGGGCTACAGCCAGGTGGATGTCATGGGCTATTCGATGGGCGGCGGCGTGGCCTTCCGGCTGGCGGTGCAGCATCCGGAGACGGTGCGCCGGCTGGTTCTGGTCTCGGCGGGTTTCGCCCAGGACGGGTTCTATCCGGAAATGCTGCCGATGCAGGCGCAGGTGGGCGCGGCGATGGCCGACATGATGAAGGGCACGCCGATGTATGAATCCTACGTGGCGGTGGCGCCGGACCCGAACGCGTTTCCTGAACTGCTCGACCGGATGGGCGCGATGATGCGCGAGCCCTACAATTTCGCCGACGACGTCAAGACGCTCAAGATGCCGGTGATGCTGGTCTATGGCGACAGCGACATGTACCGGCCGGAGCACATCGTCGAATTCTACCAGCTGCTCGGCGGCGGGCTGAAGGATGCCGGCTGGATGCGCGAGAACATGTCGCAGAACCGGCTGGCGATCCTGCCCAACCAGACCCATTACGACATCGGCGTTTCGCCGAAGCTGGCGGAGACGGTGCTGCCCTTCCTCGACAATGACGACCCGGTGAAGAGCTGGGCGAGCCACGTCGAGGGCGCCAAATAGGCGCTGGCGCTCACTGTGAACACAGAACCGCCGCGGCTCGCACGCGGCGGTTTTTTCTTGCCCGATCCAGGGGTCAGACCGTGCCCGGCTGTGCCCGGTCCGGGCCCAGAACGACGACCTTGGAGCCGGGCTGCACGCGTTGATGCAGGTCGATGATGTCGTGGTTGAACAGGCGGATGCAGCCGGAGGAAACCGACTTGCCGATCGACCAGGGCTCCGTCGTGCCATGGATGCGGTAGAGCGTGTCCCTGCCGTCCTTGTAGAGATAGAGCGCGCGTGCGCCGAGCGGATTGTCGATGCCGCCCAGCATGCCGGCAGCGAGCGGCCGGTAACGCTCCGGCTCGCGCTCGATCATGGCCAGTGTTGGCGCCCAGTTGGGCCATCGGGCCTTGCGGCCGATGGTCCCGTCGCCCTCATACTCGAGCCCCGCCTTGGCGACGCCGATACCGTAGCGCATCGCCTGGCCGTTTTCCTGCACCAGGTAGAGGAAGCGTTGGTAGGGGTCGACGACGATCGTCCCGAAGCGCTCGTCGGTCGGATAGTCGATCTGTTGGCGCAGATACTGCCGGTCGATCTTGGTGACGTCGAGGGCGGCGATGATTTCATCGCCATCGTCGATCTCGCTGTACATTTCCGTGTAGTAGGCGCGTTGCGGCCAGGATTGCTCGACTGCCGTCTGTCCGCCGCCAAAGCGCGTCGTGGTGCAGGCGGCGGTGACGAGCGGCAACAGGCCGACGACCAGAAGGCGGCGCAGCGGCACCGGCGTATCGGCGGGCGAGACGGGGCGGGCGAAGGGAGAAGTCGTCATGGTCGGCAACCGGTCTGATGAATGGTTTTGGGATGGGGGCGGCTGGCGCCCGACGATGCCCGGCCATGCCACGGGGACGGGCCGAAAATGTGGCGCCGCGGGACCCGCGCGCTAATGTCGCGCCGCCGCTTTTCCAATGCCGGCCGCGGGTGTATCCTGACACCCTGGATGACCAGCAGGCGGCCTGCCGAGGGCTTGGCGCGGCGCTGGTCCTGTCAAGCGATGGCGAGACGCCGCCTTGTCGATGATTTGTTGTCCGCGCCGATCGTGCCGGCCGCCGAGGCGGAAACGGCGGAGCGTGCCCGCACACGGCGCGCCCGCGAGAAGGTGGAAAGGATCAGGATCATGGGCATCGCGATGACAATGCATGAATTTCTCGAGGACAATCACGTCCCCTACGACATAGCCAGGCATGCCAGGACCGGCAATTCGACGATGACGGCGCGGGTGAGCCATGTGCCGGGCAAGGCGCTGGCGAAGGGCGTGGTGCTGAAATGGGATGGCGGCTATATGCTGGCCGTCCTGCCGGCGTCGCGCCAGGTGGATCTGGGCAAGGTCGGCGAGATCGTCGGCGAAAAGGTGGAGCTTGCCAGCGAAGAGGAAGCGGCGCGGCTGTTTCCCGATTGCGAGGAGGGCGCCGTGCCGGTCTTCGGCGTTCCCTACAGGATCGCCTCGATGCTCGATGAAGATCTGGAGATGGACCGCGACATCTATTTCGAAGGCGGCGACCACCGCACGCTCGTCCATGTGACCGGCGCGGGATTCGAACGCTTGATGTATGGCATGCCGCGAGGCCGGATCAGCGCATGAGGGCGGCGTGGTAAAGACGTCGGACGGGCGGGCGGGTGGCGTGCTGTCCGCCGCACCGGCCAGAGCATGAGCCATTGCGTTTTGGTTAACGCAGTGATTCAAACTTTATTCGCCTCTTTGCGCTAGTGATCGAAATTCGCTCAGAGGCAAGGCGCGCCGCGCCCGCATGCCGTCTGGGCCGATTGTCGGGGCGTCATGCGTTCTTCTTCGTTGTTGATACTCTTGTCGATCTGCCTTGGCCTGGCTGCCTGCACGCGCGGCGCGAGCATCGATACGGCGCTGCAGATCACAAAGCCGTCGATGGAGACGACCGCTTCGGTCGTGCGGCCTGATGTCGGGATACCGCAGGCGCCGGTGCCGGAACAGGCCGGTGAACAGAGTGTTGCCGGGCATATCAGCGAGGCCGGCATGACGGCGATCGCCGAGCCTGACCGGGTATCCGCGCCGGCGCTGGAGCAGGTGGCGCTGATCACGCCGCCGAAACCGGCCCTGCGCCCGAAGCCCGCCGCGCGGAACTCGGCGCCTGCCGCGCGCGGCCAAGTCTATCGCAGCCGCTTCAGCGATGCGAAGCCGATCAATTTCGGCAAGGTGACGCCGCAGCACCACGCGGTGCACGGGGTCGACGTGTCGCGTTGGCAGGGTGACATCGACTGGGAAAAGCTGCGCGAGCGGGGCGCGAACTTCGCCTATATCAAGGCGACCGATGGCGGCGACCATCTCGACCCTATGTTCAGGAAGAACTGGGAGGCGGCGAACCGGGCCGGCATCAAGCGCGGCGCATACCATTTCTTCTACTGGTGCCGAAAAGCTTCCCAACAGGCCGACTGGTTCATCCGCAACGTGCCCAAGGTGAAGGGCGCGCTGCCGCCGGTGATCGACGTTGAGTGGAACCATCTGTCGAACTGCAAGCGCCGCCCTTCGCGCGCCGACGTGATCGAGAAGATGGAAGTCTTCATGGACCGGCTGGAGCGGCATTACGGCCAGCGGCCCATCATCTACACGGCGCCCGATTTCTATGCCGACAATCTGAAGGGCGCTTTCCCGAACCATCCGTTCTGGCTGCGCGCAGTGGCTCAGCATCCCTCAAAAGTCTATCCGGGGCGCGAGTGGGTGTTTTGGCAATATTCCGGATCGGGCCTGAGCCAGGGCGTCAACGGGCGGATCGACCTGAATGTGTTTCGCGGCGATGAGAGCGCCTGGTGGCGCTGGGTCGGCAAGACCTCCGGGTAATGGCGGCTGACGACGACGGGACGGTTTGCACCGGCCGGCATCCTTGCCTAAAACGGTTGGCGTGCGCATTCTTGCGCAAGCGCCCCTCCAGCCGAGCCAAATCCCATGACAGATCTCATTCCGGTTTTCGACGGTCATAACGACGCGCTGCTGCGGCTTTACCAGGCGAACGACGCCACTGTGGAGGCGCGCTTCATCGAGGGGCTTCCCGGCGGCCATATCGACCTGCCGCGGGCGCGGAAGGGCGGTTTTGCCGGCGGCATGTTCGCCATTTTCCCGCCGC
The DNA here is from genome assembly GCF_001050155.1 of Nitratireductor soli. GTDB lineage: Bacteria > Pseudomonadota > Alphaproteobacteria > Rhizobiales > Rhizobiaceae > Nitratireductor > Nitratireductor soli. Next base: position 121,557 of record NZ_LFVY01000006.1, read on the forward strand.
CGCTGGAGCAGCCGGGCGCCCGGCGCGCGATGAGCACGGACGACGAGGCGCCGCCGGCGCTCGAGCGGGCCGAAGCGTTGTCCTCGACATTGGCGATGGCCTCGATCCTGCTTCGGCTGGAGCGCATCTCGGACGGCGCCTTCACCGTCTGTCGCAGCGCCGGGGCGGTGCGCACCGCCGTGGAGAAGGGATCGCTGGCGGCTGTGTTCCACATCGAAGGGGCCGAGGCGATCGACACCGACCTTGCCCTGCTCGACGTGCTTCATGCGGCGGGCCTGCGTTCGCTTGGCCTGGTGTGGAGCCGGCCCAACGCCTTCGCCCATGGCGTGCCGTTCCGCTTTCCGGCAACGCCGGAGATCGGTCCGGGCCTGACCGACGCCGGCAAGGCGCTGGTGAAGGCCTGCAACCGACTGAACGTCCTGGTCGACCTGTCGCACCTGAATGCCGAGGGTTTCCGCGACGTGGCGAAGATCAGCGACGCACCGCTGGTCGCCACCCATTCCAACGTGCACGCGATCTGCGGCCATTCGCGCAATCTGATGGACTGGCAACTCGATGCCATCCGCGACACGGGCGGCATGGTCGGGCTCAACTTCGCCACCGGATTCCTGCGGCCGGACGGGCGGATGGGCGGCGATACCGGCCTTGACGTCATGGTCCGCCATCTTGACGCGCTTCTGGAGGCGCTGGGCGAGAATGGCGTCGGGCTGGGCTCGGATTTCGACGGCGCGCATGTGCCGAAGGCGATCGGCGACGTGTCTGGCCTGCCGAAGCTGATCGATGCGATGGAAAAGGCCGGTTACGGGCGCGAACTGATCGAGAAGATCGCCTGGCGGAACTGGGTGGGCATGCTGGAGCGGGTGATCGGGTGAGGGGTGGTCAGGTCAGCCGCACCAGGATTCCCTGTGGCCACGCCAAGGGTGGGCGAGGCCCTCGGCGACGAGAATTTGGCCAAGTGAACGACCGTTACGGTAGATGCTTCTAAGCTTGCGGCCATACGCGTCGCGGTCGCGCAATGTGGTGCGGCGTATCTCCACGGGGCCGGCGTTGAGCAGCTTGTGCAGTCGCTTCTGCGCTCGCCGGGCAAGTATCGCCTCACGGTTGCATTGCGGGTTCGCGAGTTCGGGGGTGTTGATGTCGGCAATTCGGATTTTTTCCCCGCCGGCATAGAACGTGTCCCCGTCGACCACACAATCGATGCGTGGGCCGAAGCCGCAGAGCGAGAAGCTGCGCTTGACGCCGGATTTATCTGGCGCTGCAAGGCCGATTGGGACAGCAAGGCGCTCAACAGACGGTATGAGGTAGTAGCCGGCGGCAAGGCCCATCATTATTGCAAGAGCGAGGAAGCCGCCATAGTCGGACAGGCTGCTTCGCTGCCGTCTGGCTTGTCGGGGCTGCGATCGACCGTCGTGCCAAGTCTGCGTGCGGCGGTTCTTCCTCTCAAAAGTGTAGATATCGCCCATTGTCACCCCCGTCGTGGCGGGAGGATCGCAAGTGGACGTTGAGATGCCGTTCAGGGGGTGGAGAAGATTTTATGAAATTGCGGCGCGATCTCTGAAATCGCTCAGGCTGAATTTTATCTATGCCTCTATGTATTCCGCCAAACTCACCGGTTCTGGCACAGGCAGGCCGTCTTCGCGCAGGCCTTCTATGTGAAAGCGGATCGCTTCGCCAATCGCAGCTTCGGCGTCGGCAACCGTGGTCCCCGTTGCGACACAGCCGGGCAGGTCGGGCACATAGGCAGAGTAATTGCTCTCTGCCTTTTCAATAATAACCGCGTAGCGCATGATCAATCCTTCAAGCCGGCTTGCTTGAGAACGCTGTTCAACGTGCCAGGCGCGATATCGTCGGACGGCTTACCGGCGACCGTCACGCACCCGGACTTTGTCTCATGCTTATATTGGCGATGGCTGCCTCGCATTGCAACGAGATACCATCCATCCTGCTCCAGAGACCGAATAACGTCGCGTACTTTCACGGCAACTGGACCTCCACGAATGTTTCAGAGCATTTTATGGAGGTCCATGATTGTCATGTTTCCGCGGTTTGCGCTCAGCTACACCCGCTCGTCGCTCCGCAGGTGTCGCACTTCTCGCAGGTCCCATTCCGCACCATCGTGAAGTTCTGGCATTCCGAGCACATGTTGCCCGTATACCCCTGCATGATGGCCTGCTGGCGGCGGTGGGTTTCGACCTTCTTGGCTGCGGCTGCCTCCTCGGCTGCCGCGTCGGTGAACAGGGCGTCGGCGACCTCCTCGTGGGCGGCTTCCTGGGCCAGTTCCTTGGCGCGTTCCTCGTAGTCGCGGCGGAAGGCGGTGGCTTCCTCCTGCAGTTCGGCGACGGCCGGCTTCAGCGCGCGCACCGTGGCGCCCGTCGCGATGGCGCGGACGTTGGAGGCCGTATGCGCCGTGGCGGCGGTGCTGGCCTCGCCCTTCGGCTCGCTCGTCTTGCCGGACACGACCTTGAACGGCGCGCCGCGGGTCAGGCCCTTGGAGAAGGGGGTCGCCTTGCCCTCGGTGATGCCGCGGCCGAGCGCGGTGTTGGTGAAGTCGCTGGTGTCGACATGGGCGAGGTCCGAACGGTCGAGATAGGAGACCGCCAGTTCGCGGAACACGTAGTCGAGGATCGACGTGGCGTTCTTGATGGCGTCATTGCCCTGGACCATGCCGGCCGGCTCGAATTTGGTGAAGGTGAAGGCCTCCACATATTCCTCGAGCGGCACGCCATATTGCAGGCCGAGAGAGATGGCGATGGCGAAATTGTTCATCATGGCGCGGAAGGCCGCACCTTCCTTGTGCATGTCGATGAAAATCTCGCCGATGCGGCCATCGTCGAACTCGCCGGTGCGCAGATAGACCTTGTGTCCGCCGACGACGGCCTTCTGGGTGTAGCCCTTGCGGCGGTTCGGCAGCTTTTCGCGTTCGCGCACCAGTTTCTCGACGATGCGCTCGACGATCTTTTCGGTGACGATCGTCGCCTGGGCGGCGGCTGGCGACGCGATCAGCTCCTCGACCAGGTCGTCGGCCTCTTCCTCGTCATCCGACAAGAGCGAGGCGTTGAGCGGCTGCGAGAGTTTCGAGCCGTCGCGGTAAAGCGCATTGGCCTTCAACGCCAGCTTCCAGGAAAGCATGTAGGCTTCCTTGCAGTCGTCGACCGTGGCGTCGTTGGGCATGTTGATGGTTTTCGAGATGGCGCCCGAGATGAAGGGCTGCGCCGCCGCCATCATGCGGATGTGGCTGTCGACCGACAGATAGCGCTTGCCGATCTTGCCGCAGGGATTGGCGCAGTCGAAGACGGGCAGGTGCTCGTCTTTCAGATGCGGCGCGCCCTCCAGCGTCATGGCGCCGCAAATGTGGATGTTGGCGGCCTCGATCTCCTTCCTGGAGAAGCCGAGGGCAGGGAGCATCTCGAAGGAGAAATCGTCGAGCTGCTCCTGCGTGAAGCCGAGCGCAACCTTGCAGAATTCCTCGCCCAGCGTCCATTTGTTGAAGGCGAACTTGATGTCGAAGGCCGATTTCAGCGCCGTGTTGAGCGTGGCGATGACCGCGTCGTCGAACCCCTTGGCCTTCAGCGTCGTCGGGTTGATGCCCGGCGCCTGGTTGAGATTGCCGTGGCCGACGGCATAGGCCTCGATCTCGGCGATGTCGGCTTCCGAATAGCCGAGCGTGCGCAGCGCCTCGGGCACGGCGCGGTTGATGATCTTGAAATAGCCGCCGCCGGCCAGCTTCTTGAACTTGACCAGGGCGAAGTCGGGCTCGATGCCGGTGGTGTCGCAATCCATGACCAGGCCGATCGTGCCGGTTGGCGCAATCACGGTGGCCTGGGCGTTGCGGTAGCCATGCTTCTCGCCAAGCTCGAGCGCCCGGTCCCAGGCAGCCTTCGCATGCTCGATCAGGTCGGCATGCGGGCATTCCTCGGCCTTCAGCGGCACCGGATTGACGGCAAGCTTTTCATAACCGTCCGTCTCGCCATGGGCGGCGCGGCGGTGGTTGCGCATGACGCGCAGCATGTGGTCGGCATTGCGCTCGTAATCGGGGAAGGGGCCGAGCTCGCCGGCCATTTCGGCGCTGGTCGCGTAGGCGATGCCGGTCATGATCGCCGTCAGCGCGCCGCCGATGGCGCGGCCTTCAGGGGAATCATAGGGAATGCCGGAGGTCATCAGGAGGCCGCCGATATTGGCGTAGCCGAGGCCCAGCGTGCGGTACTCGTAGGACAGGCGGGCGATTTCCCTGGACGGGAACTGCGCCATCATGACGGAGATTTCCAGCACCATGGTCCACAGGCGCACCGTGTGCTCGTAGGCCGCGATGTCGATCGAGCCGTCCTTGTTGCGGTACTGCAAGAGGTTCATCGAGGCCAGGTTGCAGGCCGTGTCGTCGAGGAACATGTATTCCGAGCACGGGTTGGAGGCGCGGATGGGGCCTGCCGCCGGCGCGGTGTGCCAGTCGTTCATGGTGGTGTTGTAGTGCAGACCGGGATCGGCCGATGCCCAGGCGGCGTAGCCGATCTTCTCCCACAGGTCACGCGCCTTCAAAACCTTGGCCGGCTTGCCGTCGATGCGGTTGATCAGCGTCCAGTCGCCATCGTTCTCGACGGCGCGCAGGAAGTCATCCTTGAGCGAGACGGAATTGTTGGAGTTTTGGCCCGAAACGGTGAGATAGGCTTCCGAATCCCAATCCGTGTCGTAGGTCTTGAAGGCGATGTCCGTATAGCCCTGCCTGGCGAACTGGATGACGCGCTTGATGTAGTTTTCCGGCACGGCGCTGCGCTTGGCGGCTTTCACCTCGCGCTTGAGGGCCGGGTTCTTCAGCGGGTCGAAGCAATCGTCCCGCGTGGCTTCCGAGCCCGCCTCGCAATTGACACAGGCCTTCATGATGGCTTCGAGGTGTTTCTTGACGATCTTGGAGCCGGTGACGAGGGCGGCAACCTTCTGCTCCTCGTTCACCTTCCAGTCGATATAGGCCTCGATGTCGGGATGATCGGCGTCGACCACCACCATCTTGGCGGCGCGGCGGGTGGTGCCGCCCGATTTGATGGCGCCGGCGGCGCGGTCGCCGATCTTGAGGAAGGACATCAGGCCCGACGATTTGCCGCCGCCCGACAGGCGCTCGCCTTCGCCGCGCAGATGCGAGAAGTTGGAGCCGGTGCCGGAGCCGTATTTGAACAGGCGCGCCTCGCGCACCCAAAGATCCATGATGCCGCCTTCATTGACCAGATCGTCGCCGACGGACTGGATGAAGCAGGCATGCGGCTGCGGATGCTCGTAGGAGGATTTGGACTTGGTCAGTTTGCCGGTGAAGGGGTCGACGTAATAGTGCCCCTGGCCGGGACCGTCGATGCCGTAGGCCCAATGCAGGCCGGTGTTGAACCATTGCGGGGAATTGGGCGCGACGCGCTGCGTGGCGAGCATGTAGCACAATTCGTCCATGAAGGTCTGCGCGTCTTGTTCCGAATCGAAATAGCCGCCTTTCCAGCCCCAATAGGTCCAGGTGCCGGCAAGCCGGTTGAAGACCTGGGCAGCGCTCGTCTCGGAGCCGGTGCGCTCGCCCTCGGGCAGGTCGGCAAGGGCTGCCTCGTCGGCCACCGAACGCCACAGGAAGGAGGGAACGGAATTTTCCTCGACCTTTTTCAGGCGCGCCGGCACGCCGGCCTTGCGGAAATATTTCTGCGCCAGGATGTCGCTGGCGACCTGGCTGAACTGTGTCGGGACGTCGATATTCTCCAGCCGGAAGACGATGGAGCCATCCGGATTCTTGATTTCACTGGTGGCCTTGCGGAAGGGAACCTCCGCGTATGGGCTCTGACCTTCCTTCGTGAACCGGCGTTCGATGCGCATTTTGTCCTCTTGCCCCTATTCCCAAATATAGTGTCCGTGACGGCGAAACGCCTCATCACATTTTTGCCGTCACGGACGGTTGTCCGCCGTCTGCCGTCCGCCTGTGCGAACGGCTCTCCTGATACTGAAGGTTGGTGCTTCTCACGGGGCTCGCCCCGCTTCCAAAAGCCTTGTCCCGCTCTATGCGGAACCGCCCCCAACCTGACGCTTATGCGACCATAATGTCACAGAACCTTCACACTATCTGGTAAGGAGAATATCTGAAGACACTAAATATAGTGTTAACAGCTTCTTTTCGCCAGACCGGAACGCCATACGTCATCCGCATTTTTTCCACGGCGCGAACAGCTCCGCTCTGCCCGAATCATGTCCGGGCAGCCCTTGGAAACTCAATACAAATTTGGAAAATCGACCAACGCGAAGCTTGGCCAATCGCGCCTTCAGACGCCGACGCGAAATCCATAAAAAGCGACTCGCCGCCGCCCGTCAAGCTATCGTTCTTGGATGATTTGTGACCGCAAGATGTTGTGTGTGTCGGTTGTGAATAATGGGGATGGCTTTTGCCCGGGCTTGCGTCTTGCAGAACCGGGCTTTCCCACGGGCTGCGGCCGCGACGGCGGCGATTGGGCGCGTGGCTCAGGCCATCAGGTCGAGCACGAGAAAAATACCGGCCGACAGAAGTGCTGCCGCCGGCACGGTCGTCACCCAGGCGGCGACGATGGTGCGCACATGGACGCGGCGCACCAATTTGCGCCGGGCGACCTCCTCGCGCGACGTGCTGTGCATCTCCAGTTCCTCGTCTTCCTCCGCAGAGGAGGCGCCGTTCTTCTTCAGCTGGACGCCCTTGCGCTCCAGGTAGGCGCGGCGGCGCTTTGAATGGGCGGTGTACCATTCGCGGAAGAAGCCGACGCCGAAAATTGCGCCGACCGCCGTGTGCGTGGAGCTGATCGGCAGACCGAAGGCGGAGGCGATGATGACGGTGATGGCCGCCGACAGCGCAACGCAGAAAGCGCGCATCGGATTGAGCTTGGTGATCTGCTCGCCGACCATGCGGATGAGCTTGGGACCGAACAGGACCAGGCCGAGGGAAATGCCGACGGCGCCGATGACCATCACCCAGAAGGGGATGGCGACGGTGGTGTTGACGGCGCTTTCATGGACGGTGAAGACGATGGCCGCCAGCGGGCCGACGGCATTGGCGACGTCGTTGGCGCCGTGGGCAAAGGAGAGGAGGGCGGCGGAGATCACCAGAGGCAGCTTGAACAGGCGGCGCAGCGACTGGTTGCGGTTCTCCAATCCCTCCGACTGGCGGCGCACCAGGATGCGGGCGAAGAACCAGGTGACGGCGAAGAAGGCCAGGCCGACGAGAAGCGTGCCGAGGCCGCTGACCGCAATGACCCGGTTGAGTCCCTTGGTGGTCAGATAGGCGGAGAAGGCGCCGGCCATGACGGCGATCAGCAGCGGCACCCAGCGCCGGGCGGCCGAGATCTTGTCGTCCTGGTAGATGATGGCGGTCTTGATGAAGGCGAGGAACAGCGCAGCGACGACGCCGCCGATCAGCGGCGAAATCACCCAGCTGGCGGCGATCTGCGTCATCATCGACCAATCGACTGAGGAGAAGCCGGCTGCCGCGATGCCGGCGCCGACGACGCCGCCGACCACCGAATGGGTGGTCGAGACGGGGGCGCCGATCCAGGTCGCCAGATTGATCCACAGGGCGGAAGAGAGGAGAGCGGCCATCATGGCGCGGATGAAGGTTTCGGGCGTGCCGACGGCAGCCGGATCGATGATGCCCTTGGAAATGGTGCCGACCACTTCACCGCCGGCGATCAGCGCGCCGGCGCTCTCGAATATGGCGGCGATCAGCAAGGCCCCGCCGAGGCTCATCGCCTTGGCGCCAACGGCCGGTCCGACATTGTTGGCGACGTCGTTGGCGCCGATATTGAGGGCCATGTAGGCGCCGATCGCCGCGGCCGCGATGATGATGATGGCGCCGGGCTCGCCGATCACGTAGGTGGCGGCAAAAATCGCCGTCAGCGCCAGGAACAGGAGGCCAAGACCCGGCGCCACCAGGCCGCGGGCCACCGTGCTGGTGGCTTCCTCCACATGGACGAGCTTGTCGAGGTCCTTGTCGAGCGTCTGCTTGCGCGGCGTCGCGGCTGTGTCGGTCATGCCATATCCAATTTGCGACCGGCGCGGCGCCCAGGGAACCGCACGGCATCAACATTCATCTCGGGTTAGGAAACATAGGCCGGCACGGCAAGCGCAGAGCTGAAAAACAAGTCGCTCAGGCAGCGATTTCCCGTGGATTGTCGGCAAAGCGCATGATCAGCTCGGCCAGATCGGGCTCATCGACCAGGGCAGCCGCATCGCGCGCGGCAAACCATTGGCGGGTGCGACGCTTGCGTTCGGGCCATTTGGCCAGTTCGCGGGTCACTTCCATGGGAACGATGGCCACTTCGCAGCGCCATTCGACGCCCGAGCCGCGCAGCTTGCTGTAGTAGAAGCGGCCAAACTCCTCGGCTTCGGCGCGGCCCTTGATGCCGGCCTCTTCACGCGCCTCGCGCGTGGCGGCCTGCGAAAGGGATTCCGGCCCTTCGGGCCAACCCTTGGGCAGCACCCAGCGCCCGGTGTCACGGCTGGTCACCAGCATGATTTCGACGCGACCGTCCGTGTCGGCTTTTCGCCATGGCAAAGCCGCTGCCTGGACGCGGCGCGGATTGCCGCCGAACAGACGCCGGACCTTCTCGGTCAACCGCATGCGTGTGCAGTGACTGATAATCGCACTTCTCCTTCATCCCGGGTGCTTTACGCCCGGATTCCAGTTGTCGCCGCAACTTCCTGTTTTTACATTTTTTTCGCGATCGGCGAAATCACAGTTCTTCGCCGCGAGCGTGGGCAGCGAATCAAACAACGCTCAGCCCTTGCGCACACAAATAGTTACTTTGGGTGAAGAATCAACCGTTTGATGCAAGTTCCGTGCATGCGAGAGCCTGCGAAACCGCGTCGGCGGGCGTCCCCCAAAACTCATCGTGAATCAGTTCGCCAAGCGGCGTGCGCGTGCGCCAACCGCGCTGCTCGAGTTCGGGGCGACCGAAGAACCCCCTGACGTGGCCGACGCAGAGATAGCCGACCAGCCGGATATGGTCGGGAATGCCGAGCGCGACCTTGACGCGGGCCGGGTCGAGAATGCTGACCCAGCCGACGCCAATGCCTTCGGCGCGCGCCGCAAGCCAGAAATTCTGGATGGCGCAGACCGTGCTGAACAGGTCGGTGTCGCGCATGTGAGTGGCGCCGAGCACCACCGGGCCACCGCGGGTCGGATCGCTGGTCACGCAGACATTGAGGGGCGCGGTCGCGATGCCCTCGAGTTTCAAAGCCTTGTATTGCGCTTGCTTCTGCTCGGGAAACAGGCTTGCCGCCTGTTCGTTCGCGTCGGCGAATATCTCGGCGATCTTCTGTCGCGTCCGCGGGCTGCGCACGAGGATGAAATCCCATGGCTGCGACAGGCCGACGGATGGGGCGTGGTGGGCCGCGGTGAGGATGCGCGCCAAGGTGGCGTCGTCGATCGGGTCGGGAAGAAATTCGCCGCGCACGTCGCGGCGCGTGGCGATGGCCTGGTAGACGGCCTGCCGGTCCGTCTCGGCGAAGGCGGCTCCTGGTTGCAGGTCAAGCCCGCTGCTCGACGGGGTTGGCTTGTCCGTCATGCCTGCATCTCCCTGTGCTGAACCGTTGCGAGGCTCGGCGGTTCAGCCGCGTTCGTTCTCGGCGATCGGCTTCTGGTAGGAAAAACCCATGTCCCAGGGGAAATAGATCCAGGTGTCCTGGGAGACCTCGGTGACGAAGGTGTCAACCAGCGGCCGGCCCTTCGGCTTGGCGTAGACCGTGGCGAAATGCGCCTTCGGCATCATCGCCCGGACGATTGCCGCGGTCTTGCCGGTGTCCGTCAGGTCGTCGACGATCAGCACGCCCTCGCCGTCATTTTCCAGCAATGCCGGGTTGATCTCCTTCAGGACCTTGAGGTCTCCCTGTTCGGTGTAGTCGTGATAGGAGGCGACGCAAACGGTTTCGATGAGGCGGATGCCCAATTCGCGCGAAATGACGGCGGCCGGCACGAGGCCGCCGCGCGTGATGCAGACCATGGCTTTCCATCCGCCATTGACGCCGGACAATCGCCAGGCCAGGGCGCGGGCATCGCGGTGAAACTGATCCCAGGAAACGGGAAAGGCTTTTTCGGGAAGGGACATCGGCAACGCACTCCGCAAAAGGCGCTTCTGCGCCAGGACTGGGGCGCCGCGGCGCCGAGACTGGAATGCGCGGTGAATTAGCCGGAAAGGGATGCCGAGCGCAAGCCCGGCATCGATCATCCCTCTGGAATCGGTCGCATCAAGGCAAGCTCAATGGGCCATCAGGGTCGGCACGGTCATCGATTGGAGAATGGTGCGGGTGGCGCCGCCGAAGACGAACTCCTTCAGGCGCGAACGGCCGAAGGCGCCCATGACGAGGAGCGTTGCGCCGGTGTCGGCGATGCGGTTGTCGATCACCTCGCCATGCGAGACGCCGCCGGAGCTTTCCACCTTCACCGTCACCTTGATGTCGTGGCGGGCAAGCGCTGCGGCGATGGCCGTTCCGGCCATCGAGGCGTCGCGTCGCGGCGTATCGTGCGGATCGATGCAGAGAATTTCGACACTCTCGGCCTCCCTCATGAAGGGCAGGGCGTCGAAAGCGGCGCGCGCCGCCTGGCGGCTGCCGTTCCAGGCGAGCAGGACCTTCTCGAACCGGGCGGCGCGCTCCTTGCGGATATACGGCACGAGCAGCACCGGACGACCGGTCTCGAACAGCAGTGCCTCGACATTGGCGGCCATGCTTGACGTGGCGTCCGGATCGGTCTGCTGGACGATGACCAGATCGGCGCTGCGGGCGCTCTCGATGCCAGAGATCGCCGAATCGCCCGACACGCTGTCGAAGCCGCGCCACTCATTGGTCACGCCCTCGATGCGCGCGCGCTCGCTGAACAAGGCGCGGATCACCGCATGGCGCCGTCCGGTTTCCTCCTGCATGTCGATGCTGAGATCGACCACGGGTCCGCCCATCGGCGAGGCCATGACCATCGGCAACGCTTCGGCATGCAAGCCGATCACATGACTGTCGTGACGGGCGGCCAGCGGCAGGGCCAGATCGAGGACGCGCGGCGCGTCCGCTTCGCTTTGAAGAATGGCAAGGATCGTCTTGTAGGTCATGTCAGCCTCCTTGAAGGGCGGTAAGCGGCAGTGGACGTCAGTCTATCTCATTGTTTTTCCGCATTTATGCGGACGCCAGGTGTGTCCACCTGACGGCAAAATGCTATAGGCGGAATCCTGTCCGGCACCTTGCGCCAGATCAACGGATAACGGGTTCCTTCGGTTGCAAATCCTTCAACATGGCTTCGACCGCCGCGGCAGCCATTGCCATGGCATCGGAGGAACGCGAGCGAACGACGATTTCGGTCCAGAACGTGCCGTCCTGGTATTTTGGATAGGAGCCGATAATCGTCTCGGGGTTGGCCGCCTGGATTTCGCCGAGCGGACCGCCGATCGTGCCCTCGGGCAGCGATGAGGGAATCGTTTGCGAAACCAGCTTGGTGCCGGTCTCGAGCGTCGGCACCACCGTGTCGAGCATGGCCTGGAAGATCGCCGGCACGCCAGCCATCACATAGACGTTGCCGATGCGAAAGCCGGGCGCGATGGAAACCGGGTTGTCGATGTGCTCCGCGCCTTCGGGCATGCGCGCCATACGCTTGCGGGCGTCGGAGAATTCTATGCCACGGGCGGCATAATGCTGCTCCAGCAGCGCAAAGGCCTTCTGATCGTAGCCGCAGGGCACGCCGAAGGCATGGGCGATCGAATCGGCCGTGATGTCGTCATGCGTCGGGCCGATGCCGCCGGTGGTGAAGACGTAGGTGTTGCGGGCGCGCAGTTGGTTGACCGCCTCGGCGATGGCGTCGCGGTCGTCGGAAACGACGCGGACCTCGCGAAGATCGATGCCGACCGCCGTCAGCATATCGGCCAGATGGCCGATGTTGCGGTCCTTGGTGCGGCCGGACAGGATTTCGTCGCCGATCACCACCATGGCGGCCGTTACTATCTCGCTCATTGCGCGTTGATCCTCATTCGACTGCCGAGAGATAGCCCCCTGACGGGACCAGGGCAATGGGTGTCGAATGGTGAACAGTGTGTCGGCGAACAGGCGGTTTTCGGTGAACCGATTGCTGTTTAAGTGAAGACGGAGCCGGACACCGGCATTGAGAGACAGATCGACGATCGGAGCGTGAAGCATGACCAAGATCCTGGTTTTATACTATTCGAGCTGGGGCCATATGGAAGCGATGGCCAAGGCGGCGGCTGACGGCGCACGGGAGGCCGGCGCCGACGTGACCATCAAGCGTGTCCCCGAACTGGTGCCCGAGCAGGTGGCGCGCAACGCCCATTACAAGCTCGACCAGGATGCGCCGGTGGCCGATCCCCTGGAGCTTGCCGATTATGACGGCTTCATCTTCGGCATTTCGACCCGCTACGGCATGATGGCGGCGCAGATCAAGAATTTCCTCGACCAGACCGGTCCGCTGTGGACCGAAGGCAAGCTGATCGACAAGCCGGCGACGGTGATGTCGTCGACGGCGACGCAGCATGGCGGCGCCGAGCTGGCGTTGGCCACCACGCAGCTCGCCCTGCAACATCACGGAATGTTGATCGTGCCGCTTTCCTATGCCTATCAGGACCAGATGGGCAACGACACGGTGCGCGGCGGAGCGCCCTACGGCATGACCACGACCACCAATGGCGATGGCTCGCGCATGCCTTCGAAACAAGAGCTGGAAGGCGCCAAATTCCAAGGCAAGCGGCTTGCCGAAATCACCGCCAAGCTCGCTGGCTGAAGTGTTTCGGCGGCCCTGCCGGGGCGGGCGGGCGGCCATGCGCCGCCCGTCTTTCATGGTCTTGTGAACATACGTATTTTCTGATGAACACACGTATCCGCTTGATCACGCGCGGTTCTGCGGCTAGTCGTTGCCTTGAGCGGACGTGGCGAAATTGGTAGACGCAAGGGACTTAAAATTCCTCGATCCTAGATCGTGCGGGTTCGATCCCCGCCGTCCGCACCACCACAGCGCTCCGTTCGGTTCCCCTTGATTGCTCAGACGGCATCCGGCCGATGCTCGGCGATGACCGCCAGGAAAGCTTCACCGTAACGGTCGAGCTTGGCTTCGCCGATGCCTGAAATGCCGGCCATCGCGGTGCGCGAGGCGGGGCGGGCGGCGGCCATCTCGATCAGCGTCTTGTCGTGGAAGATGACATAGGGCGGCAGGTTCTGCGCCCGCGCGAGCTCGATGCGCTTCTCGCGCAGCGCGTTGAACAGGGCGCTGTCGGTTTGATTGAGGAGAGCGGCCGTATCGCCCCGCGTCGTCTTGCGGCTTCTCCCCTTGGCGGAAGGCGGCGGGGTGCGCAGCATCAGCGCGGGCTTCTCACGCAGGAAACGCCGGCCCGCCTCGGCGATGGACAGGCCGCCATGGCCGGCGAGGTCGACATGGATGAAGCCGTGGGCGATCAACTGTCGCAGGATCGAGCGCCAGGTGCGCTGATCGTGCTCCTTGCCGATGCCGTAGGTCGAGACCTGGTCATGGCCGAAACGGGCGATGCGCTCGTCATCCTCGCCAAGCAGAACGGCGACGATGTAGGCCTGGCCGAAGCGTTCGCCGGTGCGGTGGATGCAGGACAGGGCCTTTTGCGCTGCAATCGTTCCGTCGAAGCGTTCTGGAGGATTGGCGCAGGTGTCGCAATTGCCGCACGGCGCGCAGGCGTCGCCAAAATAGTTCAGCAGGACCTGGCGGCGGCATTGCGCGGTTTCGGCAAGCCCGAGCAGCGCGTCGAGCTTCTGCTGTTCCATGCGTTTTCGCGCGTCGGGGGCGTCCGATTCGTCGATGAAGCGGCGGCGCAGCGCGATGTCGTCGGCGCCATAGAGCATCAAGGCCTCGGAGGGCAGGCCGTCGCGGCCGGCACGGCCGGTTTCCTGGTAATAGGCCTCGATGCTGCCGGGCAAGTCGATATGGGCGACGAAGCGCACATCCGGCTTGTCTATGCCCATGCCGAAGGCGATGGTGGCGACCATGACGACCGCCTCCTCGCGCTGGAAGCGGGTCTGGTTTATCTCGCGCGCCGCTTTGTCCATGCCGCCGTGATAGGCGAGCGCGTTGTAGCCCTGGTCGCGCAGCCAGGCGGCGGTTTCCTCCGTCTTGCGCTTCGACAGGCAATAGACGATGCCGCTTTCGTTCTCGTGGGCTTGCAGAAAACGCATCAACTGGCGGCGCGGATTGTCCTTCTCCTCGACGGCGTAGCGGATGTTCGGCCGGTCGAAGCCGGCGATGAAGCTGTCATCCTCGCCGATCTGCAGATGGGCGACGATCTCGGCGCGTGTCGGCGCGTCGGCGGTGGCCGTCAGCGCCATGCGCGGCGTGTCTGGGAACAGCTCGACCAGGCCGTCGAGCTGGCGGTAATGCGGGCGGAAATCATGGCCCCACTGCGACAGGCAATGGGCCTCGTCGATGGCGATCACCGACAGGGGAACGCCGCGCAGCCGATCGATGATGCCCGAGCGCAGCAGCGTTTCGGGCGCGGCATAGAGAAGATCGAGCGCGCCCTCGCCAATGGCGCGCCACAGTTCGCGCCGCTCCTCCGGCGGCAGGTCGGAATTGAGCGCTGCGGCGCGCACGCCGGCCTGGCGGAGCGCGGCCACCTGGTCGGCCATCAGGGCGATCAGCGGCGAGACGATGAGGCCGAGGCCCGGCCGGCAAAGGGCGGGAATCTGGTAGCAGAGCGATTTTCCGCCGCCGGTCGGCATCAGCACGAAGGCATTGTTGCCGGCAATGACGTGATCGACGATCTCCGCCTGGCTGCCGCGAAAAGCGTCATAGCCATAGACGGTCTTCAGGATTTGCAGGGGATCGGTGGTCACGGCAGGCCTGTCGGGGAATCGGAAGATGGCCCGTCATAGCAGGTTTGCAATGGCGTTGCAGGGGCTAGGTCCCGACCCAGGGCTTACCTGTCCAGCCCGCCCAGCGTTTCGACGACGAAGTCGATGAAGACGCGCAGCTTGGCCTGCACGTAGCGCGAGGAGGGATAGACCGCGTAGAGGGTCGTATCGTCCGGCGTCCAGTCGTCCAGCAGCGTGCACAGCCGGCCCGCCTTGAGGTCCTCGCGCACATAGATCCATGGAACGAGGCTGACGCCGAAGCCCGCCCGCAGCGCGTCGCGGACGGCAAGGCTGGAACTGACCTTGTAGCGACCATCGACCGGAACGGCGATGCTGCGCCCTTCCTTGTCGAAGGTCCATTCATCGCTGTGATCGGACAGGGTGAACTGAACGCAATTGTGCTGGCGCAGCGCGTCCGGATCTGCCGGCGCGCCGACCCGGTCGCGATAGGCCGGCGCGCAGC
This sequence comes from Nitratireductor soli, assembly GCF_001050155.1. GTDB lineage: Bacteria > Pseudomonadota > Alphaproteobacteria > Rhizobiales > Rhizobiaceae > Nitratireductor > Nitratireductor soli. Next base: position 136,858 of record NZ_LFVY01000006.1, read on the forward strand.
ACAGCACATGGCGCATCGTCAGGAGCTTGCGGGCGATGAGGCTGGAGTTTTCCAGCCGGTCGCTGCCGCGAATGGCGACGTCGAACCCGTCCTCGACGATGTTGATGCGGCGGTCGTTGAGCCGAAGATCGAGGGCGATGTCGGGATAGCGCTCGAGAAAGCCGGGTATCGCCTCGGACAGGGCGATGAGGGTCACCGTGGCGGGCGCGCTGACCCGCAGAAGGCCGCGCGGCTGCTGCTGGAGGGGGCCGAGCGTCGTGTCGGCTTCGTCGAGATCGTCGAGAATGCGGGCAATGCGCCGGTGATACAGTGTGCCGGCCTCCGTCAGGCTCATGCGTCGCGTGGTGCGGTTGAGGAGGCGGACGGAGAGATGCGCCTCAAGTTCTCGTATGTTCTTGCTGACGGCCGCCGGCGACAACCGGAGCTGGCGCGCGGCCTCGGCGAAGCTGCCGAGCTCGACCACGGTTCGGAAGACGGTGAGGGCGGTCAGCCGATCCATTATTCGTTACTCACAGTCAATAGTCATTGAGCCAATGTGCATATTATCAACTGAACCGCAATGCGCTAGCTATGGTGCACCGTTGATCAAAACGGGTAACAGATCCTTACAGCGCCGCGCGTCTTTCGGACGCGCAAAGGACGCTGTAACATTTTGAAATTATGCATAATTTTCTCCTTCAATCGATTTCGATTCAAGGAATTATGCAGTAGACAGGTGCGCCGATGGCTGAGACAGAGAAAACGATGACGGGAGCCCATCTGGGCATGCTCTTATGGGCGCTGATCGTCGGCGCGTCCTTTCCGGCGGTCGGGCTGTTGAGCGACGGGTTGCCGCCGCTGCTTCTGACCGCGCTGCGCTTCGCCATCGCCGCGCTCGCCATGGTGCCGCTGCTGCGAAACGCGGCGGACTGGCGGCCAGGCCCGGCGGCGCTGCTGCTCTATTCGGTGATGGGCCTGTGCCTTGCCGGCTTCTTCGGCATCATGTTCTGGGCGGCGCACCGGGTAACGGCGCTGTCCATGTCGGCGCTGTTCGTCAGCATGCCGCTTCTGGCCTACGCGTTCGGGCGCATGCTGGGCGTGGAGCCGCGCGCAGGCAGGCTCGTGGCCATTCTGGTGTTGGGCGCGCTCGGCGCGCTGGGTCTGGCCCTGGCACAAACGGGCGGCAACATGGCCGAACTGCAGTTCGGCTGGAACGAGGCTCTGTTCTTCTTCGGCATGATCGCCTCGGCGCTTTATCCGGTGCTTTCCAAATGGGGGCTGTCGCGGGGGATGCTGTCGCGCGACGCAGCGACGCGGACCTTCTGGAGCCTGGCCGCCGGCGGCGTGCTGATCGCCCTGGCCGGCGTGCTTCTCGAACCGCTCGAAGCGATGGCGCGGATGCGGCTCGGCGATTTTCTCCTGGTGGCTTATCTCGGCGTGTTCTCAAGCGGCGTGACCTTCTGGCTGATGCAGCGCGGAACCGGCGTGCTGACGCCGGGCGCGGTGACGGCCTACAGCTATCTCGTTCCGTTCGTGTCGATGATCGTGCTGTTCGTCACAAATCCGGCAGTGATCGGCTGGCATTGGCTGCCGGGCAGCCTGGCGGTGATCGTGGCAATCCTGTTGCTGCTGCGGCGCGGGAGCCGGGAAACAGGATCGCTCGGCCGGCAGGCGGCCTGATTAAAGACGCCAAACGTTCAATCAATACTTCAGCATTCTGAAGATGCGCATCGGCTTGGCGAAAGCCGATGCCACGGGGCGGCTCGCGGCCACTCCTTCCCACTTCATCTGATCCTTGTCTTCAACCATTGGAGGAAATCATGCGTATTGCCGTGTTCGGTGCAAATGGAAACACAGGAAGCCGCGTCATCGCGGAAGGGCTGTCCCGCGGGCACGACATGACCGCCATCGTGCGCGACACCGGACGCGCGGGGCAGGTGCCATCGGGAGCGGTGCTGCAGGCCGGCGACGCGGCGCGTGTCGAGGATGTGGCGACGCTCGCCCGGGGGCAGGATGTCGTCATCGCTGCAACGCGCCCGGCGCCGGGCAAGGAGGGCGATCATGCGATCATGATGCGCGCCCTGCTGGCCGGAACGGTGCGCGCCGATGTGCGCCTGCTGGTGGTGGGCGGCGCGGCGAGCCTGATCGTCCCTGGCACTGGCGGTGTCGCGGTCATCGACGATCCGCGTTTCGTTCCGCCCGAATACCGGGCCATCGCGCAGGCATCGAACGAGCAGTTCGCCGCGTGCCTTGCCGACAAGGACGCCGACTGGACCTATCTCAGCCCACCGGCATTGCTGGAGCCGGGTGAGCGGACGGGAACATTCCGTCGCGGAACCGATGAACTCGTGGTCGACGACAATGGCCGCTCGGCGATCTCCATGGAGGATTTCGCCATCGCCCTGATTGACGAGGCGGAGCAGGCGCGCCATCGCCGCGCCCGCTTTACCGTCGGGTACTGATCGAGACGTCTGCCGTCAGGCGTTGTGGCCGCCATCAACGACCAGCGACGCGCCGGTGATGAAGCGGCCTTCGGGGCTTGCCAGATGAGCGACCATGGCGGCGATGTCCTCGGGGGCACCGAAATGGCCGACTGCCGTCTTGGCGCGCTGTTCGTTGGCTCCCTCGGCATCGGCCGGGTTCATGTCGGTGTCGGTTGAACCCGGATCGACCACATTCACCGTGATGCCGCGCGCGCCGACATCATGGGCCAATCCCTTGGTGAAGCCGATCAATGCCGATTTGCTCATGGCATACAGCGTCACGCCGCCATGCGGCACGCGCTGGGCGAAGCACGAGCCGATGGAGATGATGCGGCCGCCTTCGCCCATGTGGCGCAGGGCCGCCTGCGAGGCAACGAACACGGCTTTGACATGAATGCCGATGGTGCGGTCGATCTCGTCCATCGTCACATCCTCCGGCGGACCGGAGGGGAAGATGCCGGCATTGTTGACCAGTATGTCCATGCGGCCAAAGGCTTTGGCTGCCTGGTTGACCGCCGCCGTGACGGCGCGCGGATCGGCGCTGTCGGCCTGCAAAGCCAGGCCCTGCCTGCCTGACGCCTCGATGTCGGCGACGACAGAAGCCGCCTTGTCGGCATTTTGCGCATAGGTGATCGCCACATCGGCGCCGCGCGCGGCCAGCCGCCGGGCGATGGCCGCACCAATTCCACGGCTGCCACCGGTTACGAGAGCTGCCTTGCCTTCCAGGTCCTGCATTCTTTGTCTCCATTTATGTACCGATTGGTACGTAATTCCTAAGTGGCTTGTGGAAACGGGTCAAGCGAATTATTTACGGAGTGGTACAGAAGGTGTGTGAGATGGCGGAACGCGGCAGGCCCAGGGCCTTCGACAAGGATGCAGCACTGCACAAGGCGATGCGGGTCTTCTGGACCAGCGGCTATGAAGGCGCGTCCGTCAGCGAGCTGGCGCAGGCGATGGGCATCAACAAGCCGAGCCTGTATGCCGCCTTCGGCTGCAAGGAAGCGCTGTTCCGCGAGGCGATCGAACTCTACGAGAAAGAGGAGGGCGCGCCGGTCGGCGCGGCTCTCGAAGCCGGCCGTACGGCGCGCGGCGCCATCGAGACCGCCTTGCGCGTCAACGCCCGCTGCTACACCAATCCCGACAATCCGCGCGGCTGCATGGTGGTCGTCTCGGCGCTTGCCGGTTCGCCGGAAAACAATCCGGTCTGCAGCTTCCTGGCCGACAGCCGGCGTGAGAGCGAGGAAAGTTTTCGCCGTCGCGTGGCGCGCGGCATCGCCGAGGGCGACGTGCCGGAAAGCGCCGATGCCGGCCGGGTCGCCGCATTCTATGCCACCGTGATGAACGGACTGTCGATCCAGGCGCGCGACGGAGCGACTGTCGATGCGCTGGAGCGTGTTGTCGACAGCGCGATGGCCGCCTGGGATGCCATCGCCCGATAAAGCGCGGCCCGCATCGACCTCGCGGCGGAATTTCTCTGGCGCGGGGCTGGCGGGTTTGCAACAGTGGATCGATCTAGGAGATCGCCCATGCCCGCATCGAAGACCCTGACGCCGATGAAGCTGAAACCCTGGGACGAGGTCGCGCCGTTGCTGGTCGACGTGGCGATGGGGCGCCGGCCGGCCGATCTGGTGGTGCGCAACGGGCGTTGGGTCAATGTGCATTCGGGCGAGATCATCCCGGCGACCGACATTGCCATCGTCGCCGGGCGCTTTGCCTATTGCGGGCCGGACGCCAGCCACGCCATCGGCGAAAAGACCAAGGTGGTCGATGCCACCGGCCGCTATCTGGTGCCGGGCCTGTGCGACGCCCACATGCATGTGGAAAGCGGCATGGTGACGGTGACGGAATTCTGCCGGGCGGTGATCCCGCATGGCACGACCTCGATGTTCATCGACCCGCATGAAATCGCCAATGTGCTCGGGCTGGACGGTGTGCGGCTGATGCATGACGAGGCAATGGCGCAGCCGATCAATGTGTTCGTGCAGATGCCGTCCTGCGTGCCGTCGGCGCCGGGACTTGAGAATGCCGGCGCAGCACTTGGCGCCGACGAGGTGGCCGAGGCGATGGGCTGGCCGAACATTATCGGCCTCGGCGAGGTGATGAATTTCCCCGGCGTCGCCGGCAACGACGCGACCATGGTCGGCGCGATTGCCGCCACGCGGCGGGCCGGCAAGACGGTCGGCGGACACTATGCTTCGCCCGATCTCGGCCTGCCGTTCCACGGCTACGTGGCCGGCGGCCCCGAGGACGATCATGAGGGCACACGGATGGAGGACGCCATCGCCCGCGTGCGCCAGGGCATGAAGGCGATGCTGCGGCTCGGCTCGGCCTGGTATGACGTGGCAAGCCAGATCAAGGCCGTCACCGAACAGGGCATCGACCCGCGCAACTTCATCCTGTGCACCGACGACAGCCATTCGGGCACGCTGGTCGAGGACGGCCATATGGACCGGGTGGTGCGCCATGCGATCGCGCAAGGACTGGCGCCCGTGACGGCGATCCAGATGGCGACGATCAACACGGCCGAGCATTTTCGCCTGGAGCGTGAACTGGGTTCCATCGCGCCGGGCCGGCGGGCGGATTTCCTGGTCGTTTCCGATCTCGCACAGATGGCGATCGACGAGGTGTTTTCCAGGGGCACGCGGCTGGCCAGGGGCGGGCGGCTGGAAGCGGAAATCCCCGCCTATGATTATCCCAAGAAAGCCAAGAACACGGTGCGGCTGGGCAAGAAGCTGCAGGCGGGCGATTTCGACATTGCCGCGCCCGACGGCGCCAACCATGTCCGCGCGCGGGTCATCGGCGTGATCGAGAACCAGGCGCCGACGCGCGCGCTGGAGGCGGAACTGGCGGTCGAGGACGGCGTCGTCGCCATGGACCGGCGCAACGATGTCTGCCAGATCGCGCTGGTCGAGCGGCATCGCGGCACCGGTGCCGTCACCAACGGTTTCGTCTCGGGCTTCGGCTACATGGAGGATTGCGCGCTGGCCTCGACCGTGGCGCATGATTCGCACCACATGATCGTCGTCGGCACCAGCAAGGACGACATGGCCAGGGCCGCCAACCGGTTGGGCCAGGTGGGTGGCGGCGTGGTGCTGTTTTCGAAGGGGCGTGAGCTGGCGCTGGTGGAAATGCCGATCGCCGGGCTGATGTCGGACGAGCGGGCCGAGGCGGTGGCCGCGAAGGCGGCCAAGCTGACCGAGGCGATGCGCGCCATGGGATGCTCGCTGAACAACGCCTATATGCAGCACTCGCTGCTGGCGTTGGTGGTGATCCCGGAACTGCGCATTTCCGACATGGGCATCATCGACGTGACGACCTTCCGGAAGGTCGACCTGTTCCTGTAGGTTGCGGAGCGGTGCGCTGCCTCAGCGCCGCGGCTGCCCCGTCGCCAGCTCGATCACCTGCAGCGGCGTGGTGATGACGATGTCGGCGGCGCTGCCGACTGTCTGGCCGATGCCGCGCACCAGGCTTTCCATCCGGCCGACCATCACGTCCGGACTGCGCTCGTCGAGTTCGCCCTCGCTCGACAGGCGCTCGCCCAGGAGCCGCACCAAGACAGGATTCTCCGCGAATTTCGTGTGGTTGAGCCAATCGCCCGACGAGACGTTGGTGACATCGATGACCGTTACGCCGAGGTCGGCCAGGTCGGCGGCGTCGCGGTAATCGCCCAGGCGTGGCTGGTTGCCGGCGATGAAGCCCGACAGGGTGAGCGCGCGGTCGTTCTGCGATGTCAGGACAGCAAACGGCTTGTCGGGAACGCCATAGCGTCGCATCTGGCCCTTGAACACGTCGATGTCGATATCGGGCGAGGCCAACACCACATCGGCCAGCCGGCCGCCCAGATCGCGGTTGCCGGTTATCGCCAATTGCCTGAGCGCCTCCATGGTCACCCAACTGCCCATGGAATGGGCGACGATGTCGATGCGCTTGGCGCCCGCCCGAGCCACCATGCGCAGCGTCTCCTCAAGCGCGTCACGGGCGGTGGTGGCGCTGTTGTTGTCGTAGACATAGTCGATGGTGCGGCCGGCCGACGGCCAGGAAAAGAGGATCGGCGTGCCGCTGTACTGCGCGTCATGAAATATCTGCGCTGCGCGGTAGACGGCGGCGTCGAAGCCGGTGTTGTAGCCGTGGATGAAGACCAGGGCGCGGCCGTCATGGGCGGCAATATCCTTGGTGAGCGCCGCCTCGAACTGCTTGTCCTCGGGGTAGAGCGTTGCGCGCCGGGCGGCGAAATAGCGGGCCGGGTCTGCGACCACGGGATTGGGGGCGAGTTCCATCTTGCCGGTCTCGTGGACGGTGGGAATGGTGATCTCGACCTGCGCGAAGGCGGTCTGCCTGGCTCTCCCGCCGTCGAATATCTCCCCTGGCGCCTGGGTCGAGGCGCGGTTGGTGGCAATGAAGATGTTGTGGGTTCCGGCGATTTCGGCTTCGGTTGCCGGTGCGATGGTGCGCGCCAGAAGCCGGGCCGGGTTGGGATTGGCGCAGCCGGTGATCGTCGCGACGAGCAGCAGCGCAACACAATGGTGGAGCAAACGAAAAAACATCCGGTACCGATCCTGTCCGCCCCGATTGATCCTATGGGAAAATGCCGCGCGCGCCAGCCGGTAAAAGACGACCGCCGCCGCGGATGGCGCTATCTCTCCCAGAAAACAGGCGTGAAGATGACGAGAACCGCCAGAATTTCAAGCCTGCCCATCAGCATGGCCAGCGCCATGATCCATTTGGCGATGTCGGGCACCGGCGCGAAGGTACCGGCCGGCCCGACGATGGGGCCGAGGCCGGGGCCGACATTGGTCAGTCCGGTGAGGGCGGCCGAGATGGCGGTGACGAAATCGAGGCCCGTCGCCGCGAGCATCAAGATGATGAGCGCCCAGATGACCAGAAACGCCGACATGAACAGGACCACGGCCCGCTGCAGATCGTCCTCCACCGGCCGGTCGCCGTAGCGCACGGTGACCACCGTGCTCGGATAGACGAAGCGACGCAGGCCGTTGGCGAGCAGCTTGAACAGGATCAGGAAGCGATAGGCCTTGATGCCGCCGGTGGTCGAGCCGGAGCAGCCGCCGAGGAACATGGCGACGAAGGCCGCGGCGACGGCGAACGGGCCCCATTGCGAATAGTCGTCGCTGGCATAGCCGGTGGTGGTGATGATCGAGACGAAGTTGAATGCCGCATGGGTCAGTGCGTCGAAGAATGGCTGATCGTTGGCGACGCGCATGTAGATCGCCACGGCCAGGACGAACACCACCACATAGCCGGCGAAGACGCGGATCTGCGGATCGCGCAGCGCATCGAGACGGCCGCGCACGGCAAACAGGATCAGGATGGAGAAGGGCAGGGCGCCGATGAACATGAACAGCGTGCCGACCCAAAGGATTGCGGAATTGTCGCCGTAGTGCCCCATCGAGGCGTCGTGGGTGGAGAAGCCGGCGGTGGCGACCGTGGTCATCGCGTGGTTGAGGGCGTCGAAAGTGCGCATGCCGGCGGCAGCGTAGGCGACGGCACAAGCCAGCGTCAGCAAGGCGTAGATGCTGACCAGGCCGACCGCGAAGGTCGAGAAACGGTCGAAGGGGCGGTCTTCGATGTCGGAGGATTCGATGCGGAAATAGGACACGCCGCCGACATTCAGGAAGGGCAGGACGAACAGGCCGAGGGCGATCACGCCGAGCCCGCCGATCCATTGCAGGATAGAGCGCCATAAGAGCAGGCCGGGCGGCATGCCGTCGAGGCCGACGATCACCGTCGCGCCGGTGGCCGTCACGCCGGAGACCGATTCGAAAACAGCGTCGGAAAGGCTGAATTCGACCGAAGAGGCAATCATCGGCACGGCGCCGACGGCGCAGGCGGTCAGCCACAGCAGATTGACCACCAGGAAGCCGAAGCGCGACGAGATGACTGGCGCGCGCCCCTGGGTGGCGAGCGAGACGCCGAACGCCAGCCCGCCGGTGAACAGGGCGGAAAAGGCGAACACGCGCCAATCGTCATTGCCGTAGTAGAGATCGACGGCGGCTGGGACGAGCATGGCGGCCGAGAGGTAAATCGCGAACATCGCCGCGATGTGAAGCGCGGCGCGGATGGCTAAATACTGCAATGAGTGAAACCCCGGGTTGCTCTGTTGTGGCGTTCTTGCTCAGGCTGCCTCACATGCATATCGGGGCGAGAGTGGCGTCACGCGCCCCGATATGCAATAGCCGGTTAGAGTACCGATCGAGCACAGGCAAGGGACAGGATGGACGCACAGGGAAAAGCCGGCGGTTTCATTGCCGGGGTCGGCGAGGCGGCCGAGGCGCTGCGTGCCCTGTTCCCCGAGACGCCGCTGCAGGAGAACGATTATCTGTCGAAGAAGACAGGCGCGCGCGTGTTCCTGAAGCGCGAGGATCTGACGCCGGTGCGTTCCTACAAGTTGCGCGGCGCCTTCAACTTCTTTCGCAAGGCGGTTGCCGGCGGGGCGGGTGAAGCGAACTTCGTTTGCGCCTCGGCGGGCAACCACGCCCAGGGGTTTGCCTATGTCTGCCGACACTTCGGCCGGCGCGGCGTCGTTTTCATGCCGGTCACGACACCGCAACAGAAGATCGACAAGACGCGGATTTTTGGCGGCGTGTTCGTGGAAATCCGGCTGGTCGGCGATTTTTTCGACGATTGCTATCGTGCGGCGCACCAGTTTGCCGCCGAGAGCGGCGGCATGATGGTGCCGCCCTTCGATCACCCCGACATCATCGAGGGCCAGGCTACGGTTGCCTTCGAGATCGCCGCTCAGATGCAACGCGAAACCGATGCGAAAATTACTGAAAGCCTGATCGTCCTGCCGGTCGGCGGCGGCGGGCTTGCCTCCGGTGTCACCCGCTTCCTGCGCGACAGCGAACAGGCGGGCGAATTTGCCTTCGCCGAACCCGCCGGTGCGGCAAGCCTGCAGCAGGCGCTGGTCGAGGACCGGCCGGTGCGGCTGGCGCAAGTGGACAATTTCGTCGACGGCGCGGCGGTGGCCGAGATCGGCGCCGAGCCGTTTTCGCACCTGCAGGGTTTCGACGCGAGCGCGGTGCATCTGGTGCCGGAGAACCGGCTTTGCGCGACGATGATCGAGATGCTCAACATCGAGGGCGTGGTGCTCGAGCCGGCCGGCGCGTTGGCCATCGATGCGCTGAAGGATTTTTCGCCCGAGACGCTGGCCGGCCGCACGGTCGTGGCTGTGGTGTCGGGCGGCAATTTCGATTTCGAGCGCCTGCCGGATGTCAAGGAACGGGCGCTGCGCTTCGAGGGGCTGAAGAAATACTTCATCTTCCGCTTTCCCCAGCGCCCCGGCGCGCTGCGCGATTTCCTCGACCTGCTCGGCCCGGAAGACGACATCACGCGCTTCGAGTACCTGAAGAAGTCGGCACGCAATTTCGGTTCCGTGCTGATCGGCATCGAAACGCGCAATCGCGCCAATTTCGACGTCCTGACCGAGCGCTTCGACAAGGCCGGCTGGGCGCATCAGGACATCACCGACAACGACACCATCGCCGGACTGATCATCTGAACCACTGATCATCTGAACTCCAGTCATCTCACCCGGGGAAATGCCATGGCCAAATCCCGCTACATCATTCTGTTTCGCGGTGTCGGCGGCGCGACGCAATTGCCCGTCAAGCAATTGAAGGTCGTGCTGGGCGAGGCCGGCTTCGAGAATGTCGCGACCTACATCAACAGCGGCAACGCCGTCTTGACCTCGGCATTGGATGAAGCAGGTGTGGTGAAAACGGTCGCCGAAGCCGTGCGGCAACAGATGGGTTTCGACAAGGCCGTCATGGCGCGCAGCGCCGACGACTGGGACCGCATGATCGCCGGCAACCCGTTTGCCCAGGCCGACGACGAACCGACACAGGTCCATGTCTTCGCGCTCGACGCGGAGCCTGGAAAGCAGGCGGTCGCGGCGCTGGAGGCCAAGGCGACGGGCACGGAACGCTTCCATGTGAACGGCCGCACGCTGTATCTCCACACGCCCGACGGTATGGGAAGGTCGTCCTTCGCGCCGAAGATCGAGCCGACCCTGCAGGTGGCGATGACGGCGCGCAACTGGCGCAGCATGCTGGCGCTGCAGAGACTGGCGCGCGACGGCTGATCTGCTGCGGCGCACAATTATTTGTTTGCATTGTGAGGGCCTATGGCCCATATGGCGCATAGACGCATGGGCCGGTATTAACCGGCTTTCTTTGCAGAGACTGGTTGCGTCTGGAGCTTTCGCCGTTTGGCGGAAGCGAAGCCGGGAGTATCCCGGCGCGACAGCGCAGCCGCATGGGGCCCTTGCCCCGGCGTCTTGTCGTTCACCGAAGCAGTTATTCGACGGGTTGCGCCCCGCCGCGGATATTTTGCGGCGCGTCAAGCGCGGCCGCGTATGAAAGAAGATTGATTTGACCAACGATAACAATGCGAAACAGATAGGTTTCGCGGAACTCGGCATTTCGGGAACCTTGTTGAAGGCCACGATGGACGCTGGCTTCACCATGCCCAAGCCGATCCAGGAACAGGCGATCCCGTCCATGCTTGCGGGCAAGGATGTGCTTGGCATCGCCCAGACCGGGTCGGGCAAGACGGCGGCCTTCGCGCTGCCGATCCTTTCGAAGATCATGGCGCTCGGCACGAAGCGGGTGCGCAAAACGGCGCGGGCGCTGATTCTGTGCCCGACGCGCGAACTCGCCGTGCAGATCGACGAAGTGGTGCGCAAGCTGTCGCACCATGCGCATGTGTCGACGGCGCTGGTGCTCGGCGGCGTTTCGCGCAGCAGCCAGGTGCGCCGCGTGGCGCAGGGCGTCGACGTGGTGATCGCCACGCCAGGCCGCCTGACCGACCTGGTCAAGTCCGGCGAGCTGTCGCTGGCCGAAACCCGCTGGCTGGTGCTCGACGAGGCCGACCGCATGCTGGATATGGGCTTCATCAACGATGTGCGCCGGATCGCCCGCGCCACCCATGCCGACCGCCAGACGTCGCTGTTTTCGGCCACCATGCCGCGCGAGATCGAACAGCTTGCAGCCAGCCTGCTGAAGCAGCCGGTGCGCGTCGAGGTCGCCAAGCAGTCGACGACGGCCGTCGAGATCAATCAGCGCCTGGTGATGGCGCGCACCAAGCAGAAGCGCAAGGTTCTGTCCGACATGCTGGCCGACGAGAGCATGCGCTCGGTGATCGTTTTTGCCCGCACCAAGCATGGCGCCGATCGCGTGACGCGCGACCTGGAGCGTGATGGCTTCGAGGCGGCGGTGATTCACGGCAACAAGTCGCAAAACGCCCGCCAGAGGGCGCTCAACGGGTTCCGCGACGGCTCCGTGCGCATCCTGGTGGCGACCGATATCGCGGCGCGCGGCATCGATGTGCCTGGCATCAGCCATGTGGTGAATTTCGACCTGCCCGACCAGCCGGAGAGCTATGTGCACCGCATCGGCCGCACGGGCCGCAACGGCGCGTCGGGCGAAGCCGTGACGCTGTGCGATCCAGCCGAGAGCGACAAGCTGCGGGCGGTCGAGAAGACCATTCGCATGCGGCTGGCGGTGACGGCCGATCACACCGGCGAACCCGATCCTGCGCGCAGCGCGGCCGACGCCAATGGCGGCCCGCGGCATGCGCAGCCGAAAGCCAATAACGACGCGACACGCGGCCAGCAGAAGCGGCCGGCGCGCAAGCCTCAGCATGCCGGCGCCGGCGCTGGTGAAGGCCGCCGGTCGGACGGCAAGCCCGGTCAGCGCAAGCGCAACAATCGCGGCAGGCGTCAGGGTGCATACGCCGCTTGACGCGATTGAGGCGTTGCGGCTGGAGTTGTCCACGGTCCGGCTGGCCTAATTGTTCCTGATCCAGCGATGCGCTAGACCGGTTCAGTGTTTTATGGAAACGCTGAACCGATCTATCTCTTTGTTTTTCCGCATTTATGCAGACGTCAGGTGATTCCACCTGACTGCAAAATGCTCTAGGCACGATGATCATGCTGCGCGACGCTGGGCCGGGAGGAGGGCGCGGATACCATGGCCGGACTTGCCGCTCTGGCGATCGGATACATCCTGTCGCAATTCTACCGTTCGTTTCTGGCCGTTCTGACACCGTCCCTGACGGCGGAGCTGGGAATATCCAAAGCCGAATTGTCGATGGCGTCGGGGGCCTGGTTCATCAGCTTCGCGCTGATGCAATTCGTCGTCGGCGTGTCGCTCGACCGCTACGGGCCGCGCCGGACGGCGGCGTTTTTGCTGACCGTCTGCGGCGGTGGCGGGGCGGCGCTGTTTGCTGCAGCGCCCGACCCGATGACGATCATCGTGGCGATGACGCTCAACGGGGCCGGCTGTTCTGCCGTGCTGATGGCATCGGTCTTCATCTTCGCAAAATCCTACTCGCCGGCTCGCCTGGCGATCCTGATCTCCGGGCTGGTGGGTTTCGGCACGATGGGCAATGTCATCGGCTCGGCGCCGATGGCGGCCGCGGCGGCGGCCTTTGGCTGGCGCGGTGTCATGGCAGGATTGTCCATCTTTACCATCCTGACGGGGCTTGCCATCACGTTCCTCGTGCGCGATCCGGAGGATGCTTCGCGTGGTGGGGCCGGCGGGCAGGGGTTTGGCGGCTATCTGGAACTGATGCGGCTGCGGGTTCTGTGGCCGATCCTGCCGCTGACGGCCCTGAATTATGCGCCGGCGGCCGGCATTCGCGGGCTTTGGGCGGGGCCCTACCTGGCCGATGTCTATGGTGCGGGCGCGTTGCTGATCGGCCAGGTGACGTTGTTCATGGCGCTGGCAATGTCGGTCGGCAGTTTCCTCTACGGACCGCTCGATACGTTTTTCAGAACGCGCAAATGGGTCGCTGTCGGCGGCAATGCGGTGGGCCTGGCGGCGATCGTCTGGCTGGCGGTCTTCCCGGTAACCGGTGTCGCCGCAACCACCATTGTCCTGGTCGTCATCGGCCTGTGCGGCGCCAGCTACGGTTTGCTGATGACGCATGGCCGCGCTTTCCTGCCGGCGCATCTGACCGGGCGTGGGGTGACACTGCTCAATTTCTTCTCGGTTGGCGGGGCGGGCGTCATGCAGTTTGCCACGGGCGGGGTGGTGGCGGCGAGCGCCGTGCCGGGTCAACCGGCCATAGCCTATCAGACACTGTTCATCTTCTATGCGCTGCTGCTTGCGACAGCGGTTGCCATCTATCTGTTCTGCCGCGATGCGCCGCCTGAGATGCGGCGTGCCTAGAGCAATTCCAGGAAAAGTGGGAACCGGTTTTCCGTCTAGAATTGCTCAAGAACCATGAGATAGGGCATTTCCGTGACTCGGAGAAGAATGGAAATGCCGTAGTGTCCTGCCCCAACCAAACCGATAGGTTTGGACTGGGACAAGCAGGCCACTAAATTATTGAATCTAGGGCAACTTTGCTTCAATCGAAATGAATGCGAAGCCTTCATTTCGATTGAAGCGTTGCACTAGCAATCAGGCCTATCGCCTGGTCTTGCGTGGACCGACGGGGCGCTTGTTCCAGCCGGTCAGGCGATTCAGCACGAAGAAGACGATCGGCTTGGGAAACAGGCGCAGGAATTTGAGTGGCCAGACGAGCCGGCGCGGAAAGGTGATTTCATAACCGCCGCGCCGCAGACCGGCGGCAATGCGCCTGGAAGCCTGATCAACGGTGAGCAGGGCCGGCATGCGGAAGCTTGTCTTCTCGGTCAGCGGGGTCGCGACAAAGCCGGGGTTGATGATCTGGGCGCGGATGTTCATCTTCTCCAGATCGAAGCGCAAGCCTTCCAGCATGTTGTTCAAGGCGGCTTTGGTCGAGCCGTAGGCGGCTGCCGACGGCATGCCGAAAAAAGCCGTGACGGAACCCATGACGGCGATCTGGCCATAGCCCCTGTCGCGCATGCGGTCGGCGACCGGCACCAGGCCGTTGAGTGTGCCGAACACGTTGATCTGGTAGCTGCGCAGAAAATTGGTGGTTTCCAGCCGATCGCCGCGCACCGGCAGATAGGCGCCCGCATTGAAGACGGCGAGAACGATGGGGCCAAGGGTCTTTTCGATGGCTATGACGGTGCGCTCCATGCCGGTCTCGTTCGTCACGTCGCAGGGAAAGGTGAAGATGCGGCCCTTCATCTCCACGCTTTCCCTGGTGATGGAGCCAAGATTGTCCTCGGCGCGCGCCGTCGCCGCTACCGTGTAGCCCTGCCGGGCCAGGTGGAGCGCGAGCGCCCGCCCGATGCCCGTGCTGGCGCCGGTGATCCAGACAATTCCATCCGCCGGATTGGCCCTGTAGAGCCTCATGCCATCCCCATAAATATGCGTGTCGGTTGGCAGACTTAACGGCCGACGCCACAATTGAAAAGCGGCAAGGAACGGTGGTGTCACAGAAATCGGCGTCAGCGTGCGAAAACGGACCAGTCCCGGATCGCAAGGCGGGCGGCATGCGCTTTCCGGCAAAACGCGATGGCTTTGCGCGGTTTGCGGCATGGGCGCAAAATCCCTCCTTGCAAGCCGGCAGCGGGCTTTCTACCCTTCGCCGAAAATTGGAAGAGGTTCGTATGAAAAACTCGGTTGTCGACGCCATCGGAAACACACCGTTGATCCGCTTGAAGCGGGCTTCGGAGGAGACGGGCTGCGAGATCTACGGCAAGGCCGAATTCATGAATCCCGGCCAATCGGTGAAGGACCGTGCCGGCCTGTTCATCATCCGCGACGCGGAAAAGCGCGGCCTGCTCAAGCCGGGCGGCGTGATCGTCGAGGGTACGGCTGGCAATACGGGCATCGGCTTGACGGTGGTGGCGAAGGCGCTGGGCTATCGCACCGTCATCGTCATCCCCGACACCCAGAGCCAGGAAAAAAAGGATGCGCTGCGTGTGCTGGGAGCCGAGCTGATCGAGGTTCCGGCGGTGCCATACAAGAATCCCAACAACTATGTCAAAGTCTCCGGGCGGCTGGCCGAGCAGCTTGCCAAGAACGAGCCGAACGGTGCGATCTGGGCCAACCAGTTCGACAATGTCGCCAACCGCGACGGGCACGTCCGCACGACGGCCGAGGAAATCTGGCGGCAGACGGACGGCAAGGTCGACGGGTTCGTCTCGGCGGTCGGCACCGGCGGCACGCTGGCCGGCGTCGGCGAGGGGCTGCGTGGCAGAAGCCGGGATGTGAAGATCGCACTGGCCGACCCGATGGGGGCCGCGCTCTACAGCTTCTACACCGACGGTGTGCTCAAATCCGAGGGCAGCTCGATCACTGAAGGGATCGGCCAGGGGCGCATCACAGCCAATCTGGACGGGTTTGCGCCGGACTTTTCCTATCAGATCCCGGACGAGGAGGCGCTGCCGATCGTCTTCGACATGGTGCAGAACGAAGGGCTGTGCCTCGGCGGCTCGACGGGCGTCAACATTGCTGGCGCCATCCGCCTGGCGCGCGAATTGGGACCGGGGCATCGCATCGTGACGATCCTCTGCGACTACGGCACGCGCTACCAGTCGAAGATGTTCAATCCGGCGTTCCTGCGCGAGAAGAACCTGCCGGTGCCGGCCTGGATGGAAGAGACACCGACGATCGACATGCCGTTCGAGGCGGTCGCCTGATGGACATGCGCACCGAGATATTGTTTCGCGAAGACGCCTATCTGCGTGATGGCGCGGCGCAGGTGGTGGCGGTCAACGATCGCGGCGGAATCCTGCTCGACCGGACCGTCTTTTATGCCACGTCGGGTGGCCAGCCGGGCGATACGGGCCGGCTGACGCGGGCGGACGGCGCGGCGATCGAGATCGCCGCGACGGTAACCGGCGAAACCAAGGAGCAGATCATCCATGTGCCGACAGCCGGCCAGGCCCTGCCCGAGCCGGGTGAGACCCTGCAGATGGCGATTGACTGGGAACGGCGTTTTCGCCTGATGCGCATGCACACGGCCTGCCACCTGCTCAGCGTGATCTGTCCGTTCCCGATCACCGGGGCTTCGGTCAGCGAGGAGGATTCGCGGGTCGATTTCGACCTGCCGGACGCCGGCTTCACCAGGGAGGACGTCACCGACAAGCTGATGGAGCTCGTACGGGGCGACCATCCGATCTTCAACCGCTGGATCAGCGAGGACGATCTGGCGGCCAATCCGGGGCTGGTGAAATCGAAGAATGTGCGCCCGCCGCAAGGTGCCGGGCGCGTCCGCCTCGTGTGTATCGGCGAGGAGGCCGCCATCGACAGCCAGCCCTGCGGCGGCACGCATGTGGCGCGCACCGGCGAAGTGGGCGAGATCCACATCGGCAAGATCGAGAAGAAGGGACGGGAAAACCGCCGCTTCCGCATTCGCTTCGGACCGATGCCGACCACCTGATGAACAACGAAACGAGCGAGGGATCATGGACGACACGGGCCGGTTTACCGTTTCCGCCGACTGGCTGGAGCAGCATCTGAACGATCCGGGGCTGTCGATCGTCGATGCTTCCTGGTACCTGCCGGCCCAGGGACGCGATGCGCGCGGCGAGTATGAGGCGGGGCACCTCCCGGGCGCCGTGTTTTTCGACCAGGACGCGGTGGTCGATGTGAAATCCAGCCTGCCGCATGCGCTGCCCGACGCGCAGACCTTTGCCCGCCATGCCGGCGCGATGGGAATCACCCGCGACGACACCATCGTCGTTTATGACGGGCCGGGCCTGTTTTCCGCGCCGCGCGTCTGGTGGATGTTCCGCGTCATGGGCGCCGGCAATGTGAGGGTGCTGGAGGGCGGGCTGGATGGCTGGCGCGCCGAAGGACGGCCGTTGACGGCGACGCCGACGAAGATTGCTCCGAGCGTCTTTGACGCGGAATTCGATGAGGGGCGGGTGGCCAGCCTGGAGGCGATGCGCGGCATTGTCGCCGAGCGCGGCGTGCAGATCGCCGACGCGCGGCCGGCAGGGCGGTTTACCGGCGTGGAGCCGGAGCCGCGCGCCGGCATGCGCTCGGGCCATATGCCGGGAGCGCGCAACGTCCCGGCATCGGCATTGTCGCGCGACGGCAAGCTCTTGCCGATTGCCGAGCTGCGCGCGCTGTTTGCCGAAGCGGGCGTCGATCTGGACAAGCCCGTCGTCACCTCGTGCGGGTCGGGCGTGACGGCGGCGGTCGTCACGCTGGCGCTGGAGACGGTCGGGCACACGGACAATCGCCTTTATGACGGCTCCTGGAGCGAGTGGGGTGGCCTGGCGGATACACCGGTCGAAACCGGAAAACCGTAAGCTGACAAACGGACAACGGGCCGTTCATCATCAATTCAGCCGTTGCGCGGAAATATGCGCACTGGTTGAACTGTTGTCTTGAAAGGACGCAAAATGCTGAACCGCCGTCAAATGCTTGGAGCCGCGATCGCAGCCTGTTTCGTGCCGGGTGCGGCCGTGGCGCAGTCGGCCATGCCGTCGGCCTCGCAAATCCAGCGCCGGCTGGAAGCGGCACCGGCGCAGCGTGTCCGCCCGCAGGACCGGGTGACCGTGCGCGAATTGAAGCGCCGGCCCGAGCTGCGCCGCCGGGCACCTTCGATCGATATACAGGCGATCAATTTCGCATTCGATTCGGCCGAAATCCCCTATTCGCAGTTCCGCAAGGTCGAGCAGATCGCCAACGCGCTCAACGCGTTGCGCCGGCGGCGTCCGGGCACGCTCGTGCTGCTTGAGGGGCATACGGATGCGGTTGGGTCCTTCGGCTACAACCAGCGCCTTTCCGAGCAGCGCGCGGCCTCGTTGAAGCGGGTGCTGGCCCGTGAATTCGGCGTGCCCTCGCGGATGATGGAAACGGTCGGCTATGGCGAGGAATACCTGCTCGTGCAGACCCCCAACGAAAACTGGCAGAACCGCCGCGTGACGCTCAGGCGCATCGACGACTTCGTTCGCTGACCGCTCAGGCGCTTTCGGCGGCGGGCGCCGCTCCGGAAACGGGTGGAAACCCGTATGCAGCGCGCGCACTGTTCTCCTCCAATTGTCGAAGGAGAACAATCATGGGACTGATCAAATTCACCGCCATGTCGAGCGACGAGGCGGATGCGCTTCGCTCCGGCGCGCCGGATGCCTATGGCAACGCGCCGGAGCGCCGGATTTCCGACGGCCAGGGCATTCCCTGCCGCCATTGCCTGCGCGGCGTAAAGGCGGGCAGGCCCTATCTGATCCTTGCTTACCGGCCGTTTCCCGAGACGCAGCCCTATGCGGAGACCGGTCCGATCTTCCTGTGCGCCGAACCGTGCGAGCGCGCGCCCGACAGCGATGTCATGCCGGAACTCTTTCGCGCCCGTCCGGACTGGCTGTTGCGCGGCTATGGACATGACGACCGCATCGTCTACGGCACGGGTGCGGTGACGCCCAAGAAGGACATCTGCACAAGGGCACACGCGCTCCTGCAGCGCGACGACATCGCCTATCTGCACATGCGGTCGGCCCAGTATAATTGCTACCAGGTGCGCATCGAGCGGGCATAGGACGCCGGCAACCGCCGGGCTGGCAGGGAAGCAATGCGACAAAAAATGCCCGCCGTTTCCGGCGGGCAGTTTGGGGAGGAATGCTGGGCCGCGTCAGGCGGCCAGTGCCGCCTGCGGCTCGGCCATTTCATAGCCCAGCGCCTCGGCGACGGCGCGGTTGGTGATGCGGCCCTTGTGGACGTTCAGGCCATTGCGCAAGTTGATGTCGTCGACCAGCGCCGTCAAACCCTTGTCGGCGAGCTGAAGGCCATAATGCAAGGTGGCGTTGTTGAGCGCATGCGCCGAGGTGACGGGCACCGCACCCGGCATGTTGGCGACGCAATAATGGATGATGCCGTCGACCTCGTAGGTCGGCTCGGAGTGCGTGGTGGCGTGCGAGGTCTCAAAACAGCCGCCCTGGTCGATGGCGACATCGACCAGCACCGAACCCTGTTTCATGCCCGACAGCATTTCGCGTGTGACGAGTTTTGGCGCGGCGGCGCCGGGGATGAGCACGGCGCCGACCACCACGTCGGACGAGAAACACTCCTCTTCCAGCGCCTCGACCGTGGAATAGCGCGTGTGAACGCGGCCGTTGAAGATGTCGTCGAGCTCGCGCAGGCGCGGGATGGAGCGGTCGAGAATGGTCACGTCGGCACCGAGGCCGACCGCCATCTTGGCGGCATTGAGGCCGACCACGCCGCCGCCGATGATGGCGACCTTGCCGGGCAACACGCCGGGCACGCCGCCGAGCAGCACGCCGCGTCCGCCGTTCGCCTTTTGCAGCGCGGTGGCGCCGGCCTGGATCGCCAGGCGTCCGGCAACCTCCGACATCGGCGCCAGCAGCGGCAGGCCGCCGCGCCCGTCGGTGACGGTCTCATAGGCAATGGCGGTGACGCCCGAATCGACCAGGCCCCGCGTCTGGTCAGGATCCGGCGCCAGGTGCAGATAGGTGTAGAGGATCTGGTTCTCGCGCAGCTGCGCCCATTCGACCGGCTGCGGCTCCTTGACCTTGACCACCATGTCGGACTTGGCAAACACGTCGCCGGCCGTCTTGGCGATCGTCGCGCCGGCGGCGCGATAGGCGTTGTCATCGGCGCCGATGCCGGCGCCGGCGCCGGTTTCCACCAGCACATCATGGCCGTGCGCCACATATTCGCGCACGGAACCCGGCGTCAGGCCGACGCGGTATTCATGGTTCTTGATTTCCTTCGGGCAGCCGACGCGCATCCAAGTCTCCTCCAAGAGTATTTCGTGCATTCTTCTGGCTCAATTCATGAGACCACAAAACAGGCCGAACGTCTTTGCGAACATATTTGCGGGAAAGGGCAAAATTCGATACTTCTTGCGCATTGTCCGATTTTTGAAGGAGGAAATTCGATCAATGGGCCTGGATAGGATCGATATCGCTATTCTGGATGCGTTGCAGCAGGACGGGCGGATCTCCAATTCGGCGCTGGCCGAGAAGGTCGGCCTGTCGCAGTCTGCCTGTTCGCGCCGGCTCGACAATCTGGAAAAGAGCGGCGTGATCAAAGGGTATCATGCCGAGCTTTCCAACGCGGCGCTTGGCCATGCGATGACGGCGATCGTGCACATTTCACTGTCCGGTCAGTTCGAACGGACGCTGAGCGAGTTCGAGGCGGCGGTAAAGCGTTGCCCGAACGTGGTGTCCTGCCACCTGATGTCGGGCGAGTACGACTATATCCTGCGCGTCGCGGCGCGCGACCTGCAGGACTATGAGCGCATCCACAAGGAATGGCTGACCGGCATGCCGCATGTCATCAAGATCAACTCGGCGTTTGCCCTGCGCCAGGTGATCGACCGCACGGCCGTCGGCATGAAGCCGCAAATGGCGTGATGCCCGGGTTACTCCGCGTCGTCTTCGGTGACGATGCGGTCCATGGGAATGTCGTGTGGCTGCGGATAGATGGTGGGAATCCTCGAGAAGGCATAGCCGATGCCGATCACCAGCGGCTTTCTCGGCAGCGCCGCCAGCGTGCGGTCATAGAAGCCGCCGCCATAGCCAAGCCGGTAATTTCGCGCGTCGAACCCGACAAGCGGGGCGATGACGATGTCGGGGATGATCTCCGCGCCGCCGGCCGGCACCGGAATGTTCCAGACGCCGCGTTCCAGCCTGTCGCCGGGCCGGTAGGCGCGGAAAATCAGCGGCTGGCCTTTTTCCACCACGACGGGCAAGGCGGCGCTGCCGCCGCGATCGATCACCGACGCCAGCCAGGGGCGCAGGTCCGGCTCGCCGCGAAACGGCCAGTACAGACCAACGACGCGATGGCGCGGATCGCCGATCGCCGCGTCGAGCCCGGCGGCGATGCGCGCGGCCATTTGCGCGCGCCGGGCCGCCGGTATGGCCAGGCGCCCGGCAAGGATGCGCTCGCGCTCTGCCTTGCGCCAGCGGCGGATCTCCGGCCAGTGGGTTTCGGGGGAGGCCGATGCGCCGTCATCGCCCTCATGCATGAAGCAGGGCGGCGAGGCATAGGCTGCGGCATCATCTTGCGGATCGCTGGTCATGGCTCACTTTGCTCGTCGGCCGATCGTTGCCGGACGCGGGCATTCTGCACCGGGTCATCGCTTCGGCGCTATCCTTATTGCGACGCGTTGGCATGCCTGTCTCGCCACGCTTTGCCTGTCACGCGGGCGTCATCAGATTCTGCTGGAACTCTGCCCGCAACGGCGCGATCATCCTTGTACGATCGCCTGTCCACGCATTCCAGCGCCTTGCGTCCTTCAGGACGCTAGGCGCTGCAAATTGGTGAATTTACGCATCGTGCTTTGCGAGAACCGATGATTTTCGGGCCGATGCGCTGGCCGAAGGAGAACCGACCATGAACCAGCAGTTTCCTCCCATTTCGCGGCGTTCCTTTCTTGCCGGCTCGGCAGCGGCCGGGTCGCTCGTTCTGCTGCATCCGTTCTCTGCCCGGGCCGCGGCCAACCAGGCGCATCTGCGGATCATGGAAACCACGGACCTGCATGTCCATGTGTTTCCCTACGACTATTATGCCGACAAGCCGAACGACACGATGGGGCTGGCGCGCACGGCATCGATCATCGATGCGATCCGCGCCGAGGCGACCAATTCGATCCTCGTCGACAATGGCGATTTCCTGCAGGGCAATCCGATGGGCGACTACATCGCCTATGAGCGCGGCATGAAGGATGGCGACGTGCATCCCGTCATCAAGGGCATGAACACGCTCGGCTATGACTGCTCGACGCTCGGCAATCACGAGTTCAATTACGGGCTCGATTTCATGTTCAAGGTGCTGGCGGGAGCGAACTTTCCATTCGTTTGCGCCAATCTGACCAAGGGGCAGCTTGCCGCCAGCGGGCGTGACGACGAATTGTTCCTGAAACCCTATGTGATCCTCGACCGGAAGGTGAAGGACGGCAATGGCCAGGAGCATCCGATCCGCATCGGCCTGATCGGTTTCGTGCCGCCGCAGATCATGAACTGGGATTCCAAGCACCTTTCCGGCAAGGCGATGACGCGCGACATCGTCAAGGCGGCAGAGGCCTGGGTGCCGCAGATGAAAGAGGAGGGCGCAGAGCTGATCGTCGCGCTCTCCCATTCGGGCATCGGTCCGGCGCGGTATGCCGAGAACCTCGAAAACGCCTCGCTGGTGCTGGCCGGCGTCGAGGGCATCGACGCCATCGTCACCGGGCACAGCCATCTGGATTTCCCCGGCTCCAAATTCGATGGGATGGAAGGCATCGACAATGCCGCCGGAACGATCGGTGGCAAGCCGGGCGTGATGGGCGGGTTCTGGGGCTCGCATCTGGGCCTGATCGACCTGCTTCTGGAACGCGACGGCAACGCCTGGACCATCGTCAGCTCGACATCCGAGGCGCGGCCGATCTTCAAGCGCGTCGAGCGCAACACCGAGCCGCTGGTCGACAGCAAGGCCGAGGTGGAGGACGCGGTGCGCGGGGACCATGAGGCGACGCTGAAATATGTGCGCACCGCCGTCGGCAAGACATCGGCGCCGCTCTATTCCTATTTCGCCCTGGTGGCCGACGACCCGTCCGTGCAGATCGTCAGTCAGGCGCAGACCTGGTACATCACCGAGATGCTGAAGGACGGCGAATACAAGGATTTGCCGGTGCTTTCGGCGGCGGCGCCCTTCAAGGCCGGCGGACGCGGCGGCCCCGATTACTATACGGACGTGCCGGCGGGCGATGTGGCGATCAAGAACGTCGCCGATCTCTATCTCTATCCCAACACCGTCCAGGCGGTGCTGGTGACCGGCGCGGATGTGAAGGAATGGCTGGAGATGTCGGCCGGCATCTTCAATCCGATCGAGTCCGGCAAGGCCGATCAGATGCTGCTCGATCCATCCTTCCCGTCCTATAATTTCGACGTGATCGACGGGGTGACTTATGTGATCGACCTGTCGCAGCCGCCGAAATACACCTCGAAGGGCGAATTGCTGAACGCCGGCTCGAACCGCATCGTCGACCTGCAATACAATGGCGCTCCGGTCGATCCAGCGCAGAAATTTGTCGTGGCGACGAACAATTATCGCGGCGGCGGCGGCGGCAATTTCCCCGGCATCGGCGCCGACAAGGTGATCTTCGCCGCGCCCGACACGAACCGCGACGTGATCGTCCGCTACATAGTCGAGCAGGGCACCATCAATCCATCGGCCGACGCGAACTGGCATTTCAAGCCGCTGGAAAACACCACGGTGCTGTTCGAGACCGGACCGAAGGCGGCGGCATTCGCCGGCGATGTGAAAGGCGTTTCCATCGCGCCGGCCGGCGATGGGCAGGAGGGTTTCGCACTGTATCGCATCACTCTTTGACGTGGCATCCGCATGAACCGGGAGGCCGGGCGCGATGCTCGGCCTTTTCTTTTTAAAAACATGGTTTTGTGCGGGTCATTGTAGAAGTGGAATCGCGGCGTGTGGCGGCATGGCGCATTGACACGGCGCGGTGCGCCGGGCGTGTTGCGGCGGTCAGATTTGGAGGCATGCCATGATTCGCCACATCGTCTTCTTCAGCGCCACGGACCAGGCCGATGTCGGGCGCATCGCCGAGAAACTGGGCATGCTGGGCGACATACCGCACGCGGATTTCTTCGAGATCGGGCTCAACCGCAAGGTCGACCAACTGGGCAGCGATGTGGATATCATCGTTTATGGCGAGTTCCGCGACGAGGCAGCGCTGGCCGCCTACAAGGCGCATCCGATCTACGCGCAATGCATCACCGAGGTGCGGCCGCTGCGTGACATGCGCATCGCCGCCGACTTCGTCTCCGCACGCCCCGCCTAGACCGGTTCACTGTTTCATAGAAACAGTGAATCGGTCTATCTCATTGTTCTTGCGCATTTATGCGGACGTCAGGTGATTCCACCTGACTGCAAAATGCTCTAACGGCTCTTGCCGATCGTCCGGTAGCCGGCGAGCGCCACCTGACGCGCCAGTCCATGGTCGACCATCGGCCGGGGGTAGCTCTCGCCGAGCGCCACGCCAGCCTCGGCAAGCGTTGTTTCCGGTGCCGCCCAGGGCTTGTGGATCTGGCGTTTCGGCAGGTTTTCCAGTTCCGGCACGAAGCGGCGCACATAGGCACCTTCGGCGTCGAATTTCTCGCCCTGCAGAACGGGGTTGAAGATGCGGAAGAATGGCGCGGCGTCGGCGCCCGAGCCGGCAACCCATTGCCAGTTCGCCGGATTGCTGGCGGGGTCCGCATCGACCAGCGTGTCCCAGAACCATTCTTCGCCGGCGCGCCAGTCGAGCCGCAGATCCTTGACCAGGAAGGAGGCGGCGATCATGCGCGCGCGGTTGTGCATCCAGCCGGTCTGCCAGAGTTGGCGCATGGCGGCATCGACGACCGGATAGCCGGTTCGCCCCTGCTGCCAGGCGCGAAGCGCCTCGTCGTCGCGCCGCCAGGGGAAGGCATCGAAATCGCGGTTGAAATTCTGCGTGGCGAGCCGCGGATTGTGGAACAGGAGATGCCAGCAGAATTCGCGCCAGCCGAGCTCCTTGCGGAAGGTCTGTACATCACCAACGGACAGGTCGTGTCTGCCAGCGAGCGCCTGCCAGATCTGGAATGGGGTGATCTCGCCATGGGCGAGGTGCGGCGACAGGCCCGACGTGCCGCTATCGGCCATCAGGTCGCGCCGGCGGTCATAGCCATTGCCGCCCTCCGCCATGAACGCGGCCAGCCGGGTTTGCGCGCCGGCTTCGCCGGGCGTCCAGTGCGTGCTCAGGCCGGCCGACCAATCAGGCCGGGACGGCAGCAGGCCCCATGCGTCGAGGGGCTCGCTTTCCATGCCATGATGCGCAGCTTTCAGCGTGGAGGGCCGGTCGGCCGGGCCACGGGGCTCACCTCCTTGCTGAAGCGCGCGCCAGAACGGCGTGAAGACACGATACGGCCCGCCGGCACAGGTTTTCAGGCGCCAGGGCTCGTGCAGCAAATGGCCGTTGAAACTCTCGGCGCCGATGCCGGCTTCCTTCAGCGCCGCCTTCATCTGCGTGTCGGCGGCAATGCCTGGCGGATCGTAGCGTCGGTTCCAGAACACGATTCCGGCATTCATCTGCGTGGCAAGCCGCATGACCGTCGCGGTGGTCGGGCCGCGCTGCAGGACAAGGCGGATGCCGAAGCCGGCCAGGCCGTCACCCAGCGCCTTCAACGAATGGTGCAGCCACCAGCGCCGCGCGCCGCCCAACGGGCGCACGCCCTGGCTCGTCTCGTCGAAAATGAAGGCGGCGGCGATGGGGCGGCCGGTCCGGGCGGCGGCGGCAAGCGCCAGATTGTCCGCCAGGCGCAAATCGTGCCGAAACAGGACAAGGGCGGTTTCTCGGCTGTTGCCTGTCGTTGTCGCTGGCTCAGTCGTCATTGGTGGCGTTCAGGTCTTCCGGCCGCTTGCCTTCCTGCCCGTCATCGTCGCGATGGGCGAAGCCGTTCTGCACAGCCCAGGCCCCGAAAGCGCGGACAAGCGCCCTGTCGCGGGGCATGCCCGGTCCCTCCTGCGCGATAAAGCGATCGAGCGCCGCCGCCAGATTGGCTGGCAACGCCACCGTCAGGGAAACGGTGTCGACTGTATTCGGCATCGCCGGTTGTTTGGACTTCATCTCACCCGCCCTTGCTGCCCCTCCTGTCACAACCGGCGGCGAGGGGAAATGTTCCGCGCCATGGCATGCGCCTCTCAGGAGGCGTTGGCCGCGTCTCGCGCCTCCAGACTTGGGACAAGGCGGTCGAGCGCGTCGGTGGAGATGCCTCCCGAATAGCCTTGGGGCAGCATTTTGAGCAGTTCGGGATCGTCGAAACCGCTGGAGAAGCCGCCGCCGGCATAGGGGCCGAGGACAAACACCGGGCTGCCGGCCCGCTCCATCCGGTCGAGGAAACGGTTCGGCCAGCCCCACATCCAGCGGGCGATGTTGACCGGTATCAGCAGGACACGGCCGCGACAGGCTTGCGGCACGAAACCGCTCCAGCCGGTCACGGCGTAGAGCGGGATACAGCGTTTGAAGTCGCTTTTTGTCAGCGTCTGCATGCCTGGGAAACGGGCGCGCAGCACGTCCACCGGCTGGCTGCCGCCGTAAACCATCAGGCGCTGGCGGGAGGGCGCGGGCAGGGCGGCCAGGACGTCGGCCAGCTTGGCGCCTTCGTCGGCATCATTGCTCTTGACGTTGACGAGAAAGCGCCGGTCGGGGAATGTGTCGAGCACCTCGTCGAGCGATGGGATCATGCCGACGCCTTGTCCGCGAAACGGAAAGGTCTGTCCGCCGTCGGCCGTATATCCATATCCGGCATCGAGCGTCTTCAGTTCCTCGAGCGTGTGGGTGCGGGTCTCGCCTGTGCCCTCGGTGCGGCAATCGACGGTCCAGTCGTGAAAGACGGCAAACTGCCCGTCAGTGGTCGGATGCACGTCGATCTCAACCACATCGGCGCCGAGATCGAAGGCCGCCTGCATCGAGGGAATGGTGTTCTCCAGGAAGGCGTGGCGCGGCGGCAGCATGCGCTCGGCCGTGCAGGTCTCGCCGGTCAGGTCCGTGCGGTCGAAATTCTGCGCCAGGCCGCGGTGGGCGAGCAGAACGGGAACGCCTGGCGGACGGGCTGAAAGGCGCGATGCATTGGCCGCATAAAGACCAGCGGCGGCGCACAAGAGGGAAAGAACAGCGACAGTGCGTTTGCGCATGATCGGCCCTTCGACAGCAAGGGGCTCAGAGATCGATATTGATTCGGGCATGAGTGAGGCTTTTCCGGGCGATTTGGCTGACCGGATGGCTGAAGAAGCTTTGCCGGCATTCTCCGTTTGGGGAAATTCGCTTGCGTGGCCAGCGCGTTACAAGTTTGCGTTGTGCGTCGCGAAGCTTCTCCATTAATCTGGCGACGATGCTCTGAAGAAGATCGTCGCTACGCAACGGGAAGGCTGGGAGGCCGGGAGAGATGGCGTTTTTAGAAAGCTTATTTGGACTCATCGGAGACTTAACCTGGGGATGGTCCCTGATCCCCATTCTCGTCGTTCTCGGCATCTTCATCACAGCGCTTACCGGGTTCGTTCAATTCCAGTTCTTCAAGCGCATGTTCCGGGTCCTTTCGTCGAAGAACCAAAGCGGCGACCCGAACGCAATCTCGGCAAGAGCAGCACTTCTCGTTTCAGTCGGCGGCCGGGTCGGCGGCGGCAACATTGCCGGCGTCGCCGTAGCGATCACGCTCGGCGGGCCGGGCGCCGTGTTCTGGATGTGGGCCATCGCCCTGATCGGCATGGCGACCAGCCTCGTGGAATGTTCCCTGGCGCAATTGTACAAGCGGCGCGAGCCGGACGGCACGTTTCGCGGCGGACCGGCGCGCTCGATCATTCATGGCCTGGGCAGGGAGTACAAATGGCTGGCGGTTGTCTACGCCGTCTGCCTGATCGCCGCATTTGCCGTCGGCTTCAACGCGTTCCAGGGCAACACGGTGGCCGGCGCCGCGCAGGAGAGCCTGGGCATCGACCGCATCTGGTCGGGCGGTCTGTTGACGATCATTGCCGGCTTCATCGTCTTCGGTGGCATTCACCGCATCGCCAAGGCAGCCGACATCGTCGTGCCGGTGATGGCGGTCGCCTATCTGGCGATGGCGTTGGTCGTCATCCTGATCAACATCACTTCCGTTCCAGGCGTGCTGGTATCGATCGTCCTGAATGCCTTCGGCTTCGAACAGGCGGTCGGCGGCGGCATGGGCGCGGCCTTGGCGCAAGGGTTGCGGCGTGGGCTGTTTTCCAACGAGGCCGGGCTCGGCTCGGCGCCGAACGTGGCGGCGACCGCCGACGTGCGGCATCCGGTCAGCCAGGGGATCACGCAATCCTTCTCGGTGTTCATCGACACGATCATCATCTGCAGCTGCACGGCCTTCGTCATCCTTCTGGGCGATGTCTATGTGCCGGGAGCGGAAGCAATCGACGGCGTGGTGCTGACACAGCAATCGCTGGCCTCGCATCTGGGCGGCTGGACGCAGTATTTCCTGACCTTCATCCTGCTTCTGTTCGCTTTCAGCTCGATCATCTACAATTACTATCTGGGCGAGAACGCGCTGACGGTGATCACCGAAAACCCGATTGCCATCAACGTGTTGCGGGTGGCCGTCATGGCGATCGTCTTCATCGGCGCCGTGGCGCCCGGAGCGACCGCCGTGTTCTTCTTCTCCGACCCGATGATGGGCATATTGGCGCTGGTCAATCTGGTCGTCATCATGATGCTGCTGCCGATCAGCCTGCGCATGCTGCGTGACTTCCGCCAGCAGTTGAAAGCGGGCATCGCGCGTCCGGTGCTTGACCCTGCCGATTACGCCGACCTCGACATCGACCGCACGGCGTGGACGGGCGTTGTGGAGGAAGCGCGGGCCGGTTGAGCGGGCCCGGTTGTCTTGCATGGAATGGTGCGCCGCAGCAACGAAGAAGCCCCGCCGGCATGAGCCGGCGAGGCTGGCGGGCTGAGCCGACAAACCTATCCACCGGCGAGCAGTTCCAGCGCCTGATGGCCGGCTGCGATCAGATCGTGCCAGGCCACATCAGAGAACGGACCGCCGACGGCAAGGCGGTTGCGGGCGGCGTGGGAAATGATCGTGAGGGGTTCGGAGACAATCCTGACATGCGGTTCGAATAACGATCCCAACGCTTGATCCGGCTAACCTTTCGTGTATTGGCTTTGTGGGATCTTGAAATTGTTATCAAGTACCGCGGGGCAATCATCGAAGGCATGGGCATTCGGACGAGGCGTGCGGCGACCGCCGGTAGCGAGAAAATTGCCATCATCAAGAGGATGCCTTCGAATGAGGAGGCCATCCATGAGATTCGCGAGCTTTACGACATCAAGCACGTGACGATCCGGCTTGCCAAGACGGAGCTCGGGCTGTTCGACATCCCCTACCTGCGGACGACCTATTCACCAGAATGGGTCGCCCATCAGCTGACGCAGGGCTACATCGGCGGAGACGCGGTGGTCGTCATGGGGTTTTCGACAGATGCGCCATTCTTCTGGTCTGACCTGACACGCACGCCGGCCTGGGATCGGATCATGCGCGATGCCATGCGCGCCGGCGTTGGTCCCGAAGGATACTCCGTCCCGGTCATCGACAGTATCGGCCGCCGCTCATTGATGTCGCTCAACACATCCATGCCGGTTTCCGACTGGAAGCGCTATATTTCCTCGGTCAAAGATGAATTATTGGCGATCGCCCGCATCTTGCATAAGAAAGCGATTGAAGAGGCTGGCTTCACGTCGATCCCCAAGCTTGGCCCCAGAGAACTAGAGTGTTTAACGTGGGTTGCCCGCGGCAATGAGGCCGGTGCCATTGCCGTACGTCTGTCGCTGTCCGAGCACACGGTGCGCAGCTATCTGAAATCGGCGCGGCAGAAGCTGGCGTGCCGCACGCTGTCGCAGGCGGTCAGCAAAGCTATATCGCTGAGACTGATCAAGGTTTGATCCCCTCAAATTGGGGTACTCATTCTGGTGATTGTTCGCGTTTCATATTTCAAGCAATCTACTTCTCTTGTTCTCTTATGTGGGAGGGTGCGATGAGTTCAATGAAAATGTCGGATATCCTAGAATACAACGAGCAAATGCCATTCTCGAACCATGATCTTGTTTTAATGCATTTGCACGAGGCATCTCGTTTGGTGGCAAAGGTGCCGGATTTCAAGGAACATCAACTATTCTCCTATCTTCTTGGAATGTGTGTCGAACTGCTTGTTCCGATTCAGGCTCCGCGACGCCTCCCGGATGGTCGGCAAACGCACTGAAGCAAAGCGTCTGGCACGACACGACGCCAATCGTTGTTCCGGCTCGGATGCAGGTTGTTGCATTTGGCCTGCCGGCTTTAGCCGGCAGGCCGTCGGCGTGATCAGCCCCGATGAGACAGAATTGGGTGTAGATATGTAGGTGCTTGGGAACCGGCACATAGGCCAATTGTAACGCGCAAGTTCACTTGGCGGATCGAGGGGTTTGCCGGGAAAACGCGGGAATGTCCGGGAATTCGTGAAAAAGTGCGGTGGCACAAGGGTTTGTGCAGGTGATGGCGGGAACGCTGGCGGGCGGTTGCCGGACCGGCGCGCAAGTTCACTTGGCAGGCCGGGCGGACGGGGCGCGGCGCGAAAGCCCGGAAATCAGCGGGCGGGGACCGCAAGGTGGAAACTTACGGCGCCGATATGCCAACCCGTTTACACCTCTTCAAAAGCCTTTGAACGCATGGTCTTGCCTTCAGTCTGGGCGCCGACGGGCGCGGCCGAGGTGTAAACTCGGTCCGCCCTAGCGCCGGGGCTCGCGCACCAGGCGGACGAAAGCGCCCATCACCTTGACCCTTTCACCGTTGGGGTCGATGGGAATCGGTGCAATGTCGATGGCCGGGTCGTTTGTGTGAACCATCAAAAACGGCGGATTGAACAGGCGAAGGACAGTCCGGGCAGAACGGCCATCCCGGCTGTAGAGCTGCGCCACCACCACCTCGCCTTTGCGAGGATTTGCGCCAATGGTGAATTCAATGACATCGCCGGGAATGATCGCCGACAGTTCCAAGGCGCGGCTTGTGACCTGCCAGCAGCCGTTGCCGATCGGCGGCTTGGCGGGCGTCGAGGGTGGCAACCCGTCGTAGACTTCGGCATCGTTCTCCGAGAATCCTCCGAGGTCCGCCGGTTCTTCGTCAAGCCCCATCAGCCAAACCGGCGAGATGCCGCAGGTTTCGGCAATTCTCACGAGAATTGAAACGGGCGGCTCCTTGACGACCCCCCGCACATAATTGCCCAACGTGTTTGCGGGCACATCGGACAACGCCGCAATTGACTTGATCCCTCCGCTGCTTTCGATCGTGCCACGCAGACGCTCGCGCATTCGTTCGAGCCTTGATTCTTCGTCTTTTTTCCAGCTCATCCACACTTCGCCCATTTTCACCAGATTTGGTGTTGAGTTCCACCAGATTTGGTGTTCTGATTAGTCAGAACTGATTTGCGACCGAACCGGCCAGCGGGCCGGGTCGATCCTTGCGGGAGCAGCCGGGTGCAAGGGCACACGACCACATGGGACCGTCACGCCATCCTTGCCGAGATCAAGCGGCGGTACGGATCGTCGCGGGAACTCGCCGACCACATCGAACTCACCGCCGGCGAAATCTCGGCGGCGCTCGGCTCGCCCTATCCGAAAGCGGAAAGAGCAATCGCGGTCGCGCTCGGAGTTCCGGTGCAGACCCTGTGGCCCGACCGATATTGGCCGAACGGGCGACGACGGTTCGGTTCTACCAGACCCCAGCTATCGGGGGCGAGTCAAAAGGCTGCCCTCCATGTGGACAAGGAGGGTGCGGCATGAAGCGTCTTCAGTCCGACGAGCGCCGGCGCGCTGACAACGAGGACGTTGCGCGCGGCTTCCTGCATGTCAGCGCCGACCGGCCGCTGCCGGCCGTCGCCATCATCGTTTCGGCGGTCCTTCTCTTCTCCATCGCTGCCGCTGGCCTGCTGCTGATCGACATGATCCTTCCTGGCGGGCTCCTGCCGTGGCTCTGGTGGTTGCTTACGGCGGTCCTGCGTTGGCCCGCCCTGTTTGCCATGCCCGTCGTCCTTGCGGTGGTTGGTCTCTCCTGGTGGAGGAACCGGCCATGATCCGCACACCCGAAACCGTGGACCGCTGTTCCCCCAGCGCCACGGCCAGCGCGCCCGCCGCCCCCCAAGCCCCCCGCCCGGCGGCGGGCGCGCAACTCTGCCCATGTTGCGGCCAGCCCCTTCCGCTGGATGGCGCGTTGCGGATCGACGAGACCGGCTTTGTCGTGAAGGATGGCAGGTTCGCTGCCCTGACGGCGCAGGAGAACGCCATCTTCATGCAACTCGTTGCCGCCCGCGGCCTTTTGGTCACGCGGCAACGTCTCCTATCGAACCTGTACGCGATCGAGGCCGACGAGGCCGAGATCAAGATCATCGACGTGTTCATCTGCAAGCTGCGCGCGAAGCTCAAGCCGCTCGGGCTGACCATCCAGACGGTTTGGGGCCGTGGCTACCGCTTCGTGCAACCCGGGAACCCGCTATGAACGAGATCAACCGCGCTATCGGTGACAAGCCCGCGCTCGAATGGGTTTCCGTCGAGACGATCGACGTCGACAGCAACTACCAGCGCGAGATCAAGCCCGCCCTGGTCAACAAAATTCTCCGGGGCTTCTCCTGGACGAGGTTCGGCGCCATCGTCCTTTCCAGGCAGGAAAGCGGCAGGTTCAGCATCGTCGAGGGTCAGCACCGCTGGAAGGCAGCCTCGCTTCATCCCGACGTGGACCAGGTGCCCGCCGTGATCGTCAGTCACGCAGACGTGGCAGGCGAGGCGCGGAGCTTCCTCGCAATCAATCGCGACCGCATGGCGGTGACTTCGGTCGAGCAGTATTGGGCGGGCCTGACGGCCGGCGACGACAATGCCATTCAGATTTCCAAGGTGCTGCAATCCGCCGGCTGCGATGTCGTGCCGGCGCAAGGCCACTACCGGCCCAACCTCACGAACTCCATCGGGGCGGTCGATCGCTGCCTGAAACGCTATGGCGACACGGCGACACGGCGCGCCCTCCTGATCATTCGCGCAGCCTGGCCCAATGAGGCCAAGGCACTGCGCGGGGTGCTGATCACAGCTTTGGCCCGGATCATCAGAACCAATCAGAACACGGTCAACGATCCCGAACTGGCCGCCGCGATCAGGCGCGAGAGCTTCGCCGAGCTGACTGCTCACGCGGAAGCCTTTCGCAAGCTGTCCGGCGGCTCGACGGACACCGCGTTGGCCAAGACGATTGCCGAACTCTACAACAAGGGCAGGCGCGTCAAGACCATCTATTTCGGCGAGGCACGCTGATGAACGCCTCGGCGAAACGGCGGGGCGGCAATGTGAGCTCCTGCGTGACATTCCGCCGTGTCGCGATCGCGCTGATCGACGTGCCGGAGGACCGGTTGCGGCAGGTCAAGCCGTGGCGGGTGGAGGTGCTGCGCAAGGAGATCGGCGACGGCGAGCAGCCGCAACATCCCGTCAACCTAGCGGCCGAGGAGACCGGCCGCTTCACCCTGATTTCCGGCGCAACGCGGCTGGCCGCCGTCGACCTCGGCGGTTCGACCGAGATCGACGCGCGCGTCATCCCCGCATCAGCGCTGACGCGTGAGCGGCGGCGCCTCCTGGAGATCACCGAAAACCTCAACCGCGAGGCACTCACGAAGCTCGAAAGGGCGGAGAGCCTCGCCGAGTTGAAGCGGGTCCATGAAGTGCTCTATCCAGCAAGCCGCAATGGCGGCGACCGCCGCAGCGCCAAGGTGAAGGCCGCCCGCACCGATCAGAACGAAATATTTGCGTTCTGTTCCCAGGCCGCCGAGGTCACCGGCCTCTCGCGGCGTGCGATCGAGGTCGCCGTCGCCATCCTTCGGGGACTGACCGATGCCAGCAAAGCGCGTTTGCGCGGAAGCTGGCTGGAGAACCATCAGGCTGGCCTCAAGCTGCTTTCCGAACAGACGGCAGAGGCGCAAGAGCGCATCTGCGACATCCTCTTCGCCACGCCGCCGGAGGCCGCCACCGTCGCGGATGCGCTGGCTCTTGCCGAAGGACGCCGGCTGCTCTCGACGGCCGAGAAGCTGTTCGCCTCGACGGTTGGAAACTGGTCGCGGCTGTCGGCCCGCCAGCGCGCCGACTTCCTTGACGCCCACGAGGCCGCGATCCGCGAGCATGCGGTCAAACGCGGATGGCTCCGATGAGCCGGCGGCGTGATCGCATGACGCTGGAACTGTTCGATTGGGAGCCACCGCGCGTCGCGGTCGGCTTCGACAAGGACCAGCTTCCGGGCAATCGCATTGCTTCCCGGATTTCCCGCGCCGTGGCTCTTGCCCTGAAGGAATGCGGAAAGCCACGCGCCGAGATCGCGCAGATGATGAGCGAGGAATTGGGCTATCCGATCTCCGAGGCAACCCTCGACGCCTACGCCTCCGAGGCGAAGGAAAGCCACAAGATCAGCCTTGAACGGTTCATCGCCCTGATCATGGCGACCGGCTGCAACGACCTCCTCGGCTTCGTGGCCGAGTTCTTCGATCACGTCGTCGTCCCCGAGCGGTTCGGGTCGCTCATCGAGCTGCATCTGATCGAGGAGCATGAGCGCGAAATCCAGCGTCGCAAGCAGGCGGTGGAAGCGAAATGGAAAGCCGGACGATGAAACTCTGGTTGACGGCCCAGGAGTTCGCCGATCTCGCCACCGCTTGCGTGTTGCCTGGCCTTCCAACGACCAAGGCCGGAGTGCTGAAGATGATCCGCCGCGACGGCTGGGACCACCGCCGCAACCTGGCACGGCCGCGCTCCGGTCGCGCGGGCGGCGGCGGGACCGAGTATCACGTCGACAATCTTCCTCTGTCAGCCCGCGTAGCGCTCGCCGCACGCCATTTTCGTATCCAAGCCGATGATCTCCGGCCAGCCGTCATGGACGATGACGGGCTCTCGGCGCGCGCCCGCGAAATCCGCGACGCGCGCCTCGTCCTCCTGAAACTCGCCGACCGCTTCCGGCGCGAACAAAGCCTCTCCGTTGCCGCCGCCGACAGTCTGTTCTGCTCACTGTTCAACGCGTCTTCAATCGAGCTTCCCGCCTGGGTAACGGCGTCGGTGGGAAGGTTGAGCGCCCGTTCCCTGGCGCGCTGGCGGACCAGGCGAGACAAGCCGAATGCACTCGGCTTCGATCCCGCCGCGGCGCGCCGGGGAACGGGACAGCTCGACACGGCGCTGGACGGCCAGGTCAAGACCTTCGTATTGGCGGCCATCGCCAAGATGCCGTTCCTGTCGGCGAAAGCGGTTTCCGACGCGGTGTCTGACAAGTTCAAGGACGCTATCGCCGCCGAAGACTTCCGCCTTCCCCCGCTTCGCACCTTGCAGCAGACCCTCAAGGCCTGGCGCCAGGATTACAAGAACGAGCTGATGCTGCTCACCGACCCGGACGGCTATCGCTCGCGGGTCGAGTTCTCGGCCACCGGCGTGATCCGCGCCGAAAGGCTGAACGAAATCTGGATGATCGACGCATCGCCCGCCGACGTGATGCTGCACGAGGGCCGGCACTCCATCTATCTGACGGTCGACGTGCTGTCGCGGCGCACGAAGATACTGGCCACGCCGACGCCGCGCGCGGAAGCTGTCGGCCTGATGATGCGCAAATGCCTGTTGGCCTGGGGCGTGCCGGAACGCGTGCTGACCGACAATGGCAGCGATTTTGTCGCGGCGGCTACCCAGCGCCTGTTTGCAGCGCTCGGCATCGAAGCCGAGCGGTCGCAGCGGTACGACCCGAAATCCAAGGGCAAGGGTCTGGTCGAGCGGCCGATCGGCACCTTCCAGCGCGACTTGGCCTGCCTGCCTGGCTTTATCGGCCATTCGGTGGCCGACCGCAAGCGGATCGAGGGCCGCAAGGCCTTCGCCCAGCGCCTCGGCAGCGACGAGAAAGAGCTGTTCGGCGTTGACATGGACCTCGCCGAATTCCAACGCTGGTGCGACGACTGGTCGGACACGATCTACGCTTCGACGGAGCATGAGGGTCTCGGCAAGCGCACGCCGATGGCGGTCGCGGCCTCCTCGGACGGTGCGGTCCGGCGCATCGAGAATGTCGCGGCGCTCGATATCCTTTTAGCACCGGCGCCCGGAAAGGACGGGTTGCGAACGGTGACCAAGGTGGGCGTGAGGATCGATGGCGCTCACTATCTGCCCGACACGGTCATGCCTGGCACGACCGTCTTCTGCCGCATGGACCCGGCCGATTTGGGCAAGGTGCTGCTGTTCGAGCCGGATGGCGAAACCTTCCTCGGCGAGGCGATCTGCCCCGAACTCGCCGGGCTCGATCCTGTCGAGACCATCAGGCACGTCAAGGCAGCGCAGAAGGCGCATGTCGACGGCCGTATCAAGGATATTCGCCGCGAGATGCGCCGCATCGGCCCGCGCCAGATCGCCGACGCGATGCGCCGCCAAGGCGAAACAAGGGCGGGCAAATTGTTGGCCTTCCCTCGGCCGGAGGAGCCGCATTCGACAGCTGCGCTTGCTGCGGCGGCCGACGCGGCCGCGCCGGTCGGCCCCATCGGTCTTTCCGACCGGGCAGCGGAATTGCACAGCGCGATGATTGCCGCCACGCCGCGGAACCCGTCGGTCGAGCCCGTCCCTACGAAGGTGACGCGGCTTCCCGAGAGCCGGGAAGCCCGCTTCCGCCGCGCCCTGGATCTGGAGCAGCGGCGGCAAATGGGCGAGCGACTGGCCGATGCCGATCTGCTGTGGCTCGGTGGGTACCAGAACGGGTCCGAATACAGGGCTATGCGCGCCATGGTGGAGGAGTTCGGCCAGGACGCGATGAATCTTTAGGGATGCAACCATTGCGAGAAGCAGTGAAGGTCCGCGCGGGTGCGGCGACGAAAAAGGGACTTGAGACATGACAGGCAACACCAACATGGTTCGGCCAGGATCGGTCGCTCCGCTCAAGAACGTCGCATCCTGCCTCGCGCTCGTCGACGCACTAATCCATCGTCCACCGCACCTTCCCAACATCGGCGTTTTCTCGGGCTTCTCCGGCTACGGCAAGACCATGGCGGCGCAATATTGCTGGAACCGGACGGGTGCGCTGTTCATCGAGGTGTTCGACTTCTGGACGCGCAAGAAGTTCTGCCAGGCGATCCTCGCCGAGCTCGGCGTGGCCCGGCCACGTGGCACGATCGGCGACATGATGGACGAGATCATCGCCCGCCTCGGCGACGATCCGGCGCGACCGCTCATCATCGACGAGGCGGACAAGCTGGTGGATAAGGGGATGATCGAACTCGTCCGCGACCTGAACAAGGCAGCCCAGGTGCCGGTGCTCCTGGTCGGCGAAGAGAAGCTTCCGCAGAAGCTGGAGGCGCATGAGCGGGTGCATAACCGCGTGCTCGAATGGGTGCTGGCGCAGCCTTGTGACCTCGACGATGCGCGTGCCCTCACAGCATTCCTTTATCCGAGGCTCGTGATATCCGACGCCCTGCTCGACCACATCTGCGCCGAAACGCGCGGTCGCGCGCGACGCATCGCCACCTCGCTCAACGCGGCGGCCGCCTTCGCGGCGAATGCGGGGCTCGCCGAGCTCGACGTGAGCAATTATTCGGGCCGCATCTTCACCGGCGAGGCGCCGAAGCGTCATTCCAGGAGGGTTGCCTGATGGGGATCGTGCTCCGGCTGACCGTCGACAAGACCGAGCCGATCTTTCGTGGCCAGGATCATTTCTGGCGCTGCATTCGCGTCCTCGGGCGCGCCGACGCCAGCTTCACCGCCAGCGCCATACGCGCGATGTCGGATGAGCCGCATCGGGGTACGGTCGCCACCTATCTGCGTCGATTGTGCCGGGCCGGCATCCTGCGACCCGAAGGGTCGGCGAAGAATGCGTTCACGGAGCGACGCGAGGTGTCTTTCGTGCTCGTCCGGGACCAGGAGGCGCCGCCGGTGGTCACGAATGACGGCCGGATCGGGTCAAGGCAGGTCAGTTGCCAGCAGGCCATGTGGAACGTCGTTCGCGGACCGCTGACACGCGGCGGCTTCACCAGCGACGATCTGGTGACATACGGCTCCACCGAGGAAAAGCCGATCGCCCGAGCAACGGCCAAGCGGTTCGTCCAGGCCCTGCGCCAGGGCAACTATCTGATCAAGCTCGATCCGGGCGGCCCGGGAAAGCTGGCCGTCTGGCGGCTGCGTCCGTCCATGAACACCGGGCCGAAGCCGCCAATGGTCCTGACCGCCAAGCTCGTCTACGACCAGAACCGGGGTCGCGTCCTCGGCGAGACTATCGCCGAGGAGGAGCTGCCATGAACCGCGGGCCGAAGCCTGGCGCGCCCGGTGGCCACGCCCTTCGCGCTTTGAACGCCTGGGGCAATGTGCCCGACTGGGTCGGCGAGCTGGCGGCGCTTGCCGATCGCGAGGGCCTGCGCGGCGCCGAGAAACGCGTGGGCTATTCAGCGAGCGCGATCTCGACCGTCATCAATGGCTGCTATCGCGGCGATATGGGGCGTGTCGAGGAGACCGTCCGCGGCGCCCTGATGGGTCATGTCGTCGAGTGCCCGGTGCTCAGCGAGATCGGCCGTGACCAGTGCCTGACCTGGCAGAAGAAGCCCTTCGCGGCGACCTCGTCAGTGCGGGTCGCCGTCTACCGGGCATGCCGGGCGGGGTGTCCTCATTCGGCGCTCAAGGTGCGGGAGGGCGATGCGTCATGATCACGGTGCGCGAGATCATCGCCACGACGGCACTGCGCCTTGGACTGGAGCCGATCGAGCTGGTGGCGGACTCGCGCGACCGCAGGACGGTGCTTGCGCGCCACGTTGCCATGCATGTGGCGCGCAAGACCACGCAATGCTCGACGAGCGAGATCGGCCGCGCCTTCAACGAGCGCGATCACTCGACCGTATCCTACGCGTTGGAGAAGATTGCCCGCGAGATCGGCCGCGACGCGCAGCTTGCCGGGCTGGTGGGCGAACTCATGGACACGGTCGCCTTCCTCGAACGCGTCCGCGCGCACGGCAGCGTGGATGCGCTGGCCGTCGCCCGCCGCATCGCCGGCGCCCCGCAACGCCAGGCGATGGCCGCCAGCGTGATGGAAATCGCAGCACTGGCCGCCACGACTGTCGAGCTTTGGGAAATTGCCCGTGCGGCCGACGAGGCGGCCCGGCTCTACAGCCGGCGCGCGGAGCTGCGCCGCCGCGGCATCCTCGATCTGGACAAGGACGAAATGGCGGAGGCGCGTTCGATCGACGAGCGCCTGGGAGCGCTCAACGCGGCGATCGCCGACGAGATCGCCGCGCTTTGCGCCGACCCTTCGACAAGCTCAGGATCAATGAATCGGAACTGTACGGTTTAGGGGTTAGTCGCCAGATGCAGCAACCGATCAAAAGCTTCGCCAGTCCGCCGCGCATTGTAGCGGTAGGTTACCTCGCTCAGATAGAGCGGGAGGTATTTACGGCTGACGTGGTGGAATTGCCCGGCGATTGCCCGCTTGAGTATCGCCCACACGCTCTCGATGGTGTTGGTTTGGATCGGCCCGAACTCTGCCGAAAACAGGTCGCGCTCGACATAGACGCGGCTGTGGTTGATGCGGCGGTGAGCGATGTTCTTGTTGAGGCCGTTGTAGCCCGCATACTCGTCAGTCGTAAGCACGGCGCGGGGCAGATCGATCATGCCGGTGACGTAGTTTCGGATATCGTCTGCCGTCATCTCAGCCTTGTCGATCACCATAGCCTTGAGCCTACCGCCGCGCTCTACAGCGCCAATGACGGGCTGCTTGCCGCAAGGTCCGCGCGGACCGGGCTGGTCATCATCCTTGCGGTTCGCCGGACGGCGCTTGCCGTCCACATAGGCTTCGTCCATCTCGACAATGCCGGCGAGCAGTTTTCCGTCATCCGCAAGCGCGGAGCGGATGCGGTGCATCATCGACCAGACGGTCGGACGGCGCATATCGAGGTCGCGCGCCGCCTGCATGGCGCTCAAGCCCTTTTTGGCGTTGAGCATCAAGGAAATCAGCGAAAACCAGCGCTGCAAATCGATGTGCGAGTTGTGAAAGATAGTGCCGACCGTGACGCTGAACGAGCGGTCGCAGCGCTGGCATTTCCAACGGCTGGCGGTCAGCCCACGCTTGGCGTCCCGGTTGCGGGAGACGCGATCAGCACCGCAATATGGGCAAAGGGGCTGCTCGCCCCAGCGAACAGCTTCCAGATGAGCGATGCAGTCGTCTTTCGTCGGCCAGCGGCGGTAGACTTCAACAAGGCTGGTCATCATTCATCCTCCAGCGCATCGGCCGCCTGGTCCATAATCTGCCGGATTTCATTCAGGCCGGGCGGCGCGTCTATCCAGGCGACTTCACACAGCACGAGGTCGCCGCTGGCGTACACGACGCCGGTCAGAACATCGGCTTCGCCTTCCTCTGGCACTGACGATCCGTCCTCATCGCATTCGACGGCGCGGGCGATAAAGCGCGGAGTGATCGTGTGGACCACATACATGCGCCGACCTTCCTCGCGCTGCACGATCCATTCATCTCGGGGCCAGTGCGTCTCGACGCGCTCATCCGCGCCAAGAATGCGGCGAATGTCGCTTTCGACGCTATCCGGGATCGGCACGTCGCCAGAGGCCCAGCGACGTACCGTACGGTCATTCACCTTGAGCGCGCGGGCCAACGGCCCTTGCCAATTATGTCCCCAAATTGCGAGGCACATGGCCGCTAGTTCAGCAGAAGTCATAGCCGTTCTTCCTTTCTTCGCGCGCGGCGCGAGCGCAATCGCCCCGTTGATGTTTGTCATCGAGAGTGGCCTTGCGGTCAGACTCGTCAGCCCACGGCTGGCGCGTCGTTCCATTGCGATAGACGTTGCGGCCCTTTCGCGTGGTCTTTGTGCCGACGGGCAGAGCATCGTAGCCGTCGCTCTCGATCACCTCGACGGTGAATGTGTGCTGCTGCTTCGCGCTGCCGTAGCTGTCCTTGATGATCCTCGCCGCGATGCGGCGCTCGCCAAGAAACTTCGGTTTACGAAACGATCCGCCGAATACTGCTTCGGTGAACAGGATCACGTCGCCTGTGCAGGCATCGCCGGTGCAGTTAACGGTGAAGGTGCTGGTGTCGATGGTCATGGCGGGTCTCCTTACCCTTCCCGGCGGGGCCAATCCCCATCCGATGAACCCAAACTTAATGGGACTAAATGTAGATATCAACCCCTAAAGCGTACAGTTCCGCAATGAATGAGGAGACTGACGATGACGAATGTGACGACCGAGACTGAAAACGAAGCCCGCCCCGACGGCACGATGATCATCAAAGGCAAAGCCTATCTGCCGGATGCCAAGGGCGCCTTCGTGCCGGTCGAGCTGGTCAGACCGCAGCATAAGCTGGAGGACGAGACGGTGCGCAAGATCATTGGCTTCGCGCGGGAACTCTCGGCGCAAATCGCCCGCTTCCGTGGCCACACCATGACCGATCTGGGCGAGTTCGATGCGCTGCTGTCGCAGGAATACGGCGGAAGGCGCGGCGGCGTGAAGGGCAACCGGACCTATCAGACCTTCGACGGACTGCTAAAGGTTCAGGTCCAGGTGTCGGACATGATCGATTTCGGTCCGGAGCTCCAGATCGCCAAGGGGCTGATCGATGAGTGTTTGATTGAATGGTCCGACGATGCGCGGGCCGAAATCAGGGCAGTGGTAACCCGCGCGTTCAACACGGACAAAGAAGGTCAGATCAACCGTGCCGAGATATTCACGCTGCTGCGGCTCGACATTGGCGACGAGCGCTGGCAGCGGGCGCAGGATGCTATTCGCAACGCCATGCGCGTGGTCGGGAGCCGGGAGTATGTCCGCTTCCACGAACGCGACCGGCCGGACGGCCAGTGGCGGGCGATCACCATCGATCTGGCAAAGGCAGGTGCGTGATGCCGGTGGTCGAGCAATGACCGAGCGCCGCTGCCGCGAATGCGGGATCGAGGAGATCCCGTCCGGGCCGGACGTCGTCCTGGTCGACGGCGAGCCGCTCTGCTGGGCCGACGACGACCTCTGCTCCCTCTGCCAGGATAGCCTGCAGGAGGAACTGGCGCGCGACGCGGCGCGCTACCGTTACTTGCGCAATCGGCAAACACGGCCCGCCGACATGGCGGCCGGCGGCGTCTTCGCCGGCCGCACACCGGACAACGTCATCCTCGGCGGCGAGGATTTGGACCGCGCGATCGAGGCGGAACTGGGCGTCAAGCCGGTGGGCGAAACGCTGGAGCACCGACTGGCACAGTGCCTGGCCGCGTGTATCGACACGCCGTTGCTGACACTGCGCGATCCGGAAGGAAACAGCCCCCTGGAGCTTCGCCTCAACTCATTCAACCGTGAGATTTCCGAGCGGGCAGCCGCACTGCTGGAGGAAGCGGGACGATGAAGACGCCGGCGCGCCTGAAGCATCTGACTTCTCGCCAATCGGTCCTTGCTGACGCCATCGGCCACTTCCTGGTGGGCGAGGACCGGGAGGATGCGCTCGCCGCGCTCTTGTCGATCTCCGCCGGGGTCATCAGCGCAAACACCGCCTCTGACGACGATGCCGCGTTGCTCGCTGCCGTCTTCGGCCAGTCCGTCGTCCGAACAGTGTGCGCCGACCGCGCCGGGCTGATTGAAGGCATCAACATTGTCGTGGGGACCGTGCAATGAACGCTCTGGCCACAATCCACGTCGCCAAGAAGGAGCTCGGGCTGGACGACGAGACCTACCGTGCGGTGTTGGTGCGCGTGACCGGGAAATCCTCGGCCGGGGAGATGAACGAGGCCGAGCGCCAGCGCGTCGTGGAAGAACTGCGGCGGCAGGGGTTCAAACGGATCAAATACGGACTTGAAGGGCCGTTTGCCAAGAAGCTTCAAGCGTTGTGGATCGCTGCATGGAACCTCGGCCTGGTGCGCGACCGGCGCGATGCGGCCATGCTGGCGTTTGTCAAACGGCAGACCGGCA
This sequence comes from Nitratireductor soli, assembly GCF_001050155.1. Classification (GTDB taxonomy): domain Bacteria; phylum Pseudomonadota; class Alphaproteobacteria; order Rhizobiales; family Rhizobiaceae; genus Nitratireductor; species Nitratireductor soli. The sequence goes on from NZ_LFVY01000006.1 coordinate 179,604, forward strand.
TCGAGCATACGCGCTTTCTGCGCAATCCGGGCGATGCGGCCAAGGCGATCGAGGCAATGAAAGCCTGGATGGCGCGCGAGGGCGGCGTCGACTGGAGCGAGCACTCCTATATCTCCGACTGGCGGCGCCAGCCTGGCGCAAGGATCGCGATAGCGCAATGGGCTATGCTGGCAAGGGCCAACGCGGTCGAAGCCACACTCTTTGCCTTCCGTTGCCATGTCGAAGACCATTTCTTCAATCCGCTCGAAACGATGACGGCGAGAGAATGGGCCGGCGTGATGAACCGGCTCGGCGAGCGCATCCGGGCAATGAAAAGATGAGCGATCGCCTCCACGTCACCGACCATGCGGTGCTGCGCTATCTGGAGCGCGCCCATGGTCTCGACGTGGAGGCGGTGCGCCGGCATCTGGCCGGTCGCGTCGCTGCCGGCGCGCGGCTCGGTGCCGCCGCCGTCACCATCGAGAACGTCAAGCTGGTGCTGCGCCGCAACGGCGTCGAGGTCAGCGTCGTCACGGCGCTGAAACCAGGCTGGCCATCGCGTGATCAGTCCGACGAGGACGGCGGATGACCTGCCGGACATGGCCTTTCGACCCGCTGCGCCCGCTCTCCTTCGGCGCCATCATCGCCGATCCGGCCTGGGCCTACGGGATGCGTTCAGCCAAGGGCTACGGCAAGAGCCCGGAGGCGCATTACGGCACGATGAGCGAGGCGGAGATCGCCGCATTGCCGGTGGGGCACCTGGCGGCGCGCGACTGTCTCCTATGGCTCTGGTGCACCTGGCCGCATCTTGAGGCCGGCCTGCGTGTCATGCGCGCCTGGGGGTTCACCTACCGCACCGGCGGGTCGTGGACCAAGCTCACCAGGCACGGGAAGCGCGCCTTCGGCACCGGCTACATTTTCCGTTCGGCCACCGAACCTTATCTGATCGGCACGATCGGCGAGCCGCTCTACCGGTCGAAATCCATCCGCAATCTGATCGAATCGGAACGACGCGAGCACAGCCGCAAGCCGCCCGAGGCGCGCGCCATCGTCGAGAAGCTTCTGCCCGACGCCTTTGCCTGCGAACTGTTCGCCCGCGAGCCGTGGCCGGGACATCGAGTGTGGGGCAATGAGACGCTGAAATTCGGTGGGGCGCGATGACCATGCCCCGACGCCGCGAGCCCGAAAGCCTTGTCCTGCCGCTCCTGACCTGGCCGCAGGCGCGGCTGATCGAGCGGATGGAGGCGGAGCGCGCCGCCCTTGCCGAACGCATCGCCCAGCTCCCCCGCCACGCCCATTACCGGCTGGCGCTCGAAACGCGCCTGCGCGACCTCACCGCGCATCAGATGATGCTCGAAATCGAGATGAAGGGCGCGTGATGAGCGAGCCGCGCCTTTCCGCTGTCCTGTTCGACCTGCTCGGTGCCGAGGGTCTTGTTCGTCTCGCCGAGCACAAGGGCGGGCGTCGGCTTTTCGTACCGAAAACGCCGGACGGTGGCGCGCTTGCCGGAACGATTGGCCAGGAGGCAGCCCGCTCCCTGGCCCGCCGCTACGGCGGCGACTACATACGCGTGCCGCTTGCGCGCGAGCTGAGGGCGCGGCACTATCGTGCCGCCGGCGCCTCGAACGCCGAGATCGCGCGGCGCCTCGGCATGAGCGAGAGCGGCGTTGATCGGCTCTTCAACGCCATGCCCAACAAACCCGTCAAGGGCAGCCGAGATCCGCGCCAGGGCGACCTTTTCCTCTGAAGCCGACCGCGATGCCCACGCCCGCGGGCATGGTTTGCCCGTGCTCACCCGACCATGCTGCGACCAGAAGCCGGCGGAAATCTGCCGGCGCGCCGCGGGCGCGCCTGTTTCCCAAAGACAGGGCGGCGGAGCCGCCCGGCGAACCACCCAGCGGAGTGCGGCGATGATCGACAGGCAAGTCTTGGCGGCCGCGAAGACGGCGGCGCGGCGGCTCGGCTGCGAAACGGCGGCGCTTGTCGCCGCCATCGAGGTCGAGAGCGCCGGCCGCGTCTACGCGGTGGTTGCCGGCCACAACGAGCCGCTGATCCGCATTGAGGGCCATTACTTCGACCGGCGGCTGACCGGTGCCACGCGCGACAAGGCGCGCCGGGCGGGACTTGCCCACCCCAATGCCGGGGTGGTGAAGAATCCGCCCGGACAGAGCGAGCGCTGGGCGATGCTCAACCGGATGATCGCCATCGACGCCGTCGCCGCGCTCGAATCGACCTCCTGGGGCGTCGGCCAGGTGATGGGCGCCCATTGGCAATGGCTGGGCTATGGGGCGGTCGACGACTTGGTCAATGTGGCGCGCGCCGGCGTCACCGGACAAATCGAGCTGATGGTTCGATACATCGAAAAGGCCGGGCTTACCGGCGCCCTGAAACGCCGCGATTGGGCGGCCTTCGCCCGCGGCTACAACGGTCGCGATTTCGCCCGCCATGGCTATCACACAAAACTCGCCGCCGCCTATCGGCGCCATGCCGGGGCGGCCGCCAGCTCGGCTCCGCCGTCGTCGGACGGCATGTTGCGGCTCGGTTCAAGCGGCGCGCGTGTGCGCGAACTGCAGACGCTGCTGGTCAGGGCCGGCCAGGCGGTGACGGTCGACGGCGATTTCGGCCCGGCCACGGCGACGGCCGTGCGGGGGTTCCAGTCGGCGAACGACATCGAGGTCGACGGTGTCGCCGGCCCTGAGACGATGCGCGCCTTCGACCGCTTCCGTCAGGGCATCGCCGACCGACCTGGCGCGCAATCGCCCGGCGCGTTGAAGGACGTGCGCGACGGGCTGGCCGGCGGCCTCGGCGGCGGGCTCGCGACCGAGGCGGCGCGCCAGCAGGTTTCCGAAGCGGCGGACCGCCTGGCATGGGTGCCCGGCCTCGAATGGGCGTCGGCCGCGCTCGCCGTGCTGGCGGCTGCGCTCGTCATCGGGGGACTCGTCTGGGCGGCCTGGGGATGGTGGCACAGCCGCCGGACCGTGGAGCGGCCATCGTGACCGCCTTCGTCATCGGTCTCGTCATGAAGGCGCTGGGTGTCGAGCGGGAGGCCGGCCGGCTGATCGTCGGCGTGGCCGCCGCGCTGGCGCTTTGCCTCGCCCTTTATGCGGGCGTGGCCGCGCTGAGGAACCAAGGCGCGGCAGACGCCGTAACCAGAATCGAAAGGAAAGATCATGAGGCGGGTGTTCATGCGAGTGACGCTCGCGATCTCCTTCGCCATTGTTTTGAGCGGGGCGGCCTGCCAGACGCGCGAACCGGGCAGTGCGACCGGTAGCGTGCGCCGGATCATGGGCACGGACATTCTCGGCGCGAAGGGCGCGACGATCCCCGACCAGGACAAAATCGACCTGACGGTCGCAGGGCCATGCGCGGTCGGCGTCTACCGGGCGCAGGAATGTTTGCATCATCGCCGGGTAAGTAGAGCGCGGCGCGAGGAACTCGGCTGATGGAACTGACAGACATCGTGCCCTGGCTTTCGTTTGCCGCACTTGCCATCTCCATCGGCACCTCCGTGACCACCTTCCTGACGTCGGGTGCAAAGCACAATGCCGAAACGCTGGCGCACCATGACAAGCGCCTCCAGGCGGTGGAGAGCAAGATCGAGCACATGCCCGACAGTGGATCGGCGCATCGGCTGGAGCTTGCCATTGAAAGGCTGAATGGCCGTATCGAGACGCTGGACGAGCGGCTGAAGCCGGTCGCGGCCATTTCCGAGCGCATGCAGGAATTGCTTCTGGAACAGGCCAAGCGATGACGGACCCGGACGTGGTGAAAAACATGGACACGCTGATGCGGGAACAGGCCCGTCTGATCATTCTGAAGGCGCTGGCCGCGCAGGTCGATGAGCAGTTGAACTCGGACCTGATGATCCATGAGCTGGCGCCGTTCGGCATCCGCAGGGACCGCGCCTGGGTCCACGACGAATTCGCCTGGTTGGCTGAGCACGGCGCGATCACTGTGACCAGGGCGGGCAGCGTGCTGGTGGCAACGCTGACGGGCAAGGGACACCGGCATCTTTCCCGCGAGATCGCCGTCGAGGGCATCAAGCGCCCTTCGCGGCCGGGCGAGTGAGATGACCCGCTTGGCAAGCTCACGATCGCGCACCGGGCGGCTCCGCCGCCCTGAATTGAGCGAACAGGCGCGCCAGCGGCGCGCCGGCCGTGGCCGGCTTTCGGCCATGGAACTGTTGCCGGCAGAGGCGACGCCGGTCATCGCCTGGGCGAGCGACGCGCTGCGCGACCGCGACCGGACACAACTCGACATCTACCAGGAGTTCTTTGCCAAGCTGGAGGCGCTGAAGCGCGATCACCGTGGCGAGCTGGAGTTCATCATCCCTTCCTTTTCCGCCTTCAATCGCCATTCGATCAAGCTGGCAACACTGGCGCGGCGCCTGGACGAGACACGGGAGATCACCGGCGTGCTGGCGGAGAAGTTCGACGCCGGGGCATCGGACGATCTGACCGTGATCGCCGCCGAAGCGATCAAGACGCTGGTCTTCGAGGTGCTGACGGATGCCGGCGAAAGCGGCATCGACCCGAAGGGGGCGATGAACCTCGCCAACGCGCTGCGCGCCGCCGCCCAGGCGCAGGGCGTGTCGACCGTTCGCCGGCAGAAAGTCGAAAAGGAGTTCGGCGAGAAAGTCGAAGAGGCCGTCACGACCGTCGCCAAGGTGAAGGGCCTGACCGAGGAGACGGCCGAGGCAATCATCGACAAGATCCTCGGCGTGCGGGTATGAGCGGGCCGATCTCGAAAGAGGACTGGGTCAGGGTCCGGCGCGAATCGGTCGCCAATCTCGACGACGTGATCGCCGCGACCGGCCGGGCGGGCGTGCTGCTTCCCTACCAGGGCAGCACGGTTGCCGAGCTGGAAAGCGGAACCGCGCTTCTGGTCATCGAGAAATCGCGCCGCGTGGGGCTGACCTGGGGGCTCGCATCTTATGCCGTGCTGCGTGCTGCCCGCGCCAAACCGGCTGGCGGCATGGACGCCATGTATATCTCCTACAGCCAGGAGATGACGCGCGAGTTCATCGACGCCTGCGCCATGTGGGCACGCGCCTATTCAATCGCGGCGGCCGAGGCGGAAGAATTCCTGTTCGACGACATCAGCCTGGACGATCCGGAGGACACGAAGAAAATCCAGGCCTTCCGCATCCGCTTCGCTTCCGGTTTCGAGATCCTCGCATTGTCGTCGGCACCGCGTGGCCTGCGCGGAAAGCAGGGCCTCGTCATCATCGACGAGGCGGCGTTCGTCGATTCGCTGAAGGAGTTGCTGAAGGCGGCGCTGGCCTTCCTCATGTGGGGTGGTCAGGTCGTCGTCTGCTCGACGCATAACGGCGTCGACAACGAGTTCAACGTGCTCGTCCAGGACATACTGGGCGAGCGACGAAAGGGCGCGCACAAGAAGATCGATTTCGACCAGGCGCTGCTCGACGGGCTCTATCAGCGCATCTGCCTCGTGACCGGGCGGGAATGGTCGCCGGAAGCCGAAGCGCAATGGCGGCAGGATATCATCGATTTCTACGCCGAGGGCGCGGACGAGGAACTCTTCTGCATCCCCGCCCAAGGGTCAGGGGCCTGGCTGACCGCTCCGCTGATCGAAGCGCGGATGACGCTTCTGCCCGAAGACGCGCCGATCATCCGCATCCAGCTTCCAGAAAACTTCCTGTTCCTCGACCCGCTCCAGCGCGCGCAGCTCTTCGAGCCGCAATTGGACGAGGTCAAGCGCGCCGTCGATCGCTGCCGTGAAAACGAGCTGCACGCGGCCGGTTACGATCCTGCGCGAAAGCGCGATCCTGCTGTGCTCACTCTGCTGGCGATCGAGAAACTGCTGCGCCGGCGCAGCGCCTTGACGGTCGAGATGCGCAACGTGCCGTTCGATGAACAGAAGCGCATCGCGCGCGTCGTCTTCCACGCGCCGCGCATGATCGGTGCCGCGATCGACGCGACCGGCATGGGCATGAACCTCGCGGAGGACCTCGGCCGTGAATTCGGCCTGCGCCAGGACGAAGAAGGCCCCGGCCTCGTCTGGGCGATCTCGTTGAACCCCGGATGGTACAACACGCATTTTCCGCCCCTGCGCACCGCCTTCGAAGACGACGCGATCGCGCTGGCGAAGGACGCCGAGCATTTGGGCGATCTTCGCCTGGTCAAGGTCGTTCGCGGCATCCCGCAAGTGCCCGCCGAGCGCGAGGGTACCGTCGGCAACAAGCGGCACGGCGACTTCGCCGTGGGGCTCGGCCTGGCGCATTTCGCCTCGCGCCAGCAATGGCATGAATACGGCTACACCGCCGTTTCAACGGGCGTTCAACGGGACGGAAACCGCAGCTTCGACACGCCGCCCGAGGAGCTGTTCGACGCCGCCGTCCGCGATCCGTACCGCGCGCCATTGGGTGCCCGCATTCGTGGAGGGTTTTGATGGCCGGTTTCTACCAGGGGCTGACCGATGCCTATGGCCGGCCGATCGAGAAGAATGAGCTGACCCGGGAGATCGCCGCGCCCACCATCGGTGGTGTGCGCTCGCCGATCACCGGCTATCCGGGCGACGGTCTCAATCCGCAGCGTCTCGCCGCCATCCTGCGCGAGGCTGATGCCGGCGATCCGCTGCGCTATCTGGAGCTCGCTGAAACGATCGAGGAGCGCGACCTGCATTATGCCGGTGTGCTCGGCACGCGCCGCCGTTCGGTGGCGCAGATCGAGATCAGCGTGGAATCCGCCAGCGATGCGGCCGGCGATGTCGACATGGCCGATACGGTGCGCGACTGGCTGACGCGCGACGAGCTGTCGGACGAGCTCTTCGACATCCTCGATGCCGTCGGCAAGGGTTATTCCTTCACCGAGATCATCTGGGACACGTCCGAGGGGCAGTGGCAACCGCAGCGTCTCGAATGGCGCGACCCGCGCTGGTTTCGGCCGGCCAGGCGCGACCTCACCACGCCCCTGCTCATCGACGAGCATGGCGCGGAGCAACCGCTGCCTGGCGGCAAGTTCATCGGCGCGGTCATCAAGGCGAAATCCGGCCTGCCGGTGCGTTCCGGCATCGCCCGCATGGCCATCTGGGCCTGGATGTTCAAAGCTTTTACCCAGCGCGACTGGGCGATCTTCACCCAGACCTATGGACAACCGCTCCGGATCGGCCGTTACGGACCGGGCGCCACCGAGGATGATCGCGCGACCTTGTTTCGCGCCGTCGCCAACATCGCCGGCGATTGCGCGGCGATCATCCCCGACGGCATGGCGATCGAGTTCGTCGAGGCGTCGAACCTCGGCACCGGCCACTCGAATTACATGGAACGCTCCGACTGGCTCGACCGGCAGGTCTCGAAAGGGGTGCTCGGCCAGACCACGACCACCGATGCGGTATCCGGCGGGCATGCGGTCTCCAAGGAGCACCGCAAGGTCCAGGAAGACATCGAGCGGGCCGACGCCCGCGCGCTTTCAGCCGTCATCAACCGCGACCTGGTGCGCGTGTGGATAGACCTGGAACACGGCCCGCAGAAGCGCTATCCGCGCATCAAGATCGCCAGGCCCGACGAGGAGGATCTCGATCAGCTGTCGAATTCGCTGGCCCGTCTTGTCCCGCTTGGCCTGCGGGTGCAGGTGAGCGAGATCCGCGACAAGTTCGGCCTGGCCGAACCGGAGGACGGTGCCGAGGTGCTGGGGGCACCGAAGGACGTTCCGCCAGATCCGCCGCCGCTGGGGGATATCCCTGACGACCTCACACCAGGCGAAGGCCGCCGATCGCTTCACCAGGAGCATTCGCCCGGCGGACGCATGGCCGACGAGTTGATCGCCGATGCGGCCTTGCCGCTTGCCGGTCCTGCCATCGGCGGCATGGTCGAGCGTGTCCGCGACCTGGTCGCCAAAGCCGGCAGTCTCGATGAGGCAATCCGCGCGCTGGAGAACGCCAGCGCGGTCCGATCTGCGCCTGCCGATCTGATTGCGGTGATGCGCCAGGCGCTGATGCTGGCATGGCTGTCGGGCGAGGCCGCGGAGGCGGACGGTGGCCGCGATGGCGACTGACGTCCGTTTCGAGGAGGCGATCTCATTCCTGCGCCGCCGGCTGGAGCTGCCGGCCGACCGCTGGGGCGCGCTGGTGCGGCAGATCGACCAGGCGGCGCGCGACCGGTCGGCCGGCATGTCCGACGCGCTGGTGACCGACATCCTGCGCGAGCTCCTCGAGGCGATCGAGGACGGGACCGGCTTCGACGCCTTCCTCGACGGCTGGAACGAGGCCACGCGCCGGCACGGCTGGAGCGCCTCGATAGGCTCTGGAGACGACGCATTCGAAACAGCCCATCGCGCCCGGCTCGCTTTCCGCGTCATGACAGCCCAGGCCTATGCTGCCGGCCGCTGGCAGCAGATCCAGCGCCTGAAGCGGGTGCGGCCCTATCTTCGCTATGTCCATGTCGATCCAGAGCTGACGCAACGCTGGTCGCGCCACGAGCATGCCGAATGGCATGGCGTGATCCTGCCGGTCGACCACGAATGGTGGGTGACACATTATCCGCCGAACGGCTGGAACTGCCGCTGCTTTGTCCAATCGCTCTCCGAGCGCGATCTGGCCCGCTACGGCTGGCAGGTCAGTGCCGAAGCACCGCCGGCGCGCACGGTGATCAAGTTCGTGCGCGGAAAGCCGATCGAGACGCCGGCCGGGATCGATCCGGGTTTTGCCTATAATGTCGGTGTGGTGGGTTTGCGCATCGGAATGGCTGGCGAGCGGTGAAGTTGACCATGGCGCTCGACAGTCCTACCGTCGCTATACGCGGAACCTAAGCGCGAACTCGGGAGGGGGCATGCCGAAAATCTTCGCCATTGCAGTTTGTATTACCTTGTTCCTGGTGAGCCAAACGATTGCTCAATCCGACGAGGATTCTCCGGGGCCCATCGTGCTTTCCGAGCGGGTCCAGGAGATAGCGAAGGAGTACCCCCTTGCTGATCGCCTTGGGATAGACTGGTCCAAGGCGACCGAAGTCGACACAGGGCGCTATCTTGGCCTGCTCTCATCGGCACAGACGATCGCATCCGAAATTGCCCGCAGGAATGACCGTAATGTGCCGGAGGAAGCCGACTATCATGCGGCGTTCATTTCACTTTGCCTTTGGCCGAACAAGCCGCCTCTCGTGGAACCCAGTTGGGACATTCAGATGACCACCTTCTATGACGCAAATGAACGTAATCTCGTCAGAGAGGCGGTGGGCAAAATGGCAGTGATGCTGCCGAGCTACTACAAAGATGGCGATGCCGATGCGTTCAAGTCAGCCATTGAGGCCTTGCCTAAAGACCCCAACGACTATTTTTCATCGGTCTTCAACGCTCCCCTAGTGGACCAAGGCCGATGAGATGGAATGCATTCTGAGCACACTGGCCAGGATACCGATCATCGAGTTCGTCTTGTTCATTGCGTGGTGGTTCGTCACGGCTGCGCAATGGCGAGGGCTACCTGTTGAAGGTCCAGACGAACTCTCCCTCGACGAACGACAGCTCGGAGCGACCGTTATCATTTCGGAGATGACCGGTATCCTGACTGCCTGTTCTATCATCATCACCGGCATCGCGGCGTTTGCTGCAATCCTTGGCTCACAGCCTCCAGCGGAGACCGCGCCGCACCTCGGCTGGGCAGCGCTCTACGCCGTGGTCGCGCTTTTTCTGGCGCTTTGGGTCATGTCAGCGCTGCCGGCCAGAGTGACCAGGAAGAACGTGCTCAGGTCGAAATCAGTGGCGACAATTTGCGCCATCGCCCTCTATCTCTCGCTGATCGCGGGCGTGCGCTTCGTCTTCGGCATATGGTCATTCGTGCTGTGGCCAGCATGAGCCTAGTGCCCCAGGCGCTCGACCTCGATCGGGGCCGCAGGACCGAGCTCGGCATCAGGTTGGGCTTGGCCGCCTGATCAGAAAAGGCTGCGAATGATCCCGACGGCCAGTGGGCCAACGACGACAACGGCAACCGCCGCCACGACAACCCACCGCCAAGCGCGGATATAGACGCGCCGCCAGAGCGGCTGAACCGCAATGAAGCGGCGCCATTCCTCGCGCTCACTCTTCTCGTATGCAGCGTCAGCTCTCCATCCCATCACAACATCCTAGCTGTTGTCGGTGACGAGGTCATTATTCGTCCGTAGACGCACGGGAACCCGTTTCATGGCTCCACTGGCCGCTGCGGGCCGTCACTGGCACCCAGGGCCGTTCAAAACCCGTTTAACGGCGCGATTGGAGCCGGTCGCATGTCTTTGCCGCAGGCACTGGCGACGAGGCCACCTTGACCGGCCTGGCGGGTCGTGACAGCCTTCCCGTCGTCGCGTCGCTGGCAGCCACCGATTTTCGCCACCGCCGCCGGCGCCTCCTCTCTCTCGCCGAAGTTGATGCCCGCCGCCGCGGGCATGGTTCAGCGCAGCCCGGCCGGCCAATCTGCGGCCATGTTTCGCGACCGCCGATACTCCGTCTCCCTGCATGCCTCGTCGCACGACGACGCCATAGCCATGTGCGCGGCCGTCAACCTGCCGGCCGACAACGAGGCGGCACCGGAATGGGTGCACCTCCTGCCGGCAGGTGAAATCCAAACTGGCGATGGCCGTGGTCCCTACCGGGTCCGCAACCCGGCGACTGTGCTTTCGGCGAGCCTGGGGCCGGGCGAAAGGCTGCCGATCGACGAGAACCACGCGACGGACTTGGCGGCGCCCCGCGGCGAGCCGGCCCCGGCACGCGGCTGGATCGTCGAGCTTCAATCACGCGACGACGGTGTCTGGGGCAGGGTCGAATGGACCGCCTCCGGCCGCCGCCTGGTCGTCGGCCGCGCCTATCGCGGACTTTCACCGGTGATTCGACATCTGAAGAATGGCGAGGTCACCGCGATCCTGCGCGCCTCGCTCGTCAACCGCCCCAATCTGCGCGGCCTGACCGCGCTCCATCAGGAAGGACAGGACATGACCCTGATCGAGAAGTTGCTGAAGGCACTCGGCCTCGACGCCAACACCGGCGAGGACCAGCTCGTTGCCCATGTGACGGCGATGCACGCCGAGAAAGCCGCCTCAGCCACGGCGCTCCAGGCGGCGATGTCGCCCATCGCCAAAATGGTCGGCCTCGACGACAGCGCCACGGCCGAGGCGGTCCTCGCCGGTGTCGAGCGGCTGAAGGGCGTGGACGGCGACGCAGCCGCGGTGACGGCCCTGCAGGCCGAGCTCGCCGCCGTCACCACCACGCTCAACGCGCTGTCCGAGACGACCAGGCGCGAGAAGGCCGAGGCCTTTGTCGACGGCGAGGTGAAGCGCGGCCGCGTTGGCCTGAAGCCGGTCCGCGACCGCTACGTCACGATGCACATGGCCGATCCGGAAGGCGCCAAGACCCTGATCGCGGCGATGCCCGTGCTCGGCGCCGGCGGGTCCATCGTGCCGGCCGCTCCACCTGCCAGGGACGGCGAGATCTCGCTGCATGCCGAGCAGCTCGCCGTCGCCCGCATGCTTGGCCAGGATCCGAAGGACTATGCCGCGACGCTGAAGGCCGAGCGCGAGGCCGCGCTCTAAGCCGCAGCAAGCCAACCCCGAAACCTGAAAAAGGACCCGCCCAATGGCAGCCCTGACCGAAGACCGCAACACCCCGCAGGCGCTTGGCGACATGCGCGAGGGCCTGATGGCCGCCGCGACGACGATCTTCGCCGGCGCCATCGTCATGCGCAACGCCGCCGGTCACCTGACTAGGGGCGCCACGGCCACCGGCCTGGTCGGCGTCGGCCGCGCCGAGACGCGCGCCGTCAATGCCGGTTCGGCGGGCGACGCCAGCGCCAAATACCGGCCGGGCATCTTCCGCTTCGCTAATTCGGCCGCCGCCGACGAGATCACCATCTCGGAGATCGGCACGCCGTGCTTCGCCGTCGACGACCAGACGGTGGCCAAGACGGACGGCACCGGCACGCGCTCGATCGCCGGTTTCGTCGACCATGTCGACGCCCAGGGCGTCTGGGTGCGCTTCGACGAGACGCTGGTGCGGACGCACCTTTCCGGCATCACCAACCCGGTCTGACGCCACGCTCACGACAATTGAGGAACGCTCGATGATCATCAATTCGCAAAATCTCGACGCGCTGCGCGTCGGCTTCTCGACCGCCTTCCGGCGCGGCCTCGGCCAGGCGACCAGCATGTACACGCGCGTCGCCACCACCGTGCCGTCCTCGACCAAAGACAACGCCTATGGCTGGCTCGGCAAGATGCCGAACATGCGCGAGTGGATCGGGCCACGTCATGTGCACGGGATCTCCGAGCACGATTACCGGATCAAGAACAAGTCGTTCGAACTGACCATCTCGGTCGATCGCGACGACATCCGCGACGACAACATCGGCGTCTACGAACCGATGTTCGTTGAGATGGGCGAGTCGGTGACCGCAAGCCCCGACATGCTCGTGTGGGGCTTGCTGAAGGCCGGTTGGACGACGCCCTGTTATGACGGGCAGAACTTCTTCGACACCGACCACCCGGTGCTCGACGAGGAGGGAGTGGTTCAGTCCGTCTCCAATGACGGCGGCGGCGGCGGAACCGCCTGGTATCTTCTCGCCACCCGGCGCGCCTTGAAACCGCTAATTTACCAGGAGCGCGAGAAGGCGCAGTTCGTGGCGAAAGACAACCCCACCGACGAGAACGTCTTCTCGAGGAAGGAGTTCGTCTATGGCGTCGATGGCCGCTGGAACGTCGGTTTCGGCTACTGGCAAATGGCCTTCGGCTCCAGACAGACGCTGAACGCCGCCAACTACGAGGCGGCGCGCGGAGCGATCACCGGCATGAAGGGCGACCACGGCCGGCCGCTCGGTCTTGTCCCCGACCTCCTGGTGGTGCCACCGACGCTCGAAGGCGCCGGCCGCGAGATCCTCAAGTCGGTGCTGGTCAACGGCGGTGAGACCAACAAGTGGGCGAATTCGGCCGAGCTCCTGATGGTGCCCTGGCTGGCTTGACCGAGTTCACGGGCCGCACCGCCGCCTGATGGCGGCTGGCCCTCCGCATGGGCGCCCGAACGGTCGGGCGGCCACCGGTCGGTGGCTCGGCCGTCCGGCCGGGGTGTCCACACTCGAAAGGCAACGACATGGCTAGACAGGCGAAAAAGGAAGCACCCGGCGAGGCTATCGTCGAACAAAATTCCAGCGAGAAGGAGCGGTCTGGTACGGCTCGCGAGGCACCCAGCACCATAGAGGGACGCGAGGCGCACGCCTCGGACGTAGGGGTTCAGCCCGCCGCTCCAAACGGTTCTCCCACCAACGAAGAGCAGGATGGCCCTGCCGTGCCGCCGGGCCGGGCGGCCTGGCTGGCGCTCCAGGAGCTCGACGAGGAGGACGTGCGACGCCGCCATCCGCAGACCGTCGCGGCGCTGCGGGCCTGGGCCGAAAAGGCCGGTAGCCGGGAGGCGATCGAGGTCGGCCCTGCCGTCCGGATCGTGGCCAGGCGCGAAGGTTTCCGCCGCTGCGGCATCGCCCATCCGAAGGCTGCGACCGATCATCCGGCCGAACGTTTCACGCCGGACGAGCTGGAACGGCTGCTGTCGGAACCCAACCTGATCGTGGAGCTCGTCTGAGCGCTATGGCCTATTGCACGCTCCAGGAGCTGACCGACCGCTATTCGGAGCGGATGCTGGTCGAGATCTCCGACCGCGCCGACGCGCCGACGGGCATGATCGATGCCGACTTGATCACCAGAGCGATCGCCGACGCCGACGCGCTGATCGACGGTTATCTGAAGGTGCGCTACCGGCTGCCGCTTGCGAGCGTGCCGCGCCTGGTGAAAGACCTGTCGCTGCGCATCTCGATCTACTACGCCCACGCCCATGTCGCCGCGGAAAAGATCAGGCGCGACTACGAGGAGGCGCTTAGCAGCCTGAAGCATATCAGCCAGGGTCTGATCCGCCTCGACCTGGATGGTGTTGAACCGGAGGCGTCGGGCGCCTCGGAAGTGCGCACCAACAATCCCGAACGGCCGATCACTGCCGCCACGATGAAGGGCTATATCTGATGCCCCATTCGACAGGCTCAGGAGGCGCGCGCATTGAGCTCACCGGCCGCGAGGAAACGCTTTCCTTCCTTGCCGATGCGGTCGGCCGTACCGACGACAAGCGTGGCCTGTTCGACGCGATCGGCGCTTCGCTGGTCCTCTCGACGCAGCAGCGCTTCGAGCGCGAGGAAGACCCCGAGGGCAATCCCTGGCCGGATTCGCTGCGCAAGCTGGTCGAGGGCGGGCGGACGCTGACTATGACGGCGCGTCTCGTCTCCTCCATCACCCATGAGGCCAGTGCCAGCGCTGTCGCGGTCGGCACCAACGAGATCCACGGCGCGATCCACCAGACCGGTGGAACGATCCGCGCCAAGACCTCGCGCGGCCTGCGCTTTCGCGGTCCCGGCAATGGCGGATGGGTGACGACACAGGAAGTCACCATGCCCAGGCGCGCCTTTCTCGGCCTCGACCAGGACGATGAGGCTGAGATCCGCGCCTTGTCGGCCGACTGGCTGGGCGCCGAGGATGACGCGGGAGGCGGCGATGCTGGTCGCTGACCTGGTCGGACGCATCGAGGCCGGCGTTTCGACGCTCGCGGGACGTACCGAGACGGCCGCCGAGCTTTCGGAGCTGATCCGTCGCAAGGCGTTGCCGCAGGCCTCGCCCTTCGCCTTCGTGCTGCCGCTCGGCCTTCATGCACACGGCCGCGGCGAGGCGGGCGCCGGGGCTTTCATCCAGGCCGTCGACGAAGCCTTCGCCGTGATCTTGTTCGCCCGCGCTTCGGGCGACATCACCGGCGGCAAGGCGCTGCCCGGCATCGATGCGCTGGTCTGGGCGGTCATCGAAGCCATCTGCGGCTGGGGGCCTGACGACGCCATCGGCGTCTTCCATTTGCGCCGCGGCCAGCTCCTCTCAGCCGAGGCCGGCGCCGTCATCTATCAGCTCGATTTCGGGCTCCAGCAACAGGTGAGGATCGTCGCATGACCGGAAAGCCGAAACCTGCGGAACGTCCGCCGCTGCCCGCCGCCGGCGGCAGCTTCGTGCGCCAGCCCGACGGTTCGCTGTTGCGCGTCGATCGCGCCGAAGGCGAAGCCGCCGACCGCTCGCCGTCCGACGTTTCGGACGCCCCGTCTGGAGCGAGCCGCGAAAGCGGCGACAGCGTGAAGACAAAGAGGAGCACTTAAATGCCGATCAAATGGCGCTCGAAGATCCTGCTCGCCAAGATCGAGGCGGCCTATGGGGTCGATTCCGCTCCCACCGGCGGCGCAAACGCCATCCTCGCCACCAACATCGTGCTGACGCCGATGGAAGGCCAGGACGTGTCGCGCGAGCTGGAGCTGCCGTGGCTGGCCGCCCAGGCGACGATACCGGCCGGCCTGCATGTCCGGCTGCAGTTCCGCGTCGAGCTCGTGCCCTCCGGTGCCGCCGGCACGGCACCCGCCTGGGGGCCGCTGATGCGCGCCTGCGCCGTCGCCGAGACGGTGACGCCGGCAACCAGTGTGGTTTACAATCCCGTGACCGATGGCCACGAGAGCGTGACGATCCATTTCTGGATCGGCGGCACGCGCTATGTGGCGCGCGGATCGCGCGGTACGGCTGTCCTGCGCTTCACGGCCCAGGCCGTTCCCTACCTCGAATTCGACTTCCGCGGCCTGTTCGCCGTGCCCTCTGAACAGGCGCGGCCGACACCGACGCTGACCGCCTTCCTCAAACCCGACCTGGTGACGAGCGCCAAGACGCCGAGTTTCGAGATCGGCGCGCAACCCTTCGTCATGCGCTCCTTCGCGCTCGACCTCGGCAATGCCATCGAGATGCGCTTCCTGGTCGGCTCCGAAACGGTCCTCATCACCGACAAGGCGGAAAGTGCTGCGGCGCAGGTCGAGGCGGTGCCGCTGTCAACCTTCGATCCCTACACGGCTGCGCAGGATCAGACGTCGCTCGCCGTCGAGCTGGTGCATGGCACGGTCGCCGGCCGTATCGCCACGCTCGACATCGCCGCCGCCCAGCTCCAACGGCCGGCTGGCCTGGAGAACGCACAGGACGTGCTGGAATGGCCGCTGCGCCTCGTGCCGCTGCCGGTGGCCGGCAACGATCAGTGGACGCTAACGCTCACCTAGGAGGCAATTTTGACCTACCGGCTCGACCCCAACCCCGAATTCTGGGCGCAAGTGACCGTGCGTCGGCCCGGCGAGCACGCGGAGCCGGAGACGTTCCGCGCAAAGTTCCGGGCGCTTTCGATCGAGGAATTCAACGAGCACGACCTTTCCGCCGAGGAAGGAACCCGCGCCTTTCTGGACGATGCTCTCCGTGACATCGACGAGGTGGAGGCGCTGGACGGTTCGCCGCTTTCCTTCACCGAGGCCGTGCGCGCCAAGATGATCGGCGCCCCGCATGTGCGGGCGTCCCTCGTTGCCTCCTATCTCGGCGCCTTTCGCGAGGCGCTCTCGGGAAACTGATCGCCGCCGCGCGGGCCTGGGTGGCGGGCGCGCTGTCCATGGGCGGGGCCGACGGGGCCGGCGCGGCGGGGGAATGGCGGGAAGCGGCCGACGACGCCAGGCGCTGGGGAATGGACGAGCCGGACATCGCCGCCTTGGTGGCGGCCTTGTCCGGCCGCCGGTCGGCGGGGTTTGCCGGCGTCTGGCCGGACAATTGCCCGGCCGTGGACGCGTTTCTCGCCGCGGCCTCGCAATGGCGCACGGCGCTGGTCGTCGAAGGAGGACGCTTGAGGATGATGTGGATCGGGCTCGACTATGCGGGGGCGGCGGTCGCCTGGAAGGCCGGCGGCCGGATGATCGACGCGGCCGTCTTCGCCGGCGTCCAGGCGATCGAGCTTGCCGCCCGCGCGGCCATGAACGGCGAGGTGTGACACCGTGGCACTTCGTCTTGCCCTGGTCATCGAAGGCGATGCCGCCGGCGCCAAGAAGGCCCTGCAGGAGGCTGCCGGCGGTGTCGACGAACTCGGCAGGAAGGCCGACCAGGCCTCGCGCAAGATCGAGCGGGTCGGCCGCGTCGAGTGGAACGACGCCGAGTTCGACCGCGCCCGCAACGGGCTGAAGGCCACCGCCGACGAAGGCGAGCGGGCGGCCGAGAGCGTGCGCGCGGTGGCCGACGCCGGCGGCCGGGCGGCGCCCGAGATCGGCAAGATGGGCGACGCGGCAGAAGTGGCCGGCGGCAAGGTCGGCGCTCTGGGCACCGTGCTGATCGGCGCCGCTGGCGGCCTGGCGGCGGGCATCGCCATCACGGCGATCGGCGAAGGCCTGAAGATCGCCGCTGGTGCCGCCGCCGATCTCGTCCGCGAAATCACCTCCAACCAGCCGAAGATCGCGCGGGCGCTGGAAGATCATGCGGGGCTTGTCGCCAAGGTGAAAGGCGCCTGGGCCGAGGCATCGGGCGCGGCTTCCTCCTATGGTCTCAACGCCGCATCGGTTCTGCGTTTCGAGAGCCAGCAGAATGTCGGGCGGCTGGAAGAGGCGACGCGCGCATCGCAACGCGATCTCGTTCAAGGCAGCGATGCGCTGCGGCCCTCGGATGTGCTCGGCAATCCGTTCGGCCGGTTCGGCCCGCTGAAGGCCGAGGTCGAGGGCTTTCGCCAGGAGCTGCGCGAGGGCCAGGCCGATGTGATCGAGTTCCGCCGCCAGGTCGGCGCGATCGCCGGGGCCTTGCCGAAGGACTCGCCGTTCCGCCGGCTGGCCGAGCAGATCCTGGAGGACACCAAGGCTGCCTCCGAGTTGCAGGCGGAACTGGAGCGGTCGCGCGATCTGCTCGATGGCTTGCAGGGCGACGCCGAGGCCTCGGCCACGGCGCTCGGCGGCTCTGCCGAGAAATACCGCGACCTCGGCGGCGCGGCGGGCGAAGCGGCGCCGGCGATCGGCGCTGGCGCCGACGAAATCCGCCGCTCGGGCGAAGCTGCCGCCGGCGCCAATCCGGCGCTTGCCGAAACTGACCGGCTGTTGAAGTCCATCGCCGGCGGCGCCGCGGTGCCCACCGATCTGCTCGGCTCGCCGGCCCGCGCCGCCGCGACGCCGCTGACCGAGGGCCGAACGTTCGCAGGCGGCGGGTTCACCGGCCACATGCCGGCCGACCGGATCGCCGGCCTGGTGCATGGGCGCGAATATGTGTTCGACGCGGCATCGACCTCCCGCATCGGCGTCGCCAATCTCGATGCCATCCGTGCCGGCGTGGCGGGCTATGCCAGTGGCGGTTATGTCGGCGCTGTGCCCTCCGGCCTTTCGGGTCGTTCGCCCGTTGCCGCCTCGGCCGAGGATTTCCGCATCCTGTCGGGCTCGCTGCACCAGTTCCTCTCCGCGATTGCCCAGGGGCAGGATGTGATGAAGACGCTTGCCGGTGTCGTCGACCGCGTCAGCCAGCGCTTTCTCGATTTCGCCTTCCGCGCCCTCGACCAGGCGCTGCTCGGCGGCGGCAGTGGCGGCGGCGGGCTCCTGGGCGGCATCGTCGGTGCGGTTGGCCAGGCATTCGGATTCGGCGGGATCGGCGGTAATGTCTTCCCGCCGGCGCCCCTGGCGCCGGTCGGCCTCTACCATGGCGGCGGGCGCGTCGGCGCCGGGCCGCAGCTCTCACGCGCCGTGCCGGCCTCCGTCTTCATCGGCGCGCCGCGCATGCACACGGGCGGCTTGCTGAAGCCCGGCGAGCGGCCGGTGATCGCCATGGACGGCGAGGAGATCGGCTGGCCCGATCAACTGGCGCGGAAGTACGGACAGGGTCAGACCGTTGTCAACAACTTCAACATCGAGACGCCGAACCCGAAAGCCTTCGCCGAGAGCCGTGCCTCGGTCGCCCGCGCTGGCGCCCGCTTCGCCAGCCGCTTTGGAAGGTATAGCTGATGGAGAGTGATATCGCTCACGGTCCGCATCGCTCGCTCCGCTCGCTGGACCTCCGCGAGGGCGCCCGAAACGTCGGGCGGGCAGCGGTCGCTGCCTTGCCGGCGACAGGGAGGATCTAGTGCCGGCGCCATTCCTCGACGCGGCGATCTTTCCGATCCACGTTTCGGCCGGCTCGCCGGGTGGGCCGGACTGGCCCGCCGAGATCGTTCCGCTCTCCTCGGGCCGCGAGGAGCGCAATTCCGCCTGGTCGGCGCCCTTGCGCAGCTACGACGCCAAATACGGTGTCCGCACGCCGGCCGAGCTCTACGAGGTGCTGTCGCTCTACCATGCGGCGATGGGCCGGCTGTCAGGCTTCCGCTTTCTCGACTGGACCGATTACCGTTCGGCCGCGCCGCACCAGGCGCCCACGGCCACCGACCAGCAATTGGGCGTCGGCGATGGCGTCGAGACCGCATTCCCGCTCGCTAAGCGCTATTCCTTCGCCGGCGCCCATCACGACCGCAGGATCACGCGGCCCTTCGGCACCGTGCTGGTGGCGATCGACGGCGCGCCGCAGGGCGCCGGCTTCGCCGTCGACATGACCTCCGGCACGGTCACCTTCGCCGCCCCACCTGCCAATGGCGCCGTCCTGACCTGGGGCGGCCAGTTCCATGTGCCGGTGCGCTTCGACTGCAAGCTCGATCAGATCTCGCTGCGCACGGCGGCGATCGGCGACATCCCGTCGATCTTTCTGAAGGAACTGCGCGAATGAAGACGCTTCCAGCCGGCCTGCAGGCGCTGCTCGATTCCGGCGTCACCACGCTTTGCAATTGTTGGCGCATTGCGCGCCTGGATGGCCAAGTGTTCGGCTTCACCGATCACGACAGGCCGCTCACCTTCGCCGGCACCGCGTTCAAGCCCGAGACAGGCCTGTCGGCCTCCGAGGTTTCCTCGTCGCTCGGTCTTGCGGTCGACACGATGGAGGTTGAGGGCGCCGTATCATCCGCCGAGATCACCGAGGACGACATCGCGCTCGGCCTTTGGGACAATGCGGCGGTCGAGCTCTGGCGGGTCGACTGGACGGATGTCGACAACCGCGTGATCCTGCGCAAGGGCTCGATCGGCGAGGTGACGCGCGGCGACGTGGCCTTCATGGCCGAATTGCGCGGCCTGGCGCACGCGCTCAACCAGGAGCGCGGCCGCAAGTACCAGCGGCCCTGCGACGCCGTCGTGGGTGACGCCCGCTGCACGGTCGATCTCGACACGGCCGCGTTCAAGGGAACGGGAACCGTGACGACCGTCTCAGACGACAGGCTGGTGACGGCGTCCGGCCTGTCGGCCTTCGCCGACGAGTGGTTCGCGCAAGGCGTGCTCACCTGGACGTCCGGAGCCAATGACGGGACCGTCACCGAGGTTTCGGGGCATCTGAAACAGTCGGGCGGGCTGGCAGGGTTGACGCTGTGGACGCGGGCTGCCCGAACGATCGAGCCCGGCGACACGTTTTCCGTGACCGCCGGCTGCGACAAGCGCTTCGCCACCTGCAAGGCCAAGTTCGCCAACCAGCTCAACTTTCGCGGCTTTCCGCACATTCCCGGCAATGATTTCGCCCTCGGCACCGCCAAGCGCAGCGGCGACAATGATGGCGGGAGTTTTTTTAATGGTTAGCGCTCACGGGCCGTATCGCTCACTGCGTTCGCTGGCCCTGCACGAGCGCGCCCGAAACGTCGGGCGGCCGGCGGTCGCCGGCTCGGCCTGCGGCCGGGAGGCGCTTTCATGACTGACGTGGCACGCTTGTTCCGTCAGCGGATCGTCGCCGTCGCGCGCGGTTTCGACGGCGTCGCCTATCGCCATCAGGGCGCCGATCGCCATGGCTGCGATTGCCTTGGCCTGGTGCGCGCCGTGTGGCGCGAGCTGTACGGCTTCGACGCCGAGGCGCCGCCGGCCTACGGCCCGGCCTGGGCCGATCCCAGCGGGGTTGAAACGCTGTTGAACGCCGCTTCAAGACACCTTCAACCGCGCCCGATCGCCGCCATGGCGGCAGGCGATGTGCTGGTCTTCCGCTGGCGGCCGGGGCTTGCGGCCAAGCATTGCGGCATCCTCACCGCCGACGACCGCATGATCCACGCTTATGAGTCCGCAGGCCGCGTCGCCGAGGGCCACATCGCCGACGCCTGGCGCCGACGCATCGCCGGAGTATTTTCTTTCCCAGCGCCAATCCATTGCAAGGCAACCACCCCGGCCGAAGGCCGAGGCAGCGACCGCTGCCCGCCCGACTTTTCGGGCGCCCCCACGGAGGGCCAGCGCGCAAAGCGCGCGATACGGCCCGTGAGTGAGAACTGATGGCCACCATCGTCCTGGGCGTCATCGGCGCCTCGATCGGCGGCGCTTTCGGCGTCATCGGTGGGCTGGTCGGCCAGGCGGTCGGGGCGCTGGCCGGCTCGTTTGCCGATCGCGCCATCGTCAACGCGCTCACCCCGCCGGTCAAGCGCGAGGGGCCGCGCCTGACCACCAGCGACATCCAGACGGCCACCGAAGGTTCCGACATCGACCGCGTCTATGGCCGCACCCGCGTCACCGGCGAGATCTTCTGGGCAACCCGCTACGAGGAGGTGGCCAAGACCGAGCGCGCCGGCGGCAAGGGCGGGCCGCGCGTCGAGACGACCACCTATCATTATTACGGCAATTTCGCCGTCGGCCTTTGCGAGGGGCCGATCGCCGGCATCGGCCGCATCTGGGCCGACGGCAAGGAGATCGACCAGACGGGGATCGAGTTCCGCGTCCACCGTGGCACGCAGGCGCAAAGCCCCGACCCGCTGATCGAGGCCAAGGAGGGCGCCGGCAACGCGCCCGCCTATCGCGGGCTCGCCTACCTCGTCTTCGAGCGCCTGCACCTGGAATCCTATGGCAACCGCCTGCCGCAGATCGCTGTAGAGGTGTTCCGGCCGACCGGCGCGCTGGAGCCGCTGGTGCGCGGCGTCGCCGTCATTGGCGCCAACGAGATGGGCTTCGAGGTCGAGGAGGTGCGCGTCATCCACCAGTTCTTCGGCGGCATCCTTTTGAACCGCCACACCAAGGTCGATGCGAGCGACTGGATCGTCTCGATCGACCGGCTGCAGATGCTGGCGCCGAACGTCCGCCAGGTGCTGCTGGTGCTGCCCTGGTTCGGCGACGATCTGCGCGCCGGCCATTGCACCTGCCGGCCGAAGGTCGACGACAACGAGAAGGAGACCAACGTGCCATGGTCGGTGGCGGGCGTCTTCCGCATCTTTGCCGACCTGGTCAGCGAGGCCGCCGGCGTGCCGGCCTTCGGCGGCTCGCCCTCCGACCAGGCGGTGGTGACGGCGATCCGCGATCTCAACGCGCGCGGCATCGATGTCACCGTCGTGCCGTTCCTGATGATGGACGTAGCCGGTGCCAACGCTTTGCCCGATCCCTATTCGGACAACGCCGCTTCCATCGGCCAGCCTTCCTATCCCTGGCGCGGCCGCATCACCTGTTCGCCGGCGCCGGGCTTCGCCGGTTCGCCCGACAAGACGGCGGCGGCCGCAGTCCAGGTAGCAAGCTTCCTCGGCACGGCCAACGCATCGCATTTCGGCGCGGCCGGCGAAGCGGTCGTCTATTCCGGGCCAGCCGAATGGTCCTATCGCCGCTTCATCCTGCACTACGCCAAGCTCGCGGCGATCGCCGGAGGCGTCGAGAGTTTCCTCATCGGCACGGAAATGCGCGGCCTGACGGAGGTGCGCGCGTCGTCTTCCGCCTATCCCTTCGTTGCCGGGCTGAAGGCGATCGCCGCCGAGGCGCGCGCGCTATTGGGGGGCAGCGTCAAGATCGGCTACGCCGCCGACTGGTCCGAATATCATTCGCACCGGCCGGCCGACGGCTCGGGCGACGTCTATTTCAACCTCGATCCGCTCTGGTCGGATGCCGATGTCGATTTCATCGGCATCGACAACTACCTGCCGATCGCCGACTGGCGCGACGGCACCGGCCATCTCGACTACGACGCTTCCGGCCCGACCACCATCTACGACCGCGCCTATCTGGCGGCGAACGTCGAGGGCGGCGAATATTACGACTGGTATTACGCCTCCGATGCCGACCGCCAGGCGCAGGCGCGCTCGCCGATCGCCGACGGCGCCTATGGCAAGCCCTGGGTGTTTCGCCAGAAGGATCTGCGCAATTGGTGGCTGAACGCGCATCACGACCGGCCAGGCGGCATCGAGGCCGGTGCGCCGACCGCTTTCGTGCCGCAGGGAAAGCCGATCCGCTTCACCGAGATCGGCTGCCCGGCGGTCGACAAGGGCGCCAACCAGCCCAACGTCTTCGTCGACGCGAAATCGTCGGAAAGCGCCTATCCGCATTTTTCCACCCGCGCCCGCGACGACGCCATGCAGCGCGCCTTTCTCGAAACGGTCCTGTCCCACTGGTCGGACAACAATCCGCATTCGCCGGTCTATGGCGGGCCGATGGTGGCCATCGACCGCGCCTGCATCTGGGCCTGGGACGCCAGGCCGCATCCGTCGTTTCCGCAGGATCTGCGCTGGGGGGACGCGGTCAATTGGGAGCTCGGCCATTGGATTTCCGGCCGGCTGGGCACGGCGCCAGCGGCCGAGACGCTCCGCGCGGTGCTCGATGATGCCGGTTTCGCCGATCACCATGTGGCGCCGCTTTCGACGATCGTCGAGGGCGTCACCACCGGCCGGGTGCTGTCTGCCCGCGCCATGCTTGAAGCCTTGCAGGCGGTCTACCAGTTCGAGGCGGTCGAATCGGACGGGCTGATCAAGTTCTCGCCCAGGCTGGGGGCGCTGCCGGTGGCCGAGCTCGATGGCGAAGGGCTGGCGGTCGCGGCCGACACGGCGGCCCGCTTTCGCCAGACGCGGGCGCAGGAGACAGAACTGCCGGCGGCGATCAAGCTCGCCTATGGCGATCCGGGCCGCGACGACCAGCCGGCCTCGGCCGAGGCGCGGCGCTCGGCCGGCGGCTCCCAGCGCGTCGTCGAAATGGCCCTGCCGGCCATCATGAGCGAGGGCCAGGCGACGCGCATCGCCGAGATCGAGCTTTCGCGCGCGTGGATCGCCCGCGAGCGCGCCGAATTTTCCCTGCCGCCGTCGCGCCTGGCGCTCGACCCGGGCGACGTGGTCGATTTCCTGCCGACGCGGACGACGCTCCGGCTGACCGGCATCCATGACGCGGGCCTGCGCCGCGCCGAAGGCCACCGGGTCGACCCGCTGGCGGCGGCCCCGGTGCCGCGCGCATCCTCGCCGGCGCCGACCCCGCCCGTCACGCTCTATCTCAAGGCGCGCCTGGCGCTGATCGATGGGCCGCTCCTGAAGGATGCCGACGCCGACCACGCCGGCTATTTGGCGGGCCTGATGAAACCGTGGCGGACGGGCATGGCGGTGTTCCGCTCGGCCGGCGAGACGGATTTCTCGCTCGATGCGCTGCTCGCCCTGCCGTCCACCAGCGGGCTCACCACGGAGGATTTCCATGCCGGCCCGGTGTGGCGCTTCGACCGCGGCAACACGCTGACGGTGCGGCTTGCGAACGGCTCGCTGTTTTCCGCCACCGAGCGCCAGGTGATGGACGGCGCCAACGCGGCGCTGGTCGAGAACCAGGACGGCGAATGGGAGCTCGTCCAGTTTGCAACAGCGACGGCGCTGGGCGGCGGCGCCTTCGCGCTGACCGGCCTGCTGCGCGGCCAGAAGGGCACCGAACACGCCATGCGCGCGCCGGTGCCGGCGGGCGCGCGCTTCGTGCTGGTGGACGAGGCGGTCGGGCAATCGACGCTCGATGCGGCGGCGGTCGGGCTCGCCCGCAACTGGCGCTTCGGGCCGGCCGACCGTGACATCGCCTCGGCCGATTTCGACAGCCAGGCCTTCACCTTTAAGGCAAAAGCGCGCCGGCCGCTGTCGCCGGCCAGGCTGACCGGAAGGCGCCACCCGGCGAGCGGCGACTGGCAGCTCTCCTGGATCAGGCGCACGCGCATCGGCGGCGACGCCTGGGGCGTCGAGGACGTGCCGCTCGGCGAGGCCGACGAGCGCTACCGGCTGGAGATCCTCGACGGGCCGGGAGGCAGCATCCTGCGCGCCCTCGAGCTGACGACGGCGAGCCGCCTTTATACAGCCGCCGAGCAGGCCGCCGATTTCGGCGGCGTTCAATCGACGTTTCACGTGCGGGTGGCGCAGAGGAGCGCAAGCTTTGGCCTCGGCATCTGGCGCGAGGTGCTGATCCACGAATAGGAGCTCATGATGGCCGACACGACGAAACTCCAACTGCCGATGATCGCCGCCGACCAGGCGCAGAAACACGTGCCGGTCAATGAGAGCCTGGTCCGGCTCGACACGCTGGTGCAGATGGCCGTCAAGGACCGCGACCTGACGGCGCCGCCCGGCGCGCCCGGCGATGGCGACGCCTATATCCCTGCCGCCGGCGCGACCGGCGCCTGGGCCGGCTGGGACCTGAACGTCGCCGTCTGGTCGGGCGGAGCCTGGGCAAAGCTTGCGCCACGCGCGGGCTGGCTGGCCTTTGCCGAGGACGAGGCGCAGGCGCTGATCTTCGACGGCGCCGCCTGGCGGACGCTCGCCGAGGCGCTGGGACTGATGGCTCTGGCCGCCTCGACCATCGTCTCGCAAGGGCCGGCCGGCAGCGCCAACGCCATCGTCGTCGCCGAGGAGCTGCTTGCCGGGCTTGCGGGCGCCAGCGTCGATTCGACCGTCCTCATTCCCAACCGGGCGATCGTCTTCGGCGTCTCGACCCGGACGGTGACGGCCGTCACCGGGGCCGCCTCCTACGATTGCGGCCTTGCCGGAGAGCAGTCGAAATTCGGTGGCTCACTGGGGGCCGCACCCGGCTCGACCAATGCCGGCGTCATCGGCCCGCAGGCCTTCTATGGCGACACGGCGATCCGCCTGACCGCCAATGGCGGCGATTTCACCGGCGGTGCGGTGCGCATCGCCATCCATTATTTTCTGCCAACAGTGCCGCAGTCATGAGCCGCGACAACCAGCAAAGAAGGAGCAAACCCGACCAGGCCAGTTCACGAATCCGCCGCCGGCGGATGCAACCAAGCCCGAGAGGCCATGCCGATGACAGAGATCGTCTTCAACACCCCCGAACCCGTCAGCCTGAACATCCAGCAGGGTGTGCCCTTCGCCGCCTCGCTGGCATCGCTGGCGGCCCTTGGCCCTGAGCATGGGCTGGCCTATCTGCGGCCCGGCCCCTACGCCTTCATCTGGCGGGTCCAGCCGGCACCGGCCGACGTGCTCGTCGAACAGATCATGCCCGGCCATCTGCTGTGCCGGAACACCATCCTGCAGCGCAGCGACGACACGCCGTCGGGTGTCGACCAGCTGTCGTTCAAGTTCGTCGTGGTGGCCAATCCGACCGCCCACGCCAATACGGGCGGTACTGGCTGGCTGATGCCGGGCAGCCTGATCGCCGCGGCCTCGGCGCTGCCGTCCGGCTGGGCGCCGGTCAACGCTTCGCCCTATCCTTATTGACCACGGATGGCCGGCGCCCGTGAAGGGCGCCGGCGGCGGGCCTGTCGCCAAACAATCCCCGCCCGACGATGACCATCGATAACCGCCGCACCCGCCGCCCTTTCGGGCCGGGCGAGTGTGGCTGCGATCGGGTTAAATCGGCATGAAGGACAATTTTGGGTTTCGCGACGTGGCGCCGGTGCGGCCGGCCGCTGCCTATATCGGCGGCAAGAGACGGCTTGCCGCCGAGCTCTGCCGGCGCATCGCCGCCGTGCCGCACCGGGCCTACGCCGAGGTGTTCGTCGGCATGGGCGGTGTGTTCTTCCGCCGGCGGTCGGCCCCGCCGGCCGAGATCGTAAATGACGGCAATGGCGAGGTGGCGAACCTGTTTCGCATCCTGCAGCGGCACTATCCGCAATTCATGGAAACGCTGCGTTTCCAGATCACCTCGCGGCGTGAATTCGAGCGGCTGAAGGCGAGCGATCCCTCGACGCTGACCGATCTGGAGCGCGCCGGCCGCTTCCTCTACCTCCAGCGCCTGGCCTTCGGCGGCAAGGTGACCGGCCAGAATTTCGGCGTCGATCCGGCCGCCTCGGCCGGCTTCAACCTGACAAGGCTGGCCCCGCTGCTCGAAGGCGTCCATGAACGGCTGTCGGGCGTCACAATCGAGAACCTCGACTGGCTGGCTTTCATCGACCGCTACGACCGGCCGGCGACGCTGTTCTACCTCGATCCGCCCTATTGGGGCTCGGAGGGCGACTACGGCAAGGCGCTGTTCGGCCGCGATCAGTTCGCCGCGATGGCCGGGCGCCTGGCGCGGCTGAAGGGGCGCTTCATCCTGTCGATCAACGACCGGCCGGAGGTGCGGGCAATCTTCGCCGGCTTCGCCATCGAGGCCGTCACGCTCACCTATTCGATCGCCGGCGGCAGGGGAACGCCGGCGCGCGAGCTGATCATAACGAACACTCGCTCTCACAATTCCGATTGAACTAAGCAGTTAGGCCGGCTCGATGGCCTGCATCGGTTGCGAGAGGGTGACGTTCACGCGGAGCCGGAGAGAGGGAACGTTCCGTGTTTGTCTACTGCGCTCGAACTTCATCCATGCCGGGGCGGATCAATATCTGATCCCCTCAGATTGGGGAACTCAGTCTGGCAGTTGCTTGCGGTTCATATTGTGAGCAATCTGCTTCTCTTGTTCTTTAATGTGGGTGGGTGCGATGAGTTCAATGAAAATGACGGATATCCTCGAATACAACGAGCAAATGCCATTCTCGAATTATGACCTTGTTTTAATGCATTTGCACGAGGCGTCCCGCCTGGCGGCAAAGGTGCCGGATTTCAAGGAACACCAACTATTCTCCTACCTTCTTGGAATGTGTGTCGAATTGCTTGTTCCGCAGCAGGCTCCTCGACGCCTTCCAGATGGCCGGCGAACGCACTGAAGCAAAGCTTCGGGCACGACACGACGCCAATCATTGTTCCGGCTCGGATGAAGGTTGTTTCATTTGGCCTGCCAGGCTTAGTCGGTAGGCCGTCGGCGTGCGGGGGCACCTGTGAACTGGCGCAAAGCCTAACGTCGACGTGAAAAGCGTTGATAGACCTGGACCCAGAAGTCCGCGCGTTGCGCTTCCGCGGTGCGCTCGCAAATGAGGGCGCGTAGGAGTGCTTCCCCCGCGGCGGCAGACCCTAGAGCATTGACCAATGCCAACGCAGCCTCGTCGACCGAGGAGGTGCTTTCAAGCTCCGAGGCATCTTCCTGATCGGAAATCGAACGCCAATCTTTTGAGCCCATCCGTCGTCCTCAGATTACACTTAACCGATCAAATCTTTGACAGTACTTGCCATATGGTTGCAATCAGGAGATGATTTCATCGTTAATCGCCCGGGGGGGGGGCGATCATTATGCATCAAGGCAAAATTGAGAGCGCGCTCGGACAAACTTCATTGGCCTTCAACCTCATCGAAAAATCCGATTCGATAGAAGGTGCGATCGAGACTCTGCAGCACATCTTCCAAGTCCAGCATGTCACCTTTCACCTTGCTAACGTCAATTTCGGGCCAATCGACTCTCCCTTTGTCAGAAGCACCTATCCGCCTGAATGGATCGCCAGGTACTTGCTGAAAGGGTATGTGGACGTGGACCCGGTCGTGGCGACCGGATTCTCAGGAATGCTACCGTTCTTCTGGTCGGAATTGGAGATCGACGAGCGATCCATGTCGATGATGGCGGACGCTCAGGCATTTGGGCTTGGCGCAGACGGCTATTCCATTCCTGTCATCGATAAAAGCGCTCGACGGTCTCTGCTTTCGTTCAGCGCCGACGCTCCGACTGGAACGTGGAAGCACTATATTCGTAACGTTGCTGCGGACTTGGCCGAGATGGCGCATATTTTGCACAAGAAGGCGCTGATGGAGGCCGGGTGTCGGTTTAGCGTTCATCTCGGACCCCGTGAAATCGAGTGCCTCTACTGGCTGGCGCAAGGCAAGGACGCCGGGACAATCGCCGACATCCTGATCATATCAGAACACACAGTGCGCAGCTATTTGAAGTCGATCAGGCACAAGCTCAGTTGCTCGTCTTTGCCTCAAGCCGTGGCAAAAGCGATAACCATGCGCCTGATAACGCTATAATTGCCATCCCCGACTTTGCGGGAACCAATTCTGGGAAATTGTCGCTGCCCCGCGCTTGTCCGAGCTTCATTCCGTCACTGAAACGACGGAGGGCGGGATGTTTTTTGCGATCCAGGCAAATGCTTATGAGAAGAACACGGGTATTCTCGATCAGATGTTCAGGTTGAGGAAACAGGTCTTCTTCGATCAGTTATGCTGGCAGGTCGAAGTGCAGGGTGACTATGAGCGCGATCGCTATGATGACCTCGGACCTGTCTACCTGGTCTGGGCCGACATCGAAAGGGAAGTGCTGTATGCCGCGATCCGGCTGATGCCGACGACCGGCCCGACACTCCTCTATGACGTCTTCTACGACACACTGCCGGATGCGGCCCATCTGTCGGCTCCCGGTATCTGGGAAGCCACTCGGGCTTGTGTGCATCACGAGAACCTCGAGCGGGACTTTCCTGGTGTTTCACCGATGCGCGCTTTCGGACTGATGTCGCTCGCATCGGCCGAATGTGCCTTTGCACATGCCATCAGCACAATCGTCGTTAACTACGAACCCTATCTGAAGCGTGCCTACGCAAGCGCCGGCGCGCTTGTTGAAGAGATCGGGCGCGCCGGTGGCTATGGTCGCTATCCCGTATGCTGCGGTCTTTTTGAGATATCTGAAAGCGTGATTCTGCGGATGAGGGCAAAGCTTGGCCTGGAGGGGTCGATTATTGGGACCGAGAACGCGTCGCCGCTTCAGCTCACAGCCTAGAAGCGGCCCGTCTGTCCACGCTTCGTGTACGGTTCCGGCTTGTCCAGCGCGTCCACTTTCACCAGCCCGTCATCCGGCAGCGGCTCCTGCAGTGCCTTCGCCTCGCCCCAGGGCGCGCCGGTCATGGCTCGTCCCACCACAAGGTTCTGATTGCGTGAGGTCCCGGCTTCTTCAGATGTTTGTCGATCTTCTTCTGAAGAATTGCCGGCGAGCCCTGTCCAATGATCCCATGATAGGAGCAATAGGCCTCGTAGTAGCCGCCCTTGCGTGCCACGTCGAAATTCACATCCGACACCATCTTTTCGAACTCTTCGGTGACGTCGATCTCGTCGGCCTTGCTTCCCATGGTACCCCCCATCATTGTCATCGCGCGGTCGTCGGCGAAACGCGAAGGTACCCCCAGCTGACGACGCTTTCCAGCGCCTCTATCCTGCCGGCCAGATAGTCGTTCTCGCCCATCAGGGCGATCACCGCCTGGCGCGCCGCAGGCCGCCTGGCCGAGCTGCTTGTTTCGGGAAAAAGGGTGATCGTGCGGACCGGCAAGGACCAGTACGGCCGCACGCTGGCGGTGGTGCTGGTCGATGGCGAAAGCGTCGGTGCGAAGCTGATCGAGGAAGGCCACGCCCACCCATGGGCCGGCCGCCGCGAGACTTGGTGCAAATAGCCTTCAACGCCCGTTCAACGGTTCAAACGAGGTTGACGAATCGATGCCAAGTGAAGTTGCGCGTTCGTGCCAACTGAAATTGCGCGCTACACCAATATCCCAGAATTGCGCATATCAAGCGCGAGCTCAATAGAAGAACAAAGTGGCTCCCCGGGCCGGATTCGAACCAGCGACCAACCGGTTAACAGCCGGTTGCTCTACCACTGAGCTACCGGGGAATGCCTGTGCTCGTGTCAGTGGCGAGGCTATAGCAAACCGCATTCGCCTTTGCAAAGCGGCAATTTCACTTTTTTCCGACTTTCACCGCGTCTGCCTCGCTTTCGCGCCGATGGGTTCTCATATAGAGGGCTTGCCCGCCGTGCAGCAGAGACGGTAGTGCGGCGGAAGGTGCCGGTGACGCATGCGTGGCCGTACAGGAAACAGGACGATGGCTGGACCCGAATGAGCGACGGAACCGAGACGAAAGACACTGCCGCGCGGCCATCCGTGTCTCTGATGGGGCGGCGCATCCCGATACCGCGCTCGCGGCTGGCGCGGATCGCCGGCGGCATCGGCCTGGTTGTACTTGGCCTGTTCGGCTTCCTGCCGGTGCTGGGGTTCTGGATGATTCCGCTGGGCCTGCTGGTCCTCTCCTACGACATAGCGTCGGTTCGCCGCAGGCGGCGCAGACTGGCCGTCTGGTGGAACCGGCGGCGTCACCAGCGCTGAGGTTGGGGAAGGGGAGCGGTGGTTCAGGCGTCAGGCAAGAGCTGCGATCAGTCGGGGAACTGGTTGCGGGTGTCCAAAAGATCCGTCGGCAGCAGTTCGACGTCCTGGTTGCGGCCGGGGATGACACCGAAATCGCGCTGGTAGATGCGGTCGCGATTCTTGGCGATGATCGTGTATTCGCCTTCGGCCAGAACCATCGACGCATAGGCGCCGACCGTTTCGTAGACGATTTCGCCCGTATCGGTGAGGATCGACCAGGCGGTGTCGGCAATGGCCTCGCCGCCGCGTTCGCGCACCAGCTTGAGCGTCAGATCGGCGGCGCGGTGTTCCACCGTCGCTTCGGTCAATTTGCCCGCCTCGACACGAATGTCCGAGCGGATCAGCGCGTTGACCGAGCCGTAGTTGGAGACAACGTGGTAGGTGCCCGTGTTGAGGCGAACGATGCTGCCGGGCTTCACGTCGGGAATGATCAGCGCGCCGTCGCCGATCGCCTCCTCGCTGACTTCATAGATCGAGAAGCGCAGCTGGTCGGGCGGAATGCGCACGCCGCCAGACAGGACGGCGTTGAGCTTGAGGCCGCCGGCATCGAGAACCAGGTCCTCGCGATGCGGCTCGCGGCCGACCGTGATGCGCTTGGTGGCGCCGGCGCGTCCATAGGCGGCGTGAACGAGGTAGCTGCCGGGGGCGAGCTGAAAAACGCCGGTGCCGCCGCGCGCGGTTGCCACCAGGGGCAATTTCTCGTCCGGTCCAGTTTCCGTGCCGAACACGCGCCACACAAGGCCGGTGTGAATTTCGCCGGCATCGTTGGCCAGATGCGCGGCAAGGGTGATCTCGCCTGTTCCCTGCAAGGTGAGCGGACCACCCAGCGCGGCCGGCGCGTAATTGTTGAGGCCGGGGAGACGCAAACCGTCAATCGCCGCCGATGCCTCCACTTGCGCGGCGGCCTGCAAGACCACGGATGGCGAACCAGCAATGAACGTCAGGGCAAGAACTGCCTGGGAAAGTCGGCGCATGGTGCAACTTCAAGCCCAAGCCGGTGGCAATTTCAAGGCGATTGTGCGATTTCAGGCCTGCGTGCCTCCAGCCGCAAGCCAGCCGCAAGCCAGCCCAAGCGTTCCCACCCGGGTTTTTCACCGACAGGAGACAGACAGTGCATCCATCCGTGCTCAATTTCATGCTGGAGCGCAAATCGACGCCGATCCAGGATCTGAGCGCACCTGCGCCTTCGGACGCGGAGATCGAGACCATTCTGACCGTGGCTTCGCGCGTGCCGGACCATGGCCGCCTGACGCCATGGCGGTTCATCCTGTATCGCGGCGAAGAGCGGCTGCGGATCGGCGAGGCGCTGGCGGCGTTGGCCGAGCAGCGCGAGGGCGCGCTGCCGGAATTGCGGTTGGAGAAGGAGCGGACGCGTTTTTCGCGCGCGCCGCTGGTCATCGGCGTCGTCTTCGTGCCCAGGAAGAGCCCGACCATCCCCGAATGGGAGCTGTTCCTGTCGGGCGGCATGGCGGCGATGAACCTGATGATCGCGGCCAACGCGCTGGGTTACGGCACCAATCTGATCACCAACTGGTATTCGGACGATGCCGAAGGGCGGCGCCTGTTGGGGCTGGCGCCGGAGGAAAAGGTGATCGGCTTCGTGCATATCGGCAGCACCGAGGGAGACGCACCGGAGCGGCCGCGCCCGGACGTGGCATCACTGGTATCGACGTATCGCGGGCCGTGGGAGGGGTGATGTTCTACGAACCGGCAAATGGGCACGGCCTGCCGCACGATCCCTTCAAGGCGATCGTCGCGCCCCGGCCGATCGGCTGGATTTCGAGCATGGGACGGGACGGCGCGGTCAATCTCGCTCCCTATTCCTTCTTCAATGCGATCTCTTCCGATCCGCATCTGGTGCTCTTTTCGTCGGAAGGGGCGAAGGACAGCGCGACCTTCGCCGAGGAGAGCGGCGAATTCGTCGTCAATCTGGCAAGCCGCGACCTGGCCGAGAAGATCAACGCCAGTTCCATCGACGCGCCGCGCGGCGTCAGCGAGTTCGCCCATGCCGGATTGACGGAAGCGCCCTCGAAGCTGGTTGCGCCGCCGCGCGTGGCCGAGTGCCACGCGGCGCTCGAATGCAAGGTCACGGAGGTGCGCAGGCCGAACGGGCTGAACGGCAAGCCGGCCGGCGTGATCGTCGTCACTGGCGAGGTGATCGGCATCCACATCGACGAGGCCGTGCTGAAGAACGGCCTGTTCGACGTGGTCGCCGCCGGCACCCTGGCGCGGCTCGGCTATCGCGATTACGCGGCGGTGACCGAAGTGTTCGAAATGGTCAGGCCGCGCTGGAAGGGCTAGTTCTACAGTTGCGATTTGGAGTCGCGCTCCTTCGCGGTAAATCGCAGCTGTCATGCTGGAAACCGGCGGCCTGACTACCAGGCGTCCGGTTCGCGCACCATGTGAATGATGTTGGCCGGGCTGGTCACCCAGCCGCCCTTGAAGCCTTCCGGCAACGGCTCGATCGCGTCGCAACGCACGACGCCCGCTTTGGCCATGCGGTCGGCGGCGGCGGAAAATTCGTCGGTGAAGAGCTCCAACCAGATTTCCGCCTGGCTCATCTGCGGGGCTTCGTCGATCCACAATTTGTTGGGGCCGAGCTCGAAACCGACGGCCGGCGCTTTGTCCGTGATCGGCGTGAGGCCGACGGCGTCGCGATAGAAGGCGATGGTGGCTTCGTACTGGTGTGTCGGCACCTTCATGGCGATGTCGATGCCGCCGTAGAGTTTTGTCGTCGTTTTTACAGGCATTTGCTCACTCATGGCATTTTCCTTGGTGTTTTCGGCTCAACGTTCGGGTTCACGCGCCGGTTCGCCGCGCAGTTCGCTGGCATAGTAGCCGTGGCGCAGATTGATGCCGTGCTCGAGAAAGGCCTTCATGCAGCACAGCATTTGCGTCCAGCCCTCGCAGTTGATGTAGGAGGCGCGCAGATGAGCGGCACTCTCGCGCCAGCCTGCTTCGGCTATGGTGACCAGCGTTCCGCCATCGTCGAGCGGCTCGAAATTCATTTCGATGCGCGTCTTGTAGAGCGTCTCTCCCTTCGGGCCGGAGCCGTCCCAGCGCAGAACGATGCGCTCGTTGTTTGCGACCTCATCGACCTCGACGGGCACCTCGCCCCACCACAGGACGGTCGCGCCGGTGATCAACGGCGCGCTGGCGCCGCCGACCGTGGTGAAATAGCCGCTGAGCTTCACTGGGTTCACCACCGCATCGAACACCGTCTCAACCGGCTTTGAAATTCTCGCGGAAACCCTGAATTCCGGTTTCATGGCACATCCTCGCTCTTGATCGATCGAAACATATGTTATAAAAATATAACATGTCAAGACAAGCCAAAGACGACCTCGTGTTCAAAGCCCTGGCGCACCCGCGGCGGCGCGCCATGCTCGATGAACTGAAAGACCGCCCCTGTACGACGGGCATGCTTTGCGCCCGCTTTGCCGACATGGACCGATGCACCGTCATGCAGCATCTGAAAGTGCTGGAGGAGGCCGACCTGATCATCGCCAGGCGTGAAGGGCGGGAGCGGTGGAACCATCTCAACGCCCTGCCGATCAAGGCGATCAGCGATCGCTGGATCAGCCAGTACGCGGCGCATGCGGTTTCCATACTCGATCGGCTGAAGGGCGATCTCGACGGAACGGTTTCAAGCGACGCGTGACCGGCAGGCAAGCGGCCAACTTGTCCTTGCCACGCCGGGCGGGGAGTGTCAGATTTTCACGGGGACTGGGAGGTCTTGACGGAGCCGAACGCCGGGCGCTGGCGATCGGTCCGATCGTTTGGAGGCAGACATGCGCGGACTTCCCATTATCTTTGCCGTGGTCTTGTGTTTCCTGGCGGGCGCAATCCTGCCGGGGCGGGCGGGAGAAACGGTGCTGACCGTCGCCGGTTCGGTGGAAAACACCAATCGCGGCGCGTTCGACCCATTCTTCGACGGGTTTCTCAAATATCACGACAAGGAGTTCGACAAGGCGTTTGGCTTCGACGTGGCCGCGCTGGCGACCCTGCCGCAGCAATCGATCAAGGTCAATGCCGACACCGAAGACTGGCCGGGCGTTCTCGCCATGGAAGGTCCGCTGCTGAAGGACGTGCTGGAGGCGGCGGGAGCGACAGGCAAATCGGTGACTGTTTACGCGCTCGATGGTTTCGGCCTGCAGATGGACGTCGAGAAAATTGCCGCCCGTGACTGGGTGCTGGCGATGAAAGTGAACGGCGAGCCGCTGGGGATCGGTGGGCTGGGGCCGCTCTGGCTGGTCTATGACACGGGTGACCGGGTGGCGGGCGAAGACGAGGAGAAAACCTGGGTCTGGTCGGTCTTCTACATCGAGGCCGAGTAGGACGCCCGGCCCCGCGTTCCGAAAAGCCTGACCTTCAATCGGCTGCTCCATCGGTCGCACGGGCCAGCACGCGCTGCGCCAGAGCCAGGTGCGGCCGGTCATACATGCGTCCGCCAATGTTCACGACGCCGGCATTGCCGGCGGCGGCGAAGGCCTGCACGACGGCCTGTGCCTTCTCGATCTCATGCGCCGTAGGCGTGAAGGCCGCGTTGATGACCGGCACCTGCGCCGGGTGGATCGCCATCTTGGCGACAAAGCCGTCGCGGGCGGCAAGGCGGCACTCTTCGGTGAAGGCTTCCATGTCGGAGAAGTTGGGGAACACCGTGTCGACGGCCGGCACGCCGGCAGCGGCGGCGGCCAGCAATGTCATGCTGCGTGCAAGGCGGAAGAGGTCGGTGTAGGAACCGTCCGCGTTGCGCGCGGCGAGCGCGCCGATATGGGCGGAGAGGTCTTCGGCGCCCCAGGTCAGCCCCGCCAGGCGCGGGCTTGCGGCACGGTAGCTCGCCGCGTTGAGGACGCCTATGGCGGTTTCGGTGATGATCGGCAGGATGCGTGTCGCGCCGTCCTCGATGCCGTGCGCCGCCTCGTGGACGCGCAGGCTGGCGGCAAGGCGCGTGACATCGGCGCCGCCCTCCGCCTTGGGCAGCATGATGCCGTCGGGGCGACCCGCCATGACGATGGCGAGATCGTCCTCGGTCATGCCGCTCGCCAGGTCGTTGACGCGCACATAGAGGGCGAGCGCGCTCCTGTCACGCGCGCCGGACAGGAAGCCGGTGGCGACGCGCCGGGCTTCCTCCTTGTTGTCCAGGCCGACGGAATCCTCCAGATCGACGATCAGCACATCGGCGCCCGATGCCTGCGCCTTCTCCAGCTTTCGGGGCGAATCTCCGGGAACGAACAGCAGCGAACGCATGGTCAGACGTCCTGCTTCTTGACGATCATCGCCTGGCGCAGGCAGCGCGCCACCAGCTTGTCGTCCTGATTGTAGGCGCGGTGCTCGAACTCGACGATGCCGCGATCGGGCTTCGACTTCGATTCACGGACGGATTTGACCTCGGTCTCGACGCGGATCGTGTCGCCATGGAACACCGGATTGGGAAAGACGGTTTCCGTCATGCCGAGATTGGCGATGGTCGTGCCGAGCGTTGTGTCGTGGACGGAGATGCCGATCATCAGGCCGAGCGTGAACAGGGAATTGACCAGCGGCTTGCCCCATTCCGTTTTCTCGGCGAAGGCGAAATCGATGTGCAGGGGCTGCGGATTGAGGGTCATCACGGAAAACAGCATGTTGTCGCTCTCCGTCACGCTCTTGCGCAATTCGTGCTGGAAAACCTGTCCCGGCTTGAATTCCTGCAGATAAAGACCGGCCATCGATGTCCTCCGATTGGTGTCCGGTTTCTTGATAGACCGGTTCAGCGTTTCATGGAAACGCTGAACCGGTCTATCGCTTTGCTTTTCCGTATTTATGCGGACGTCAGGTGAAACCACCTGACTGCAAAATGCTCTAGTGGTGGATCCTGACAGATGGTGCCCATCTGTTGGGAAAAATCGCCCCACCGGATCAATAGCTTGTGGGCTGACTTGTCGAAACAGATGGGACCATCTGTTTCGGTCAGACCACTAGACGCGCGCCACGGCCCCGGCAAGCCGGCAGTTATGGTAAACGTTTCCTATACGAATTGCCGCTAGGGTCGGTTCAGACGGGGCGGGAGCGTGTGCGGCGGTGAGAGTGGTCCAGCATTTTCTGAATTGGATGGAGACGGCCAAAGTGTCGGAGCG
Organism: Nitratireductor soli; assembly: GCF_001050155.1. GTDB lineage: Bacteria > Pseudomonadota > Alphaproteobacteria > Rhizobiales > Rhizobiaceae > Nitratireductor > Nitratireductor soli. The sequence continues at coordinate 216,744 of NZ_LFVY01000006.1, forward strand.
GGCAGCAGCGGCAACGGCGCTGGCGCGGGCTTATCTCGACGCGGAGCTGGCCTTTGAGGACCGTTATGCGGCGGAAGCCGCGCTGACCGCGCTGCTTGACGATCCCTCTTCCAAGGTGCGCGCGGCGCTGGCCGAGGCCCTGTCCGTCAGCCGTCATGCGCCGATGCAGGTGGTGGCGGCGCTGGCCGCCGACCAGCCGGACGTCGCCGCGCCCATTCTGGCACGCTCGCCGGTCCTGTCCGATTCCGACCTGATCGATCGCGTTGCCGAGGGGCGAGAAAAAACCCAGCGTCTGATCGCCATGCGTCCACGGCTTTCCATGGGGGTCTCGGCGGCCATTGCCGAGGTCGGCGCGCTTGAAGCCTGCGTCGAGCTGGTGGAAAATTCCGGCGCCGATATCGCCGGGCTGAGCTTTCGCCGCATGGTGGAGCGGCATGGCGCCGATGCCGTTTTGCGCGAAGCGCTGATCAAGGATGCGCGCCTGCCGCCCGATTGCCGGCATCTGCTGCTTGTTCAACTCGGCGAGACGCTGCGCGTCGCACCGCTGGTCCAGGCGCTGGTCGGAGCCGCGCGGGCGGAAAAACTGACGCGGGATGCCTGTGTGCGTGCGTCGCTGACCTTGATCGAGGCAATCGGGCAGGATGAGCATGCGGCGCTGGTCGAGCATCTGCGGCTGCGTGGCGATCTGTCGACCGGCTTTCTCATCCGCATGGTGGCGCATGGCAAGATCGACTTCTTCGGCGCGGTGCTCGTGGCGTTGACGGGGCAGGCCGAAACGCGAATCCGGGCGCTTCTGTCAGGCGGCCGGGACGTCGCCGTCGGAGCGCTGTTGCACAAGGCCGGGCTCGGTCGTCACACTCGGGCGCCGATCCTGCGGGCACTCGGCGTCTGGCGCGAAGTGGCGCGCGGCAAGCGCGTGGCGGGTGCGCAGGAGGTTTCCTGGCTGATGCTGCACAGCCTTGGCGCGACGCCGGGGCAGGCGGGACCGGACGCCGATGCGGCCGAACTGGCCGGGCTTCTGCGTGGAATCCATCTGGATGCGCTGCGCGAGAACGCGCGCCTCCAGGCGCAGGCGATTGCCGCAGCGTAAACCGTCGCTTCTAATTCCTTCGCAAAGATCGCTTCAGCGTTTCATAGAAGCGTTGAACCGGTCTATCTCTTTGTTTTTGCGCATTTATGCGGACGTCAGGTGATTCCACCTGGCTACAAAATGCTCTAAATATCAAGCTCTTCGGCGAATTCGGCATTGTCCTGGATGAAGCGGAAACGGGCTTCCGGCTTGGTGCCCATCAGCGCATCGATGGCCGTCTGCGTGGCTTCCTGGCCGTCGATGACGGTGACCCGCAACAGCATCCGCTTCTTCGGATCCATGGTGGTCTCCTTGAGCTGGCTCGCCATCATCTCGCCGAGGCCCTTGAACCGCCCAAGCTCCACCTTGCCGCGCCCGGTGAACTCGGTCTGCAGCAGCTCGTCCTTGTGCGCGTCGTCGCGGGCATACATGGTCTTGCCGCCCTGGCTGATGCGGTAGAGCGGCGGCACGGCCATATAGAGATGGCCGTTCTCGATGAGTTGCGGCATCTCCTGATAAAAGAAGGTGATCAGCAGCGAGGCGATGTGCGCACCATCGACATCGGCATCGGTCATGATGATCACACGGTCATAGCGCAGATCGTCCTCGCGGTATTTGGACCGCGTGCCGCAACCCAGAGCCTGGGTCAGGTCGGAAATCTGCTGGTTTGCGGCAAGCTTGCCCGAACCGGCGCTGGCGACGTTGAGGATCTTTCCACGCAACGGAAGGACGGCCTGGCTGGTGCGGTTGCGCGCCTGCTTGGCGGAGCCGCCGGCCGAATCGCCCTCGACGATGAAGATTTCCGCGCCGGCGGCCGCTCCCATGGTGCAATCGGCGAGCTTGCCGGGCAGGCGCAGCTTGCGCACGGCGCTCTTGCGGCTGACCTCGCGCTCCTGGCGGCGGCGCAGGCGCTCGTCGGCGCGGGCCACCACCCAGTCGAGCAGTTTCGATGCTTCCTGCGGGTTGTCGGCCAGCCAGTGGTCGAAGGGATCGCGCACGGCGTTCTCGACGATGCGCATGGCGGCGGCCGTCGCCAGCTTGTCCTTCGTCTGGCCGACGAATTCCGGCTCGCGGACGAAGACCGACAGCATGCCGGCGGCCGAGATCATCACATCCTCGGCGGTGATGATGGCGGCGCGCTTGTTGGCGGTCAGTTCGGCATAGCTGCGCAGGCCGCGCAGCAGCGCGTTGCGAAAGCCGCTCTCATGGGTGCCGCCCTCGGCGGTGGGGATGGTGTTGCAATACGAGTTCAACAGTGCATCGCCGCCATACCAGGTGACGGCCCATTCGACCGCGCCATGGCCGCCGCGCTTTTCGCTGCGGCCGGCAAACACTTCCTTGGTGACCTGGAATTCGCCTTCGAGCGAGGCGGCGAGAAAGTCCTTCAGGCCGCCGGGAAAATGAAAACTCGCCTTTTCCGGCGTCTGATCCTTGCCGGTGATCAGCGAGGGCGCGCAGGACCAGCGGATTTCGACACCGCCGAACAGATAGGCCTTCGAGCGCGCCATGCGGTAGAGCCTGGCGGGCTCGAACTTGGCGTCCTTGCCGAAAATCTGGTCGTCCGGCTTGAAGCGCACCTTGGTGCCGCGCCGGTTGTGAACCTCACCCAGCTTTTCAAGCTTGCCTTGCGGCAGGCCGCGCGAAAAGGTCTGGCGGAAGAGCTGGCGGTTGCGGGCGACCTCGACTTCCAGGAGTTCCGACAGGGCGTTGACGACCGAAATGCCGACGCCGTGCAGGCCGCCGGAGGTCTCATAGACCTTGGAATCGAATTTGCCGCCCGCATGCAGCGTCGTCATGATGACTTCGAGGGCCGATTTGTCCTTGAATTTCGGATGCGGATCGACCGGGATGCCGCGGCCATTGTCGGTCACGGACAGGAAGCCGTCCTCGTCCAGTTCGACCTCGATGAAGGTGGCGTGGCCGGCCACGGCCTCGTCCATCGAATTGTCGATCACCTCGGCGAACAGGTGATGCAGCGCCTTGTCGTCCGTGCCGCCGATATACATGCCCGGTCGCCGGCGCACCGGCTCCAGGCCTTCCAGAACCTCGATGTCGGCCGCACTGTAGCCATCAGACCCATCGCGCACCGGGGCGGCGCGTGGCGCAGGTTTGCTCGGCGCCGCCGGCTCTGGTGTCCTGGCGCGTTCCGGGTTGGGGGCGAGGCCGCCAAAGAGATCGTTGTTGTCGTCCATGAAGAATGTAATTTCCTGTCCCGCGAATCACCCTGCAGTTTGCCATGGAACGCATGGCAAAGCGAAGCCTGTTCCGGTTCCGTTCAGCGCTTCCGCAGGCCTGCGAGTACCGAGATTTCGAGCCGCAGCGACACGAAAGTGGAATTCCGGATCGCGCGTGTCATAGGGGAAGACGCGGCGACCTTCAATCGCGCCCGGCAGCCAGCCAGTCGAACAAGGGCTTGAGGCGGACGAATGCCGCAAGGCAATTTTCGGCAAACCCGTTTTCGCAGGCGAGGCGCGGGGCGGCGAAATCTTCCCAGCCGCTCAATGATTTGTAGCGCAGCAATTGCGCATGCGGATGATCGACCGGATAGGGCTGGGGCACGCGTTTCAGTTCCGGTTCGCTCAGCCGGGCACCGTTGCCGGACAAATCCTGCAAAAGAGCGGCCAGATCGTTCCCGTCGTCGCCGGCGATGCGCGCGCGAAAGGCATCAAGCCCGGCCTTGGCCAGCTCGAACACGCCGGTGCCGGCTACCAAGCGATCAGGCTCGAGACCGAAAAACCATCCTGGGTTCAGTAAACCGTCCGTCACGGGCATGAAGGAAATGTGCAGATGCGCGTTGTAGGGTGTCTTGTCGCGGGAAAAGCGCACATCCCTGTGGACGCGAAAGATCTTCGACCGGTGCCGCAACCCGGTCAATTCATCCAGGCGCGGTGTCATGGCGCGGCAGAAATCTTCCGCCGGCCGCTTCACTGCGCGTTCATAGGCAGGTTTGTTCGCAGCGAACCAATCGCGATCGTTGTTGGCCCGCAGGGCGGTCAGAAAATCCAGCGTCTCAGGCGGAAAACGTGAAAACCCGTCGATCTCCATGATCTATCGATCGCCTCTCATTTCGCGGGCAGGGTGCCGACGAAGTCGAGCGCCAGGGCGATCCATTCCTTCATGGCGGCGCCGTCGCAGCTTTCCGCATCGACAAAGACGAAACCGCTCATGCTGCGCCCGCCCATTTCCATGATCTGCGCGCCGGGCCGTTTCAGGGCTTCGGACTGCCGTTCCTTGCCGACGCGAAACAGGAAGCGGCCTTCGCCTGCTTTTGTGCGATCGGCACCACTGATCATGTTGCCGTCCAGCATGAAGCAGATGCCGCCCATCATGCGCTTTTCAACCATGCCCGGGAGGCCTTCCAGGGCATCGCGCATACGGGCCGCAAGCTGTTCGTCATAAGCCATTTCAGAGCTCCCCGGTTCACCGTACGTGACCGAATGCTTCGATACAAAAAAGCCCGGCCATGATCTCATGGCCGGGCGGGGATTGCATAGGGTTTGATGGCAGGCTCCTGCCACTTCTCCTGACGCGGTGCGTCAGCTCGCCAGCGCCTCGATGGGCGGGCAGGCGCAAACCAGGTTGCGGTCGCCGGCCACATTGTCGATGCGCGAGACGGGCGGCCAGTATTTCGAGGCCGAATCCAGCGAACCGGCCGGGAAGGCGGCCTGTGCCCTTGTGTAGGGGTGCGACCAGGTGTCGGCCATCAGCTCGGCGGCCGTATGCGGGGCATTGGCCAGCGGATTGTCCTCCTTCGGCCATTCGCCCTTCTCGACGCGGGCGGCTTCGCCGGCAATCGAGATCATCGCCTCGCAGAAGCGATCAAGCTCTTCCTTCGGCTCGGATTCCGTCGGCTCCACCATCAGCGTTCCGGCCACCGGCCAGCTCATGGTCGGGGCGTGGAAGCCGTAGTCGATCAGCCGCTTGGCGATGTCCTCGACGGTGACGCCGGCGCTGTCCTTCAGGATGCGGGTGTCGAGGATGCACTCATGCGCCACCCGGTCGTTGCGGCCCTTGTAGAGCACCGGGTAATGCGCCTTGAGACGATGGGCGATGTAGTTGGCGTTGAGGATCGCCATCTCCGTCGCCAGCTTCAGGCCGGCGCCGCCCATCATGCGGATGTACATCCAGGTGATGGGCAGGATCGATGCGCTGCCGAACGGGGCCGCAGCCACAGCGTGGCTCGAACCCAATGCCACATGACCCGGCGCGAAGGGCTTCAGATGCGCCTTGACGCCGATCGGCCCGACGCCGGGGCCGCCGCCGCCATGGGGAATGCAGAAGGTCTTGTGCAGGTTCAGGTGGCAGACATCGGCGCCCAGATCGCCCGGCCGGGCGAGGCCGACCATGGCGTTGAGATTGGCGCCGTCGAAATAGACCTGGCCGCCATGCTCGTGGATCAGCGCGCACATGTCGCGCACGCCTTCCTCGAACACGCCGTGGGTCGACGGATAGGTGAGCATCAGCGCCGCCAGCTGCGCCGCATGCTGCTCGGCCTTGGCTTTCAGGTCTTCCTGGTCGATGTCGCCATTCTCCGTGCAGCGCACGACGACGACGCGCATGCCGGCCATGGAGGCGGATGCCGGGTTGGTGCCATGGGCGGAGGACGGAATCAGGCAGATGTCACGTCCGCTCTCGCCGCGGCTCTCATGGTAGCGGCGAATGGCCATGAGGCCGGCATATTCGCCCTGGCTGCCGGCATTGGGCTGCAGGGACACGGCGTCGAAACCGGTGATTTCCGACAGCCAGCGGTCGAGATCGTCGATCATGCGGCGATAGCCGGCGGTGTGGGCCTGCGGCGCGAAGGGGTGCAGATTGCCCACCTCGTTCCAGCTCACCGGCATCATCTCGGCGGCGGCATTCAGCTTCATCGTGCAGGAGCCGAGCGGGATCATGGCGCGGTCGAGCGCCAGATCCTTGTCGGCCAGCCGGCGCAGGAAGCGCATCATCTCGGTTTCCGAGCGGTGCGCATGAAAATCCGGCTGGGTCAGGAACCGCTTGCCGCGCTCCTCGGCCGGCGTCAGCGTTTTTGCCTCCGCCGGCGCGGCAGCGCCGAACAAGGCGGAAAGCGCTTCGAGATCGGCTTCGCCTGACGTTTCATCGAAGGTGACGCCGAGGCGGTCGTCGTCGATGACGCGCAGCATGCGTCCGCCTTCCTCGGCCTTGGCGGCGATCGCCTTGGCCTTGCCGGGTACGGTCACGGTGACGGTGTCGAAAAGCTTGTCACCGTCAACGGCGAGGCCGGCGGCCTTCAGGCCCGCATGGAAGCGGGCGGCCAGGCGATGCACCTGACGGGCAATGGCGGTCAGCCCTTCCGGACCATGCCAGATCGCATAGGCGGCCGCCATGTTGGCCAGCAGGGCCTGCGCCGTGCAGATGTTCGATGTGGCCTTGTCGCGGCGGATGTGCTGCTCGCGGGTCTGCAGGGCGAGCCGGTAGCCGGGGCGGCCATGGGCGTCCGCCGACTGGCCGACGAGGCGGCCGGGCATCAGCCGCGTCAGGCGGTCGGAGACGGCGCAATAGGCGGCGTGCGGACCGCCAAAGCCCATCGGCACGCCGAAACGCTGCATGGAGCCGACGGCGATTTCCGCACCGAGGGCCCCCGGCGTCTTGCTCAGCAGCAGGCCGAGCGGGTCGGCGACGAAGATGACGATCGCGTCCTTCGCCTTGGCCTTTTCGATCAGCGCCGAGTGATCGCCATAGACGCCGTAAGTGTCGGCCCAGGGAACGATCAGCGCGAACGTGTCGTCATCGACCGTGTCGCCATCGATGGTGATGCCAAGCGGATCGGCACGCGTTGCGACCACATCGAGCGTCTGCGGGTGCAGATCGCCGGCGATCGCCAGCGTGTGGCGCTTCGAGCGGTGATGCCGCCAGGCAATGCCAACGGCCTCGGCGACCGCCGAGCCTTCATCGAGGAGCGAGGCAGAGGCAACCGGCAGGCCGGTCAGTTCCGTCACCAGCGTCTGGAAATGGAACAGCATTTCCAGGCGGCCCTGGCTGATCTCCGACTGGTAGGGCGTGTAGGCCGTGTACCAGGCGGGGTTTTCGAACAGGTTGCGCTGGATGACGGGCGGCACATGGACGCCGTGATAGCCGGCGCCGATGAAGCTTTTCAGCACCTGGTTCCGGCGCATGGCGGCGCCGAGCTCGGCAAGCGCCTCGGCCTCACTGGCGGCCGGCGGCAGGTCGAGCGGGCGATCGAGGCGGATCGATTTCGGCACCGCCTGGGTGATCAGCGTTTCCAGCGACGGCACGCCAAGGGCGGCCAGCATGGCTTTGGTCTCGTCGCCGCGCGGGCCGATATGGCGGGCGGCGAAAGGGGCGATCGTATCGGGCATGGTCGCTCCTTACGCTACGCTCGCCTGATAGGCGGCTTCGTCCATCAGGCCTTCGAGCTGGCTTTCGTCGGCGAGCGTCATCTTCCACAGCCAGCCATCGCCGGCGGCGGCGGAGTTGACGAGCGAGGGGTCGCTGGTCAGCGCCTCGTTGACCTCGGTCACCTCGCCATTGGCCGGCGCGTAGACGTCGGATGCGGCCTTGACGGATTCGACGACGACGGCGGTGTCGCCCTTGGCGAGCGTCTTGCCGGCTTCGGGCAGTTCGACGAAGACCAGATCGCCGAGCTGTTCCTGCGCGTAGTCGGTGATGCCGACCGTCGCGACGCCGGCATCGACCTTGATCCACTCGTGGTCTTCGGTGAAATAGGTTTTGCTCATCGTTGTTATCCTTTGTGGTAGCGCTGCGGCGTGAAGGGTAGAGGATGGACGTCGAGTGCGATGCGGTTGCCGCGCACTTCGGTGAACAGGCGGGTGCCGGGCTCGGAGAGGCTCCTGGCGACATAGCCCATGGCGACGGGATGGCCGGCCGATGGGCCGAAGCCGCCGGAGGTGACGCGGCCGACGGTCTCGCCGGCTTCGTTTATGATCGGCGCACCGGCGCGCACGGGCTGGCGGCCCTCCGGCTTCAGGCCGACGCGTTTTTCCCTGGCGCCCTCGGCGATGATCGCCTGGAGGGCGCGGGCGCCGATGAATTTGCCTTCCTCGCGCAGCGCTTTCGGCACGGCCCACAGGATGGCGGCGCTGGCCGGGTCGGTCGCTTCGTCGAGATCCTGCCCGTGCAGGCACAGACCCGCCTCCAGCCGCAGGCTGTCGCGGGCGGCGAGGCCGATCCACTGCACGCGGTCGTCATCGAGCAGCTTCCTGGCGAAACGCTCGGCGTCATCCACCGGCAGCGCCACTTCGAAGCCGTCCTCGCCGGTATAGCCGGAGCGGGCGACAAACCAGTTCGGGCGCGGTTCGGTGCCGGTCATGAAGGTGAGGTCGCTCAAATCCAGGCCGGCGGCGATCAGCACGGCTTCGGCTTCCGGTCCCTGCAGGGCGAGGAGAACGCGCTCGAGCGCTTCGAACGTGATGTCGAAACCTTGCGCGATGTCGCGGAAATGGGCTTCGTCCCGAGCGGCGTTGCCGGCATTGGCGACGACCATGAAACGCTGGGGGCCGAGCCGGGTGACGATCAGATCGTCGATGATGCCGGCCTTCTCGGTCAGCAGAACCGTGTATTTCGACCGGCCTTCGCCAAGAGCCGCCGCATCCAGCGGGCAGGCGCGCGACAGGAATGCGATGGCATCCGGGCCTTGGACCTCGAACAATTGCATGTGCGAGATGTCGAAAAGGCCGGCGCTTTCGCGCGTGTGAAGGTGCTCCTTCATCACGCCGGCAGGATAGGTCAGGGGCATGCGCCAGCCGGCGAAGGCGCCAAAGCGGGCGCCCGCTTCTTCATGCAGCGCTTCCAGCGGCAGATGCCTGAGGGTTTCGGTGTCGCTCATCATTCCTCCAAAGTTGCACGCATGCCCGTTGTTCACGGCATGTTCGTGCCCCTCTGTCGGAAGCCTGAGAGACTCGCGCGACCGGAACCCTGTCGGCCACGCTTACACCTTCGGCGCGGGGACCAGCCCCGACTTTCCAGAGTGTCTTTACCGATCGACGGTTCTTTTGCCTGAGAGATTTCGGGCGATTTCCCCTTCGGCGTCCGCACCGGATCACTCCAGCTTGGCTCTCTCCCGCAGACCGGCAGGGCTTTCACCCTAGACGATCGGGAAACTAGCGCAGGCGGATTGGTTTGTCACCTGCCGTAATGCGGGCAGGCCCGTTGGACCAACTGTTTCTGTGCAGAAACCGGAGGCGGCGACAGTCGGGTGGATCAATGGCCATCCGAGGTGCGCTGCAGATCGCTTTCGATCTGCGAGACCAGGCGGGCCGTTTCTTCCTGCAAACGCCGGATGCGCTTCAGATTGGCGGTGACGGCATTGACCAGTTCCGAGCGGCTTTCGTCGGCGGGGGAAGAGCCGACCCCGTGCAACAGCCAGGATAGGCTGACATTCAGGACACCGGCCAGCATGGCCAGGCGGTTGGCGCGCGGCTGCGAGCGGTCGCTCTCCCAGGCCTGGATCGTGGCGGCCTTGACCCCGAGGCGGCGGGCAAGCTCGGCGACGCTCAGGCCAACTGCGTCGCGGGCGCGCGATAGTCGCCCGCCCATCGTGTCGAGGTCGGGCGTATCGGAATAGATATCGGCGGCGTCATGCACCGGACAGCACCTCCATTTTGGCGTGAAATGACCCGCAGCGTTTGGCGGGATGGCTGGCCGGAGCATGCAGTAAGCGGCGGGCAATCGCAACTTTGCTGCAAAGCGCTTGCTGGGGCTTTATGGAATTGTTCTATGAAAACAGTTCGCTGAAGAGTTTTCCTGTGAAGTTGAATCCGCTTCTTCGGCGCCGCGCGCTCACGTTCCGCCAAGCCGGGCCGCGTGCCAGGCCAGGTGATCGTCCATGAAGGAGGAGATGAAGAAATAGGAATGGTCGTAGCCCTCGCGCATGTTGAGCGTCAGGGGTATGCCGGCTTTTGCGCAGGCCGTTTCAAACAACCACGGACGCAGCCCTTCATCGAGAAAACCGTCGGCGGTTCCCTGGTCGATGAGGAACCCGGCAAAGCGATGCCCGTCCTCGACCAGGGCGCAAGCATCATGGGCGCGCCAGGCAGGCTTGTCGGCGCCAAGGTATTTTTCGAGCGCACCCATCGACCAGCCGGCGGTGGATGGTTCGACGATCGGCGCGAAAGCGGAGCAGCTTTTGAAGCGATCGGGGTTTTTAAGGGCGATGGTCAGCGCCCCGTGGCCGCCCATGGAATGACCGAAAATGCCTTGTCGGCTCATATCGGCGGGGAAGTTGCCGGCGATGAGCTGCGGCAATTCCTCGGCGATATAGGAGTACATGCGGTAATTTCGCGAGAAGGGCGCTTGCGTCGCGTCGATATAGAAGCCGGCGCCCTTGCCGAACTGCCAATTGTCCGGCTCGTCGGGGATATCGCTGCCGCGCGGGCTGGTGTCGGGGCAGACGATGATCAGGCCGTGTTCTGCCGCCATGCGGCGATACTCGCCCTTGTCCATGACATTGGCGTGCGTGCAGGTCAGGCCCGACAGGTACCACAGCACCGGGCAGGGGCCGTCGGCGGCCTGCGGCGGCACGAAGACGGCGAAGGTCATGTCGCATCGGCACGCAGTGGAGGCGTGGGTGTAGACGCCCTGCGTGCCGCCATGGGATTTGGCGATGGAAACGGTTTTCATGTCAGTCCTTTTCCTGCTTTTCGCGCAAGGCGCGGCGCACGGCCTGGTCCAGCGCCTGCAGGAAGGCCGAGCGGTCCCTGGGCGTGAAGCCCGGATTGTAGCCCTTGATTTCTCCCGCCTCGCGCAGGTCCTGCTTCAGATTGCGCATGGCGACGGCCATGCCGATGCTCTGCGGTGTGAATGGACGCCCGGTCGGACCGAGCGTGTGGACGCCGTTTTCGACCAGCCGCGCGGCCAATGGCACGTCGGCGGTGATGGCGATGTCGCCGGCCACCGCATTGTCAACGATCCAGTCGTCCGCCGCGTCGAATTTTCCCGTCACGACGATGTTCCGGATCATCGGATCGCGGGAGGGGCGCAGGCCGCCATTGGCGACGAAGGTGACCGGCAGACCGTGCCGCTCGGCCACTTTCACCACCTCCGCCTTGACGGGGCATGCATCGGCATCGACGTAGATGGCGGTCAAGGGTTTGGTCACGGTTCTGGCCGCCTCAAAAGACCACGACGGAGCGGATCGATTCGCCCGCATGCATCAGATCGAAACCCTTGTTGATCTCGTCCAGCTTCAGTGTGTGGGTGATCATCGGGTCGATGTCGATCTTGCCGTCCATGTACCAGTCGACGATCTTCGGCACGTCCGTGCGGCCACGCGCGCCACCGAAGGCGGTGCCTTTCCAGGTGCGGCCGGTGACGAGCTGGAAGGGACGGGTGGAGATTTCCTGGCCGGCGCCGGCGACGCCGATGATGATGGATTCGCCCCAGCCTCGATGCGCGGCCTCCAGCGCCTGGCGCATGACGGTGGTGTTGCCCGTGCAATCGAACGTATAGTCGGCGCCGCCGATCTGGTCGGCGCCGCGCTTGGTCAGGTCGACCAGATAGGGCACCAGGTCGCCGCCCACTTCCTTCGGATTGACGAAATGGGTCATGCCGAAGCGCTCGCCCCATTCCTTCTTGCTGTTGTTCAGGTCGACGCCGATGATCATGTCGGCGCCAGCCAGCCGCAGGCCCTGGATGACGTTGAGGCCGATGCCGCCCAGGCCGAAGACGATGGCCGTCGCGCCTTCCTCGACCTTGGCGGTGTTGATGACCGCGCCGATGCCGGTCGTCACGCCGCAGCCGATGTAGCAGATCTTGTCGAACGGAGCGTCGGGATTGACCTTGGCCAGGGCGATCTCCGGCAGGACGGTGAAATTGGAGAAGGTCGAGCAGCCCATATAGTGATGCAGCTTTTCGCCGTTCAGCGAGAAGCGGCTGGTGCCGTCCGGCATCACGCCCTGGCCCTGGGTCGAGCGGATGGCGGTGCACAGATTGGTCTTGCGCGACAGGCAGGAGGGGCATTGGCGGCATTCGGGCGTGTAAAGCGGGATGACGTGATCGCCCTTGCTGAGACTGGTTACGCCCGGGCCGACATCGACCACGACACCGGCGCCCTCATGGCCGAGAATGGCCGGAAACAGGCCCTCGGGATCGGCACCCGACAGGGTGAACTCGTCCGTGTGGCAGATGCCCGTCGCCTTGACCTCGACCAGCACTTCGCCGGCGCGCGGACCTTCCAGATCGACCTCCATGATTTCGAGGGGTTTTCCAGCCTGAACGGCGACGGCGGCACGGGTTTTCATGATGCTGATTCTCCTGGTTTTCACGATTTGAGCGTTGTTTGCCGGCGGGGCAACCGCTTTTGCCGGATATTCTGGGGAAGGCCGGGCCTGACGACTGCTGCAAGTCGGCTGTATATCGACACGCATGCGGACCGGGCGTCTTCACATTTCGCCACGCATGGCGAACAATGTGCAAGGGCGCTCGCCCCTCCCGTATTTCGAGGAATCCATGGCCGATCTACCTCCTCTGAGAGCATTGCAGGTCTTCGAAGCGGTCGGTCGCCTGGGAAGCGTGACGAGAGCAGCACAAGAACTCCATGTGTCGCCGGGAGCGGTCAGCCAGCAGATCAAGAGCCTGGAGAATACACTTGAAACGCGGCTCGTCGAACGGAAGGGCAGCGGCATCGTCCTGACAAAGGTGGGAACCGCTTTTCACAAGGCGGTGGAAAAATCATTCGCCGACCTCCTGAAAGCGCGGGTCGAGATCATCGACAAGCACAAGTCGGGGGCGCTGATCATCAGCGCGCTGCCGCTCTTCGCCAGTCGCTGGCTGTCGTCCAGAATGTTCGCCTGGCAGACATCCCATCCGCAGATCAACCTTCATCTGGAAGGCTCGGTCACCGAGCCGGCCACCGCCGAGAGGCCCTTTGATTTCCGCATCACATATGCGGACAAGGCGCATCTGTTCGACAGTTTCGTTCCGCTGTTCACCGATGGCCTGTGCCCGGTGTGCAGTCCGGCGCTGATCGAAAACGGGCCGCCGTTGAACACGCCGGCCGATCTCCTGTCATACCGGTTGCTGACCATCGACTGGAGCCCCTTCCTGTCGCCGCCGCCGAGCTGGGAGGACTGGTTCCATCTGGTCAACGTCGATGGCACGCACATTCCCCATTTCTTCGTCATGTCGCTGTCGAGCCTGGCCATCGAAGCGGCCATCGAGGGGCGCGGGATCGTGCTGGCGCAACGGGCGATGGTCGAGGATGAACTCAGGAGCGGGCGTCTGATCGCGCCGTTTCCCGATGTGCTCAAACTGCCGTCGCCCTATATCCTCGGCTGGAAGAAGTCCGTCTTCGGCAAGGCGGGCGCCGGTGCGTTTCATCGCTGGCTTGTCGGGCTGGCCCGCAAGGAGGATGTCGCTGCACCGGCGCCGACCGCGCCTGATCCTATTTGAGGACCTCGATCTTTCCGCCCGCTATCTTGGCGAAGTAGACATTCGGCCTGCTTTGCGCGCTTTCCGATCCCTCGGGACCGGACTTGTCGAACGAGACCGCGCCGTTCAGGACATCGACCTTGGTTTCCCACAGAGCCTTGCGGATCGCTTCCGGTTCGGTGGAGCCGGCCTTCTCGATGGCCGCGGCGATGACCTGCACACCGTCATAGCCGCGGAAGCTTTCGGTCAGGCCGGCGAAGTCGAAGCCCTTTGCCTTCCAGGCATCGATGAAGCCGCGCGTCTTGTCGGGAAACGCGGTGCTGTCGGGGTCCCAGGGGGCGAAGAAGACCAGATGCACCGTGTTTTCGGCCGCGCTGCCGGCCTGGGCGACGAGCTGGTCGGGGTTCTGCGAACCGCCCGTGGTGATGATCTGCTTGTCGATGCCCAGCGCTGCCGCCTGTTTCAGCACCAGGGTGAGCTGTTCGACGGCGGTGGTGACGATGAGCGTGTCGGCATCCGACGATTTCAGCTTGGACAGCTGCGCGCTCACATCCTGCGCCGCCTGGTCCATCAGTTCGACATTGCCGACCTCGATCGCATGCTCCTTCAGCATCTTGCCGAACTGGTTGACCGTGTTGAGCCCCCAATCATTGTTGATGGCCAGGAAGTCGGCTTTCTTTATGTGAAACCGGTCGAGCTTCTGTTCGAAACCCGCCGCCTCGATGACCTGCGTTGCTGCGATGCGGAAGACGAACGGGTTGCCGGTTTCGGTGATCTTGTTGGCACCGGAGGTCTCGACCACCATCGGCACCTGGTACTGCATCAGTTTCGGCATGGCGGCCAGCGTCAGGCTGGAGCCCCAGGCGCCGAGAATGACCGGCACCTCGTCGCGAACGATGAGCTTTTCGGTGACGGTGGCCGCCTCGGTCGGGTTGCTCTTGTTGTCCTCGATGATCAGCTTGAGCGTCTTGCCGCCGAGAACGCCTCCCTTGGCGTTGATCTCATCGACGGCGATGCGCGCGCCGTCCGTGACATAGGCTCCGGATGCGGCGAACGCGCCGGTCAGCGGCATGTTGACGCCGATGGCGATGTCTTCGGCATGGGACTGGGCGATGGATGCGCCGATAAGCCCGCAGGCCGCAAGAAGCGCGCGAGAGAATGTTCTGCTTCGTTTCATGGTGTTCTCCTCATTGTTATCGTTGGGTTGTCGTCGAGGTCAAAGATCGAGCACGAGGGTCGCCGTCCTGGATCGCGAGACACAAGGCAGGACCACTTCGCCGGCTTCGCGCTGCTGGTCGCTGAGAATATCGTCATTGTGTTCCGGAATGCCGGCCAGAACCTTGACCAGGCAGGTGCCGCAAATGCCCGCCCGGCAGGAATTGGTGATGGTGCAGCCGGCATCCTCCAGGGCGCTGAGCATCGACTGGTCCGCGGGCACCCGGACGCGCTGCCCGGAGCGGGCGAGCTCGACGTCGAACTCGCCGGGATCGAGGGGCGCATGGCGCTCGGATGGCGAGAACCGCTCCTTGCGAAGGGCACCGGCCGGCCAGGATCGGCAACGGTCTTCGACGGCTTCGATCAGGGGTTCGGGCCCGCAGCAATAGACCAGGCGCCCCGGCTCGTGGCCGGACAGACAGGCGTCGAGATCGAGAAGCCCGTTCTCATCTTCCGGGCAGATGTCGACCACGCCGCCGGCCAGGCGCGCGATCTCTTCGACAAACGCCATCGAGCGGGCGCTGCGCCCACCGTAGAGCAGGCGCCAATCGGCGTTGGTCGCCGACAGTTGCGCCAGCATGGGCAGGATCGGCGTGATGCCGATGCCGCCGGCGATGAATAGATAGCGCCCGGCTGGTTCGAGCGGGAAATTGTTGCGGGGATGGCTGGCCTTGAGCGCGTCGCCTGCACGTAGTTGCGTGTGAATATATTCAGACCCGCCACGGCTTGCCGGGGCATGCAGCACGCCGATGCGCCAGCGGCTCCTGTCGGCGGGATCGCCGCAGAGCGAGTATTGCCGTGTCACGCCGTTGGGCAGGACGAGGTCGATGTGAGCACCCGGAGACCAGGCCGGCAATGCGCCGCCGCCGGCGCTGGTCATGATGAGCGTCACGACGCCGTCCGCAACGGGTTCGCGTCTGTCGATCTTCAGCAGGAGCTGTTCGTCTGCGCCGTGTGCGGGAATGATTGCTGCTTGGTTCATGGCAGACGGCCTTTCAATAGTGTTCGGGCATGCACCGGCTGTCGCTCCGCCAAATGGCGGAGCGTCGAGGACAATGGTGAAATCGAATGCGTGTCAGGCGGCGCGCATTGTCGCGGCGACCACTTCGGGAGTGAAGGATTTCCAGGCGATATCGCGCATGCCGCGCATGGCGCGCAGGATTTCATCGCGGTCCTCGTCGGTCTCGGCATAGGTGGACAGAACCTGCCGGCCGAGGCCCGTGTGGAATTTTTCGTCGATCTCGATCTGCTTGTAGATCTTGACGACGTCCATGTGGCCGTGGCGTTCGGCTCCGACGTATGTCGGCGCGAAACTGCCCGATGCCGAGGTTTCCGAAACGTACCAGGCGGCGATGGCGGCCAGATGGTGGCGCTCCATGCATTCCCAGAGGAAATTGCTCCACGGCACGGCAGCGACCGGGACCGAAGTCGGCACGATGCCGCCCAGCGATTCAACCGCTTTGCCGAGCGCCTCGTAGTGCTCGGCTTCCTGGAAAGACTGCTTGGCGAGCAGGGTTATGTGATTGCGCTGAAAGCGCATGCCGTAGCGGCGAATCTGCTCGTTGAGCAAGAACACATAGTCGATCTCGCGCCAGCAGCGCGTTTCAAGCCATGATGCCAGGACAAGCTGGTTCGGGTTTTCCGAGTATTTGTCGAAGAACGACTTCGTGGCGTCATGCGTGATTTCTTCTACGCTTTGAAGAATTTCATCGACCTCGGCTTCGATCGAAGCAAGGCCATTTCCGCCTCTTACCTTTTTTGTATCAAGCATAGAAGTTTCTCCTTTGTCTATGCTCTCAATCAGACTGCTCAAGTCATTCAAAGTCAACGCTAATTGCCTTTAGAAAACCTGCCTGCATTTTAAGTCTGGCTAAAACCACAAGCGTCAATTCGGGGCGCAGGACAGGTGGATCTGCAGTGCCCGTGCGGTTGCGCGGGAGATCGCTCATCGGGTTGGGAGACAGTCGCGCCTTGGCGGTGACGCAATCGGACAAACCGGCTTCTCATCAACGCGTGCCGCGAAGTGCTTGAGCCGCCGGGAGCAAACCCATAGAACAGGGAAAACACCGCCTGGGGGAAACGCCGTTCATGTTCAAGAAGATCCTCATCGCCAACCGCGGTGAAATCGCCTGCCGCGTGATGAAGACGGCGCGCAAGATGGGCATTGCCACGGTCGCCGTCTATTCCGATGCCGATGCGGATGCCGTGCATGTGGATATGGCCGATGAGGCCGTGCGTATCGGCCCGGCGCCGGCGAACCAGAGTTACCTGATCGCCGACAGGATCATCGCCGCCTGCAAGGAAACGGGCGCCGAGGCGGTCCATCCGGGCTATGGTTTCCTGTCGGAGAATGCCGGTTTCTGCGAACGGCTCGAGGCGGAGGGAATCACGTTCATCGGGCCGAAGGCGAAGGCCATCCAGGCGATGGGCGACAAGATCACCTCGAAGAAGATCGCCGCCGAGGCCGGGGTTTCGACGGTGCCGGGCTTCATGGGGCTGATCGAGAGTGCGGACCATGCGGCGCAGATCGCCGGGGAAATCGGCTACCCGGTGATGATCAAGGCATCGGCCGGCGGCGGCGGCAAGGGCATGCGCGTCGCCTGGAACGAGGCGGAGGCGAAGGAAGGGTTCGAGCGCTCGAAGTCGGAGGCGGCGTCCTCCTTCGGCGACGACCGCATCTTTGTCGAAAAATTCGTCGAGGAGCCGCGGCATATCGAAATCCAGGTGCTGGCCGACGGTCACGGCAATTGCGTTCACCTGGGTGAACGGGAATGCTCTATCCAGCGGCGCAACCAGAAGGTGGTCGAGGAGGCGCCGTCGCCGTTCCTCGACGCCGAGACACGCGCGGCCATGGGCGCGCAGGCCGTGACGCTGGCGAAAGCCGTCGATTATCAGAGCGCCGGTACGGTCGAATTCATCGTCGACAAGAACCGCAATTTCTTCTTCCTGGAGATGAACACGCGGCTGCAGGTGGAGCACCCGGTCACCGAGCTGATCACCGGCATCGACCTGGTCGAGCAGATGATCCGCGTCGCCGGCGGCGAGAAGCTGGCGATGGCGCAGGCCGATGTGACGCTGAATGGGTGGGCCGTCGAAAGCCGCATCTACGCGGAGGATCCGGTGCGCAATTTCCTGCCGTCCATCGGCCGGCTGACGCGCTATCGCCCGCCGGAAGAGGGGCGCTACGACGATGTCGTCCTGCGCAACGACACCGGTGTCGCCGAAGGCTCCGAAATCTCCATGTTCTACGATCCGATGATCGCCAAACTGTGCACCTGGGCGCCGGAGCGGCTGGAGGCGATCGAGGCGATGAGCGAGGCGCTCGACCGTTTCGTGATCGACGGCATCGAGCACAACATTCCGTTCCTGGCAACGCTGATGAGCCACCCGCGCTGGCGCGAGGGGCGCTTGTCGACGGGCTTCATCGCCGAGGAATTTCCCGATGGCTTCGCGCCGCCGGCGCCGTCGGAGGAAGAACGCGCCGTGCTGGCGGCGGTGGCGCTGGCGGTCGAGCTCTTGCGGCGCGACCGGCTCGATCGCCTGACGGGCCGGCTGGCGCCGCATTCGGGCGAATTGAAGCGCGACTGGGTGGTGCGCCTGAACGACGAATACCTGACCGCGACGGTGATCGAGGGGATGATCTCCATCCCGCTGGAAATGGATATCTGCATCGACGGCGGCGCGACGCTGACGGTGTCGTCGTCCTGGCGGCCGGGCGATGCGGTGTGGCAGGGTGCGGTCGGCGGCAGGCCGGTCTCCGTGCAGGTCAGGCCGGTGCTGAATGGCGTCCAGCTTGCCTGGCAGGGCGTTTCGGCCAAAGCGCGCGTGATGCTGCCGCGCATTGCCGATCTCGACCGGCTGATGCCGGTGCGCGTCGCGCCCGACACGTCGAAGCTCCTGCTGTGCCCGATGCCCGGACTGGTGGTGTCGATCGCCGTGGCCATCGGCCAGGAGGTCAAGGCTGGCGAGATCCTTGCCGTGGTCGAGGCGATGAAGATGGAGAACGTGCTGCGCGCCGAGCGCGACGGCACGGTGGCGAAGGTCAATGCCGCGCCGGGTGACAGCCTGGCGGTCGATGCGGTGATCATGGAATTCGATTGAGGGAGATGGATGGGATGATGCAGGACAATAAGCGGGCAGCGATCCTTTTCGATCTCGACGGCACGTTGACGGACCCGTTTGTCGGCATCACCCGCAGCATTCGGCATGCAATGGAGGCCATGGGGCGCGAGGCGCCGGGCGACGACGCGCTGCGCACCCATATCGGGCCGCCGCTGCAGGTCACTTTCGCGCAATTGCTGGAAACGGAGGACGCGGCGCTCGTCTGGCAGGCGGTCGGACACTATCGCGCCCGCTATCAGCGCATCGGCAAACTCGAGAACGCGCTTATTCCCGGCATTGTCGATGTGCTCGCCCATTGTGTCGATGCCGGCTACTTCCTGTCCCTCGCCACGTCGAAAATGGAAAGCTACAGCCGGGACATCCTCGACCATTTCGACCTGACCCGCTTTTTCGATGCGGTGCATGGCTCAGCACCCGACGGCACCAACGCCAACAAGGCGGATCTGATCCGGCATATCCTCGCTGTCGAGCCGGTCGAGGCATCGCGGGCGGTGATGATCGGCGACCGGATGCACGACATCCTCGGCGCCAAGTCCAACGGTGTCACCGGCATTGGCGTGTTGTTTGGATTTGGCGACCGGGCGGAACTGGAGGAGGCCGGTGCCGCCGCCGTCGTTGCCAAACCTGCCGAGTTGCCGGCCGCCATCGATGCGATGCTTGCGCCGCAAAGCGCCTGAGAGAGCGAACAAACCGGTGCGTGCCGGCAGGGCGCTCTTTACCGGGCGGGGTCGATGCGGAACAATGAGGCTTGAGTCTGCAAACCCGGACAATGGCGCAGCATGACAGTGGCACATCATGGCAAGTGACAAGCGATCCCGCGATCCCATTTTCGTGGCGGCGGAACGCGAGAAGAGACGTCCGGAGCGACCGTTCATCCATTTGCGCGTCCATTCGGCCTATTCGCTGCTCGAAGGCGCCCTGCAACTGGGCAAGGTCATCAAGCAGGCGGTGGAGGACGAGGCGCCGGCGATTGCCGTCACCGACACCAACAATCTGTTCGGCGCGCTGGAATTCGCGCAAAAGGCTTCGAAGGAAGGCCTGCAGCCGATCATCGGCTGCCAGCTTGCCGTGGCCTTCGACGATGCGCTGACCGAATCGCGCCGCGCCAATGGGCGCAAGATGATGGCGCAGCATGACCCGCTCGTGCTTCTGGCGGCCACGGAAGAAGGCTATGCCAATCTCGTCCGGCTGGTCAGCCGCGCCTATCTGGACAATGAGCCGGGCGCCGAAACCCACATTACCGCTGCCTGGCTGCGCGAGCTCAGCGCCGGCATCATCTGCCTGACCGGCGGCCCGCGCGGGCCGGTGGGCGCGGCCCTGAAGGCCGAGCGGGCCGAGGTGGCCGAGGCGCGGCTCGCTTTCCTGAAGGCGCTTTTCGGCAACCGGCTTTATGTGGAACTCGAGCGGCTCCAGGGCTACGACCGGGCGCTGGAGGCGGCGGCCGTCGATCTCGCCTACCGGCATGAATTGCCGCTCGTGGCCACCAACGAGGCGTTCTTTCCCGCCCGCGAGGATTTCGACGCGCATGACGCGTTGATCGCCATCGCCGAGGGTGCGGTCATCGCCATGGATGACAGGCGCCGCCTGACGCCGGACAATTATCTGAAACCGCAGGCGGAGATGGCGCGGCTTTTCGCCGATCTGCCGGAGGCCATCGACAACACGATCGAGATCGCCCGGCGCTGTTCCTATTTCACGCAAACCCATGCGCCGATCCTGCCGCGCTTCACCGGCGGCGACACGGACGATCCCGAGGCCGCGCTGCAGGCGGAGGCGGACGAATTGCGCCGGCAGGCGCGCGAGGGCCTCGACAAGCGCATCGCGACGTTCGGCATGACCGAGGGGTTTTCGCTGGAACATTATGCCGAGCGGCTCGACTATGAGCTCGGCGTGATCGAGCGGATGAAATTCCCGGGCTACTTCCTGATCGTTGCCGATTTCATCAAATGGGCCAAGGCGCAGGACATTCCCGTTGGGCCGGGGCGCGGTTCGGGCGCCGGCTCGCTGGTCGCCTATGCGCTGACCATCACCGATGTCGACCCGCTGCGCTTCTCGCTGCTGTTCGAGCGCTTCCTCAATCCCGACCGCGTGTCGATGCCCGATTTCGACATCGACTTCTGCCAGGACCGCCGCGAGGAGGTGATCCGCTACGTGCAGGGCAAGTATGGCCGCGACCAGGTGGGGCAGATCATCACCTTCGGAACCTTGCAGGCGCGCGCCGTGCTGCGCGACGTGGGCCGCGTCCTGCAGATGCCCTATGGCCAGGTCGACCGGCTGTGCAAGATGGTGCCGTCGAACCCGGCCAACCCGACGCCCCTGCCCAAGGCGATCGAGGACGAGCCGCGCTTTGCCGAGGAGGTGGAGAAGGAACCGATCGTCGGCACGCTGCTCGAGATGGCGCAGAAGCTCGAAGGGCTCTACCGGCATGCCTCGACGCACGCCGCCGGCATCGTCATCGGCGACCGGCCCCTGTCCGAGCTGGTGCCGATGTACCGCGATCCGCGCTCCGACATGCCGGTCACCCAGTTCAACATGAAATGGGTCGAGCAGGCCGGGCTGGTGAAGTTCGACTTCCTCGGCCTGAAGACGCTGACGGTGCTGGAAAAGGCGGTCAAGCTGATCCGCCGGCGCGGCATCGAGATCGACCTGGCGCGCATTCCGCTCGACGACCCCGACAGCTACGCCATGCTGTCGCGCGGCGAGACGGTCGGCGTGTTCCAGGTGGAATCGGCGGGCATGCGCAAGGCGCTGATCGGCATGAAGCCCGACCGCATCGAGGACATCATCGCCCTGGTGGCGCTCTATCGCCCCGGGCCGATGGAGAACATCCCCACCTACAATGCGCGCAAGCATGGTGAAGAGGAAATCGCCTCGATCCATCCGAAGATCGACCATCTGGTGAAGGAGACGCAGGGCGTCATCGTCTACCAGGAACAGGTGATGCAGATCGCCCAGGAACTGGCCGGCTACACGCTTGGACAGGCGGATCTGCTGCGTCGCGCCATGGGCAAGAAGATCCGCGCCGAGATGGAAAAGCAGCGCGGCATCTTCGTGAAGGGGGCGACGGAACGCGGCGTGGCCAAGCCGCAGGCGAATTTCATCTTCGACCTTCTGGCGAAGTTCGCCGATTACGGCTTCAACAAGTCGCACGCGGCCGCCTATGCCATCGTCTCCTACCAGACGGCCTATCTGAAGGCGCATCACCCGGTCGAATTCCTGGCCGCGTCGATGACCTACGACATGGCCAACAGCGACAAGCTGAACGATTTCCGCCGTGACGCGCTCAGGCTCGGCATCGAAGTGGTGTCGCCCTCCGTGCTGACCTCGCATCGCGATTTCGAGGTCGGCGAAAACCGCATCTTCTACTCGCTGGCGGCGATCAAGGGGGTGGGCGACGCGGCTGTCGAGCACATCGTCGAAAAACGCGAAGAACAGCCCTTCGCCAATCTGGAGGATTTCTGCGCCCGTATCGATCCGAAGATCGTCGGCAAGCGCGTGCTGGAAAGCCTGATCCAGGCCGGCGCCTTCGACTGTTTCGGCATCGAACGGGCAGCCTTGTTTGCCGGCATCGACCGGCTGATGGGCATGGCGGCCAGGGCTGCCGAGGACGCGGCGATGGGGCAGGGCGATATTTTCGGCCTGTCGGCCGGCGGCGAACCGCAGAAGCTGCATCTGCCCGTTGCCGATCCTTGGCCGGCGGCCGAGAAGCTGCACCGCGAGTTCCAGGTGGTCGGCTGTTATCTCTCGGCGCATCCGCTCGACGAATATGCCGAGGCGCTGGACAAGATGCGTGTACAGAACTGGGGCGATTTCCAGGCGGCGGTGAAGAAGGGGGCGACGGCCGGGCGGCTCGCCGGCACGGTGACCTCGAAGCAGGAACGGCGCACGCGCACCGGCAACAAGATGGGCATCATCCAGCTTTCCGATGCCACCGGCCAGTATGAAGCGGTGCTGTTTTCCGAAGGCCTGGCGCAGTATCGCGACCTTCTGGAAGCGGGCTCCTCCGTGGTCATCATGGTGTCGGCGGAGGATCGGCCGGAAGGCGTCAATCTGCGCATCCAGACGGTTCAGTCGCTGGAGGAAGAAGCCTGCCGCATGCAGAAGGCGCTGCGCGTCTATGTGCGCGACCCGGGCCCGCTATCGGCCATCTCGGCGCAGCTTGGCCAGCGTGGCGACGCGCAGGTGAGCCTGGTCGTCATCAAGGAAGGCGGACAGGGCGAGATCGAGGTCGGTCTGCCGGATCGCTACCGCATCTCGCCACAAATTGCCGCCGCCATGCGCGCGGTGCCCGGCGTGGTGGACGTGGAACTGGTCTGACCCGATAGCGTCGGCACGCTGCAGGCAGTAGACAGGCAATTTTTCGACAATCAATTTTTGGATAAGGCTTTTAAGACCATGGACCAGAACACGATCGGAGCAGGAAGCGACGTCCGGGAGCTGCGCTTCTCGTTTACAGGCAAAGCGGTCGAGTATTTCGGCATCTGGATCGTCAATCTTCTGTTGTCGATCGTCACGCTCGGCATCTACACCGCCTGGGCCAAGGTGCGGCGGTTGCGCTATTTCTATGGAAACACATGGCTTGACGGGCATAATTTCGAGTACCACGCCCGGCCGATCAAAATCCTGCTTGGCAGGGTCATCGTGGTCGCACTGCTGATCGTCTACAACCTGCTGGTCAGCGTTTCGCCCTTCTTCGGCCTTCTGATCATCCTCTACATCCTGGTTTTTCCCTGGCTCCTCAACAAGTCGATGGCGTTCAATGCGCGCATGACCAGCTACCGCAATGTGCGGCTCAATTTCCGCGGCAGCTATCTCGGCGCGCTCGGCGTGTTCATTG
Source organism: Nitratireductor soli (assembly GCF_001050155.1). Lineage (GTDB taxonomy): Bacteria > Pseudomonadota > Alphaproteobacteria > Rhizobiales > Rhizobiaceae > Nitratireductor > Nitratireductor soli. The sequence goes on from NZ_LFVY01000006.1 coordinate 240,353, forward strand.
TGATGCCGTTGGCGACCATCCTGTCGCTTGGCCTTCTGGCGCCGGTCGCCTCGCGGCTGGCCAACAATTATATCGGCCGGCATCTGGGCTATGGCATGGCGCGCTTCGACACGCGCGCTCCGCTTGGCGCGCTCTACGCCAATCTGGGCGCCACCGTCCTGTTCGTGATCCTGGTCGCGCTGGTCTGCAGCGGGCTGGGTTTTGTCATCGGTACGGGAGCATCAACCATAGGCGGGCTGGCGGAGGACGGCGAGGAGGCCCTTCTCCGTCTGATTTCCAGCGGGCCGATCATCGGTGCAATGGTCGGCGGATATGTGGCGCTGACGCTCGCTTATCTGTTCTATGCCGCCGGGGTGCGCAACGTCGCCTTCAATCACACGACGCTCGATGGTGCGCACCGCCTGTCGTCCCGTGTCGGGCGGTTTCGCTATGTGTGGATCCTTGTGTCGAACCTTTTCGCCACGCTGTTGACGCTCGGCCTCCTGCGCCCCTGGGCCGCGGTGCGGACCTGGCGCTATCTGGCCAGTTCGACCGGATTGCAGGCCGTCGGCTCGCTCGACCATTTCGTCGACGGAGCGGCGCCTGAAGGCAATGTCGGAGCGGCGGAGTTTTTTGACATCGAGGGCATCGATTTCGGCCTTTAGCACGAGTTTACAGGTGGATAGGTAAAAGCAGGGGCATGATCCAGGGACGCTATTTTCCACCCGGCTCGTCGCGCGCCATCAGTGCCGATCTGCGCAACACGGAACAGGGGCTGATCCTGCATCTGGACCGGCAGGACGATGTTTTGCAGCCGGGCATGCCGAAGGTTTCTGATCCGCTGGCCGGTGTGCCGCGCAAGCTTACCTTTGCCGATGGCGGCGTGTTCGAGGCGCCGCACGGCGCCGATATCGACGGCCTGCTGCGGGTCCGTGGCGGCTTTTTTGCCCGGCTGGCGCAACTGGAGAAGAGCCTGGCGTTTGTCGCGGTGGCCGCTGTCGCCGTGGTCGGGCTGCTGTTTCTCATCTACCGCTTCGGCATTCCGCTTTTGGCAACGGGGGCTGCCGCGGTCACCCCGCCCGTGGTGGTTGCGGCCATGGATCGCGGCACGCTGGAAACCGTCGACCGGACGGTGTTTTCACCTTCCGAGCTGGACGAAGAGACGCAAGCGCGCTTGCGGAGGATTTTTGGCGAGTTGTCGGCCATGGTCGAGCCGGCAGGGCCGCAATTGCGTCTGCTCCTGCGCGAAGGCGGGGTTGTCGGCGCCAATGCGCTCGCCTTGCCCGGCGGGACGATCATCGTCACCGACGATCTGGTGAAGTTGGCCGAAACAGATGACGAGATCGCCGGCGTGATGGCGCATGAGATCGGCCATGTGCGCGAGCGGCATTCGCTGAAGCAGATCTACCGCGTGCTTGGCATCGGTTTCATGATCGGCGTCATCGGTGGCGATGCGAGCCAGCTCGTCGACGATGTGGTGACGCAGGCCGCGGCCTTTCAGACACTTGTCTATGCGCGTGGTTTCGAGGCCGATGCCGATCGTTTCAGCGTTGCCCTGATGGTCAGGGCCGGGCGCGACCCGACGGCGTTCGTCGATCTTCTGGATCGGATCGTCGGAACCAGCGGCGGCTCGAGCGAAACCGGATGGCTGTCGACCCATCCGGGCACGCAGGATCGGCGCCAGGCCGTTCTGGAGGCTGCCCGCGGGCTCGGCTGGGATGGCTAGCGTTCCGCTGCGGCTCCTAACCATTCGCCTTGGTTGCGAATGACACGGCATCCGTGTTGGCGCCGCACAGGAGGACGGCAACCTGTTCGCCTTTCGCCGGCTGGTATTTTCCCGATTGCAGGGCGGCGAACGCCGCCGCGCCTCCGGGTTCCAGGACGAGGCGCAATCTGTCCCACAATGTGCGCTGTGCCTCGACAATCGCCGCGTCCGATACGAGCAGCGATTGGGCGATGAATTTCTGCGCAATGGGGAACATCAGGCTGCCGACGCGCCGTGGCGCCAGCGAATCGGCGGCGACGCCCTCTGTCCTGCTGTCAACGGGTTCGCCGGCCTGCAGGGCGTTCGACAGGGTCGGCGCGCCCTCCGGCTCGACCGCGACAATCCTGACGCGGCCCTGAAACCAGGCGGCAATGCCGCCAATCAGCCCGCCGCCGCCGACCGCCACCAGAAGGGTGTCGATGTCGGGCAGGTCGCTTTCGATCTCGGTGCCGAGCGTCCCCTGGCCGATCAGCGTTTCGGGCTGGTCGAAGGCGTGGATGGCAAGCGCGCCGGTTTCGGTGACGAAGGCCTCGCTGGCCGCCAGTGCGTCGGCGTAGCGTTCGCCGGCAATGACCAGACTGGCGCCGTAGCCGCGAATGCGCTCCGCCTTGGCCGGGGAGGTGATGGCGGGAACGAAGATGGTGGCCGGCACGCCGCGCCGCATCGCCGCATAAGCCACCGCCGCACCATGATTGCCGCCCGAGGCTGCGGCAACGCCGGCCTTGGGAACGACCCGGGTCAGAAGATTGGTGAATGCGCCGCGCACCTTGAAGGATCCGGTGTGCTGGAGCAGTTCGAGCTTGAGCTGCACCGGTGACGAAGCAAGGCCGAAATCAGCCAGGTCGATGCCGAGCACCGGCGTGTGGCGGATGTGCGGCCGTATCAGCGCTTCGGCCTCTGCAATCTGTTCTGGCGTGATCGGGGACATGGCTTGCTCGCGACGGTGATTGACTTCTATTTCGTTACTTAGCAAATTAACGAAATGCAAGAGATCGACATCATCAAGGCGCTGGCCAATGAACGCCGCCTCGCCATCCTGGCATGGCTGAAGGATCCGCGCGGCCATTTTCCGCCGCAAGTCGATGGCGACCTGATCGAGGACGGGGTTTGCGCGGTGCTGATCGCCGAGAAGCTCGGCATCTCGCAGGCGACGCTCAGCGAGCACATGCGCATTCTCGTGCAGGCCGGGCTGGTGCAGCCGAAGCGCATCAAGCAATGGATTTTCTACCGGCGCGCCGAGGAGCGGATCACCGCATTGAAGCAGGGTTTTTTCGCCGAGCTGTGAACACCCGCTCCAGGCGAAATCAGTAGTCGCGCTCAGCGCAGGCCTTGTGCTGGATGGCGGTCGCCTCGTCGTTGGCAAGCACTGAGACCGGTTCGGGCACGCTTCCGGCATAGATCACCATCGACACGGTCTTGCCGTCCTGCAGCTCGGTCTCGATACAGGCGCTGACGCCATCGGCTTTCTGGCGCTTCTCGTTGTCGCCGAGACCGATCAGTTCGTAGCAGAGCCCGGTCTTGTTGACGAAGAACCTGCTGCAAGCGGCCATCGGGCCGCCGCCGCCGATCTTCCTGCCGCCGCTCCAGGTCCGTATATCCAGCTTGAAGCCCTTGGTTCGCGCCGGGAAGGAGGCCGGCGTTTCGCCGCGATAATGCTTCAGGCCGCACAGCGCCTCGCCGTCGGCAAGCGCCGCTGTCTTCACAAGCTCACCGATATCGATGCCGATGTCGGGAAGGAAGCGGGCGACACTGTCAATGCGGTCCTGGATCGTGCCGCCGGAAACCGTGCACATGGTTTTGAGCGAGAACCGCTCGGCGAGCCTGGCAGTGGCGAAACCGAAATGGTCGGTCTGGTTGTGCCGATAGTCATCGGCCGAAACCGGGGCGGCTACCAGCAGTGCAAGAAGAAATGTAGCGAGTGTCGTAGTATTGCGAAACATGGAACCTCCACCCTCAAGACATGCCCTGTTCATTTTTAGGATTGTCTTGAAGAAGCGGCAATCATTTTTCCGTTCTTGCGCGCCAATCCCCGGAGCGCTCTTCAATCGGCTGATTGACTGGCGGTTGGGCGTCTTGGACATCAAACATGATTTCGGCAGGTTTCCTTCATGACTTCGAAACCCCGCATGTCGCAAAAGCGCGTAAGATCAAAGAGTTGGGTCAAGACAGCGTTTCCGTGAATCACCGATCCGGTCTGAAACGGCTGCTCGGCGCCGAACCCGGCCGATGGCATGGCGTTTCAGCTCTCGCTGTCGCGGGGCGGGCGACCCGCACGGCCACGGCCGAACGTATAACCGGTCTCCACCGCCTGCTTGCCGAATTTCTCGCGCAGGCTGTCGATGGCGCCCTCGGCCAGCGCCCGCTTGTGCGACAGGCGGTCGACCAGGTCCGGCGGATCGGCCTTGGCGGCATCGGTCAGGTCGCTGACGCCGATGCCGAGCAAACGATAGCGCGTGCCGTCCGTCTCGCGCTTGAGCATTTCGAGGCCCGTGTGAAAGATGCGGTCGGCGAGCCGGGTCGGGTCGCCGAGCTGCCGGTTTCGGGTGCGAATGCGGAAGTCCGCCGTCTTCAATTTGAGGACGATCGTGCGCCCGGCGATGTCGGCTTTCTTCAGACGCGCCGACACACGCTCCGACAGGGCGCGCAGCACCGGCACCAGATCGTCCGGGCGTGACAGATCGGTATCGAACGTGGTTTCGGAGGAAACGCTTTTCGCCTCGCTGCGCGGTTTGACGCTGCGTTCGTCCATGCCGCGCGACAGGTGGTAGAGCCGGTCGCCCATCGTTCCGTAACGGCGCATCAGGTCGCCGCGCTCCATGGTCTGCAACTGGCCGATGCTGCGCAGGCCGTCGCTCGCCAGCGTCGCGGCGAACGCCTTGCCGACACCCCAGATCAGTGTGACCGGCTGTTGGGCGAGAAACGACACGGCTTCCGCCCGGCCGATCACCGAATAGCCGCGCGGCTTGTCGCGGTCGGAGGCGATCTTGGCGAGAAACTTGCAATAGGAAAGGCCGACCGACACGGTAATGCCGATCTCCAGCTCGATCTGGCGGGCAAAGCGGGCAAGCACCAGCGCCGGCGGTGCGCCGTGCAGTCTTTGCGTGCCGGCGAGATCGAGAAACGCCTCGTCGATGGAGATCGGCTCGACCATCGGCGTCAGCGCCTGCATCATGTCGCGCACCTGGCGCCCGACGCGGACGTATTTCTCCATGTCCGGCTTGACGACCACCGCCGTCGGGCAGGCTTCCAGCGCCTTGAACATCGGCATTGCCGAGCGGACGCCACTGATGCGGGCGATGTAGCAGGCCGTCGAGACGACACCCCGCTTGCCGCCGCCGATGATCACCGGCTTGTCGCGCAGCTCGGGATTGTCGCGCTTTTCGACCGCCGCGTAGAATGCGTCGCAATCGATGTGCGCCAGGCTCAGCGCGGCAAGCTCCGCATGGCGCAGCAGCCGTGGGCTGCCGCAGGCGCGGCAGCGCCGTGTCGCCGCATCCGCCGGGGCCAGGCAATCGCGGCAGAATCCGTGCGGAAGGGCGTTGACAGTCATGGCAGGCCATGTGAACATAAAGTGAACACGCATGATACTGGAAACACCATCGCGGCACAAGGTACTGCGGCGGAAGGCGCGGTGCGGAGGAGGTTTTGTGGAGCGCTCGTTCAGACCGCTGACAGCGGATTTGTGGCCGGCTTTCGAGGCGCTGTTCGGCAAGCAGGGCGCTTGTTACGGCTGCTGGTGCACGCATTTCCGCCTGCCGCCGGCGATGCGGCGCGACAATGACCGGGAGCGCAACAAGGATCATATCAGGGCGCGGATCATGGCGGGGCCGCCGCCCGGCCTGTTGGCCATGGACGGCGCGCGCGCCGATGGCTGGATGCAGATCGGCCCGCGCGCCGACGTGCCCGAATGGAACAATGGCGGCCGGGTCTCCGCACCGCTCGACAAGGCCGAGGCTGATGATCCCGCGTTCTGGGCGATTTCGTGTTTTTTCCTGCGCAGCGCAGCGCGCCGGCAGGGGCTGACCCACCAGCTCGTCGCGGCGGGGATTGCCCATGCACGGGGTAATGGCGCCAGGTTTCTCGAGGCTTGTCCGATGACCTTGTCAAGGGATTCGCGGTCGATCGGCCTGTTCGTCGGTTCGGCCGCTGTCTTCGACAAGGCGGGCTTTGAAAGAGTTGCCGAGCGCAAGGCCGGGCGTCCGCTGATGCGGTTGGTGCTCTAGGCAATGGCCCGAAAAACGAGGCGGTTTTCGGGAACCACGATGCATGGATACACGGATGCAAAGGGGGGTAGAGTGTTCGCTGGCGGATGCGGATTGGCGAAATCCTGGCATGCCGCCGCTCACACGCCGAGCGCGCGGGCGATCGTCGGTCCCGCCTCGCGCCAGTGTTCGACCCGCGTGATGCCTTCGGGCACCGGCGGAAGCAGGGCGCGCACCGAATTGTCGGCCATTAGAGCGCCGTGCGTCCATTTGGACGCGACACAAGGACGCTCTAACACTCTGAATCTATGCATCGTGCTTTCCGAAAATCGATTCCGATTTTCGGGCCGATGCAACAGGTGGAACAGATGCGCGTCGGCGACCGCGTCGCGCGCCGAAATCAGATTGTGGTACATGTCGTCGACGAAGGCGACGGGACGGGGATGCGTCCCGCGCAGCAATTTGATCGCCGGACCTTTCGCCCGCTCCGTGGTGACCAGCGGGTAGGGCAGGTCGAGATTGTCGAGCAGGGCGCGACGCCTGGCGCGGTGACGGTGCGGCATCGCCGTCAGGAGAACGACCTCCGCCGAACCGGCAAGGCCGGCGATGATCTCGGCGGCGTTCTCGGCAAGTTCCTGCCAGTCATGCTGAACGTCGAAGAAATCGTCGACCAGTTGCGACACATGATCCTTGCCGATGCGCGCGCCGGAGGCGAGGTCGGCGATGTTGCCGTTCAGGCTGAAGGAATCGAATTTCAACTCGAAGCCGCGTTCGCGCAGATAGACCGGAAAGGGCCGGATGAATTCGAGAATCACATCGTCGACATCGAGAACCAGCAGGGGCAGATCGCTCTCAGCCAATTCGGCGATCTGCCGCATGGTTTCTAGATCGTCGCTCATCGAGCTTGCCCCGTTCCGCTCAGGGTTGGATATCGTAGCTCGGCGCGCCGTGCGGCAGGGCGGTGAGGGCTGCGCCGATCGCCGCCGGTGCGATGCCGCTTGCTTGCGAAAAGCGCAGAACGGTCGGCTCATGCGCCAGGATGAATTGCATCACACCGGCCAGGAAGCCGGGTTCGGCGGCCGCCTGGCGTATATCGCCGGCTTCGATGCCGGTCAGCGCCAGAAAACGCGACAGGAGCTCGGGCTCGGCGGCGATGAACGACAGAGCCGACACGGCGATCGTTTCAGCTTCCTCGCGCTGCATGGTGCTTCCTTCCCAATGTGTTGCTCGCGCGCCAGCGGGTGACACAGGCGCGTTTCGTGTCGGTATTTTACATTATCGCCGGTTGCGGGCATCCTCGCAGGCAGGCAAGGCTTGAACCGGACAAATCAAAGTCGATAATTACCGATTCATAAATCAAATTGCGCGACGATTGCGCTGAAATTCGCATCGGGGACATATCCGGACGAGACGCGGCAAACTGCGGGCGCGGACGCGATACAACGGGACGGGGTGAATGCCGAAAAAGGTTATGATCGTTGAAGACAACGAGCTGAACATGAAGCTCTTTCGCGATCTCATCGAAGCCAGTGGTTACGACACGGTGCGCACCCGCGACGGGTTGCACGCGCTCGACCTGGCGCGCGAGCACCGGCCCGACCTGATCCTCATGGACATCCAGTTGCCGGAAGTCTCCGGCCTCGAAGTCACCAAGTGGCTCAAGCAGGACGATGACCTGCACACGATCCCCGTCATCGCCGTGACGGCGTTCGCCATGAAGGGCGACGAGGAGCGGATCCGGCAGGGAGGATGCGAGGCGTACATCTCCAAGCCGATCTCTGTCGCCAGCTTCATCGAGACCATCAAGTCATATCTGGGGGATGCGTGATGCTCCGCCTGCGAATTTACGGCTCTGCAGCATCGTTCTTTATGCGTCCGAATGGACGCATGGCGCTCTAGGAGGAACCGGCCATGACCGCGCGCATCCTGGTCGTCGATGACGTGCCTTCCAATGTAAAGCTGCTCGAAGTGCGTCTTCTGGCCGAATATTTCGAGGTTCTGGCTGCCTTCAGCGGCGCCGAAGCTCTCGATATCTGCGAAGGCGGCAAGGTTGACGTCATCCTGCTCGATGTGATGATGCCGGGCATGGACGGGTTCGAGGTCTGCCGGCGGCTGAAAGCCGATCCGGCCACGCAGCACATTCCCGTCGTCATGATCACCGCCCTCGACCAGTCCGCCGACCGGGTTCGCGGTCTTGAGGCCGGCGCCGACGATTTCCTGTCCAAGCCGGTCAACGATCTGCAGCTCATCACCCGGGTGAAGAGCCTGGCGCGCCTGAAGACGCTGACGGACGAGTTGCGCCTGCGGGCGATGACGACGCGCAATGTCGGCCTGGAGCAGTTCTTGAACGGGCAGGGCGTGGAGAACGAGCCAGCACCCAAAGTGCTCTTGATCGACGAGGACAATCATTCCTCGGCCCGCATCGCCTCCATGTTGCGCGGCGCCTTCTCGGTCGATGTCGAGGATGATCCGCAGGCCGGGTTCTTCCGCGCCGCCGAGGGAACGTATGAATGCGTGCTGGTGGGAACCGGGTTTTCCGCCTATGACCCGCTGCGGCTGTGTTCGCAATTGCGCGCGCTCGATCGCACGAGGCTGCTGCCGATCATCCTGATCGCCGACGAGGGCGAGGACGAGCGCATTGCCAGGGCTCTGGAACTGGCGGTCAATGATTACGTGGTCCGTGTCGTCGACCGGCAGGAACTGATCGCCCGCCTGCGCACGCAATTGCGCCGCAAGCGCTACAATGACCGCCTGCGCTCCAGCGTCACCGAGACGATGGAGATGGCGGTCACCGATCCTCTGACCGGCCTGCACAACCGGCGCTATCTGGAAAATCATCTGCAGACGCTGTTCGAACGCGCCGTGTCGCGGCGCCGGCCGCTGTCGGTGATGATGGCCGACATCGACAGTTTCAAATCCATCAACGACCGCTGGGGCCATGATGGCGGCGACGACGTCCTGCGCGAATTCGCCGACCGGCTGCGGCGCAACATTCGCGGCATCGACCTGATCTGCCGCTATGGCGGCGAGGAATTTGTCGTCGTCATGCCCGACACCACACTGGGGGTCGCCGAGAAGGTGGCCGAACGGTTGCGCGTGGAGATTGCCGGCGAGCCGTTCGCCGTCGACGGCGGCGCCAACGCCATTGCCGTCACCACCAGCCTGGGCGTCGCCGAACTGCACCGCGGCAGTGACACGGCTGCCGCCCTGATGAAGCGCGCCGATCTGGCGCTCTACGAAGCCAAGACGGGTGGCCGTAACCGCGTTGCCGCGCCGGCGGCCTGACGCGATCATCTGCCGATGACGGGCTTTTGCCGATGACTGGATGCCTCGAAAGGCCGACCAGCCGATGCCCGGCCGCCGGCCGATGCATGATGCGCGGCATGACGTCAGGTGGCAATCGACGAAAGAGTGATGCTTCTTAGCCATATGGCTGCTTGGAGCTAGGGTCAGGACCTATTAATCTTGCTGGATTGGCGGACGATGGACGCGGAAATGCAAGGAGAGACGCGCAGGACGGGCTTACGCCCGGCCAAGGGGCTCGACGCGGCAGTTCAAAGTCCATCGTCCGTCCCTTGGGGATATGGCCAATTTTCCTGGAGAGAGCGTTGCAAGCCTTTGAAAACCGGATGGTTTCCTGCAGGCTTGCGCCTCCTCTCCAGGCAAATTGACTCATACCAATCCAGAAAGATTAACAGGTCCTGACCCTAAGCAAGCACCGGGCCATATTTACCCTAATACTAGGGAGTTGGCGCCCATGGTTAAGTAAGTGTTGATTTTCCAATTGGCTTGCGCAAGTGTCACGGCCGGATGGGAAGGTTGAAACGACGGGCTTGTTTGCGAGCCTGCGCGACCCTCCAGGAAATACCCCATGATGCTCAGGTCCGCCGCATCTCCTGGGTCCGTGGGGTCGGTCGGTCGGCGCTGGTTGATAGTGGCCTCCTCGTACCGCTGCCAGTTTGCCGGCCGACCCCCAATTCCCTCAAAAAGCGTTCCCCGGGTGCCTCTGCGCGGCACGCACCGCCGTGCTTGGCCCCGCCCCGGGCTCGGCAAAATCCGGACAAACAAAAACGCCGCTCGAAGGCGGCGTTTGAACGTCGGTGCGCAGGAACGAAAGATTCTATTTGATCTTGGTTTCCTTGAACTCCACATGCTTCTTGGCAATGGGGTCGTATTTGCGCTTGGTCATCTTGTCCGTCATCGTGCGGCTGTTTTTCTTCGCGACATAGAAGAAACCCGTATCGGCCGTCGACTGGAGCTTGATCTTGATGGTCGTGGCCTTGGCCATGTCTCTCGTCCGTTCCTGAATGATGTCTCGATGCGCGCGGTGGAAGAATCCTCCTCACCACTGCGAAAAGTCTGGCGGACACATAAAGGGAACCTCCGGAATGTCAAGACCGGTTCGGCCGCTCGGCATGCCCGGCGCGGTGAAAACGGCGTTCTTCCGGTCTCATGCCTGCGATGAACAGACGTTTTTCCGGCCTTGACCTTCCGGCAACTGGAACCCCTATACCCGGTTGCGACGACCGATGAACAGCATTTGCGGAGCAAGCCCCATGGCGGGAAAAGGCACGGAACACGACCATCATCATCATGTGGAAGGCGCCGGCGGGCAGGCGGAGATCGTTCGCGATCCCGTTTGCGGCATGACGGTCGATCCGCAGGCGGGCAAGCCGAGCGCGCGGCACGGCGGACACACCTATCATTTCTGCTGCGCCTCATGCCGCGACAAGTTCATGAAGGACCCCGACAGCTATCTGACCGCCAAGGACCCGGTCTGCGGCATGACTGTCGACCGGTCGACGGCCCGGCACATGCACAAGCATGAGGGCGAGAAACATTATTTCTGCTCGTCCGGCTGTGCGGAGAAATTCACCGCCGACCCCGGTCGCTATCTGGGCGGCCGGCCGAAGCCGGAGCCAATGCCCAGGGGCACGAAATACACCTGCCCGATGCATCCGGAGATCGTCCGGGACGGGCCGGGCGATTGCCCCAAATGCGGCATGGCGCTGGAGCCGATGGGCGTGCCGACCGGCGAGGAAGGCCCCAATCCCGAGCTCGTCGATTTCACGCGCCGCTTTTGGATCAGCGCGGTCCTCACCATGCCGCTTGCCGTCATCGCCATGGGGCCGATGCTGGGGCTGCCGGTGCGCGACTGGCTGGGCGAACCGCTGGCGGCATGGCTGGAGCTCGTTTTGGCGACGCCGGTGGTGCTGTGGGCGGCTCTCCCGTTCTTCAGGCGCGGCTGGCAGTCGGTTCTGAACCGCAGCCCCAACATGTGGACGCTGATCGCCATCGGCGTCGGGGCCGCGTTTGTCTATTCGGTGGTGGCGACGCTCTTTCCCGGCATTTTTCCGCATTCCTTCCGCGGCCATGGCGGGACGGTGCCCGTCTACTTCGAAGCGGCCGCCGTCATTGTCACGCTGGTCTTCCTTGGCCAGGTGCTGGAACTGAAGGCGCGCGAGCGCACCGGTTCGGCGATCCGCGCGCTGCTCGACCTGTCGCCGAAGACGGCGCGGCTGATCGGCAAGGACGGGTCGGAAAGGGACGTGCCGCTCGACGAGGTGCAGACGGGCGACCGGCTGCGCATCCGGCCGGGTGAATCCGTGCCCGTCGATGGCGTCGTCGAGGAAGGCCGCTCGGCGATCGACGAATCGATGATCAGTGGCGAGCCGCTGCCGGTCGAGAAGAATGAGGGCGACCCGGTCACCGGCGGCACGCTCAACAAGAACGGCTCGCTGGTGATGCGCGCCGAGCGGGTCGGCAGCGAAACCATGCTGTCGCGCATCGTCGAGATGGTGGCGACCGCCCAGCGCTCGCGCGCGCCGATCCAGGGACTGGCGGACCGTGTGGCTGCCTGGTTCGTGCCGGCCGTGGTGCTGGTGGCGATCGCGGCCTTCATCGTCTGGGCGCTGGTCGGCCCGCAGCCAAGCATGATCTTCGCCATCGTTTCGGCGGTCTCCGTGCTGATCATCGCCTGTCCCTGCGCGCTTGGGCTGGCCACGCCCATGTCGATCATGACGGCGACGGGCAGGGGCGCGCAGGCCGGCGTGCTGATCCGCGACGCCGAGGCGCTGGAGCGTTTTGCCGGCGTCGACACGCTGATCGTCGACAAGACCGGCACGCTGACGGAAGGCCGGCCGAAGCTGGCGGACATGGTGACCGCCGAAGGTGTTGCGCGCGCCGATCTCCTGATGCTGGCGGCCAGTCTGGAACGCGGCTCCGAACATCCGCTCGCCGAGGCCATCGTCGAGGGCGCTGAGGCGGAAGGCGCCACTTTGTCGGCCGCCGAGGATTTCGAGGCGGTCACCGGCAAGGGCGTTTCCGGCAAGGTCGCGGGCAAGCGCGTGGCGCTCGGCAATGCGGCGATGATGGAGGCGGGCAACGTCTCCATGGTGGCGCTCACGGAGACCGCCGAGCGGCTGCAGAGCGAAGGCAAGACGGCGATGTTCGTTTCCGTCGATGGCGTCCTGGCCGGCGTTGTCGCCGTCGCCGATCCGATCAAGGCGAACGCGCAATCGGCGATCCGCGCCCTGCACGAAAGCGGCCTCACCATCATCATGGCGACCGGCGACAACCGGCGCACGGCCGAGGCGGTGGCGAAAAAGCTCGGCATCGACGCGGTGCGCGCCGATGTCCTGCCGGAGGACAAGAAGGCGCTGGTCGATGAATTGCAGGCGAAGGGCGCCAAGGTGGCGATGGCCGGCGACG
>NZ_LFVY01000059.1 GCF_001050155.1 Nitratireductor soli
GTTGGGTGCACTGGGGTGTGTTTTCCCTGAGTTGCTTGCTCGTAACGGGGTTAAGTTCGGTGAGGCAGTTTGGTTCAAGGCTGGTTCACAAATCTTTAGCGAAGGTGGTCTTGATTACTTGGGTAACCCAAGCTTGGTCCATGCCCAAAGTATCTTGGCCATTTGGGCTAGCCAGGTTATTTTAATGGGTGCGGTTGAGGGGTACCGTGTTGCGGGTGGACCCCTAGGTGAGGTGGTTGACCCGCTTTACCCAGGTGGAAGCTTTGATCCCTTGGGGTTAGCCGAGGACCCAGAAGCTTTCGCAGAGTTGAAGGTGAAGGAGCTTAAGAATGGAAGGTTAGCTATGTTTTC
>NZ_LFVY01000060.1 GCF_001050155.1 Nitratireductor soli
AGGAGTTCGGGGAATACGCAACCAAGGGCACCAAGCATGGCCCATCTGCTGTGGATCACCTCTAGCTCACGGTTCTTTGCGAATGTTTCTGGGTCTGCTGAGAGTCCAGCAGTGTCCCAACCGTAATCACCCGGGAATTCACCTGTGAGGTATGATGGGGTTTGCTCTGAGAATGGGCCTAGGTACTTTGGACGGTCTGCACCGTACCAGATGCTCTCAGGAGCACTCTTGATAGTACGACGCATGGAGACACGACCACCATTACCACCGACCTTACGAACAAGCTCGTTCTGTGACTTGAAGACGGTCTTACCAGCAAATGCAGATTGTTGGATGGTGGAGGTGGC
>NZ_LFVY01000007.1 GCF_001050155.1 Nitratireductor soli
TCGGGAACATCTCAGGGGAGCAGGTCAGAGCAATTCGCGGCTCGTGCTGGCACTATAGTGTAGTGCTGGCGCGGCGAACCGCTGGTCGCGCAGGCTCACCACACCTTGACGACCGCGCCCTCAGAAGATTGGCGCTGACACGGCACTCAAAATTGATTCGGCCCGGCTATAGTGGGGAAGTCGCGAACCAGGAGAGGTATTGGTGTTGATGTCTGCGGAAATTCAACCCGAATGAACAAATGAATCAGCGACAAATCCAGGCATTTCGCCAAGTCATGCGCCATGGCTCCATCACTGCCGCGGCACAGGCCCTCAACGTTTCACAACCGGCCGTCAGCCGCCTGATCGCCGACCTCGAGCGCAGCCTTGGGTTTCAACTGTTTCTGCGCCGGGGCGGCAAGTCGGAGCCGACGACGGAAGCCCGCGAGTTCATCCAGGAAGTCGAGCGCATGTTCTACGGGCTCGATCGTCTCGGCCAGGCGGCGCGCGAGATCAAGGATTTGCGGCGCGCAACGCTGCGTGTGGCGACCATGCCGATGGTCAGTTTCGAGATCATTCCCAACGCTCTGAAGGGTTTTCTGGCCGAACGGCAGGGCATCAAGGTCACGCATGACGTTCATACCTCCGCCCGCATCGTCGACATGGTCGCCTCCCATCAGCTCGATCTCGGCGTGGCGCAGACCAGTATCGAACGGCGCGACATCGAGTTTCTCGCGTCCTACAGAACCTATTGCGTTTGCGTCCTGTCGCCGGACCATCCGCTGAGCAACCGCTCGTCGCTCACGCCGCGCGACCTGCGTGGAGAGCCGCTGGTGGCGCTCGCCCACCACACGCTCACGGCAAATTACGTGACACAGCGCTTTGCCGAAGAGCATGTGAACCCGACGATCGCCATCGAGAGCCAACCCTCTTATTCGGCCTGCGGGCTTGCGGCCAAGGGGGTGGGAATTACGATCGTCGACCCCATGACGCCGCGCGTGTTTCGCGACAGCTTGAGGGCCATTCCGTTCGAGCCGCGAATCCCGTTCGACTTTCACATCATCAAACCCGCGGACTTGCCCCTGTCGCGAGCAGCGGAAGAATTTCGCGTGCATTTGCTGAAGACGCTGGCCTCCTTCTCCGAAATCCATTCTTTGACATAACATTTTTGCATGACGCCAGACCGTATTTGTATTTGATTTTATGTTCTCCAGCCTGAACCATTGATGCCGAGTGGAACCGGCATAACCCGAGAACAATCTGGGAGTTCAAACGTGAAAATCAGCAAGCTTTTCCTCGCCGCCGTCGCTGGGTTCGGCATTGGCGGATCCGCCCATGCCGCCGACTTCAATCTGCGCATCCACACGCTGGTCAAGTCGCCGCATCCCTACAACGACATGGCAGCCGCCCTGAAGGAGGACATCGAGGCCAAGAGCGGCGGCCGCATCGCGATCCGCATCTTCGATTCGGGCCAACTCGGCCAGGACCCGGCCGTCATCAGCGAAATCGGCCTCGGCACGATCGACATGATGATCAGCACGACCAGCAATGCCGTGCAGCAGGTGCCGGAATATGCGATCTTCACCATGCCCTATCTTTTCAGCAGCATGGATGACGCACTGGCGAAAGTGGGTTCCGGCACGCCGATCGAGGCGCATTTCGAGAAGGTCTACGAGGAACGCGGTCTGAGCATGAAGCTTCTGGCGCTGGGCGCTTCGGGAACCCGCAACCTTTCGACGGCCGCCTCCGCCGTCAACGGCCCGGATGATCTCCAGGGCCTGAAGATGCGCACCCCGCCATCGCCGATGGATTCCAAGACATGGGCAGCCTTCGGCATGCTGCCGGTCACGGTTGCCTGGGGCGAACTCTACGCGGCCATGCAGACTGGCGTCGCGCAGGCCCTGGAAAGCTCGCTTCCCGGCTATGCGGGCTCGAAGCTCTACGAGGTTGCGCCCAATCTGGCGCTGACGGCGCACACCATCCAGATCAACCATACCTCGATCTCGAACCGCACCTGGAACAAGCTGCCGGAAGACCTGCAGAAGATCGTCCGGCAGGCTGCCATCGAGGCGAACAAGCGCGGTGTCGAAAAGGCCAAGCAGTATGACGACGAACTCGTCGAGCAGCTGCAGTCCGAGCATGGCGTGAAGGTCTCCCGTCCGGACACGGCCGCCTTCATCGAGGTCCTGTCGCCGATCCAGACGGAACTGGCCAGAGAACTCGATCTTGAAGCTGAATACGCTCTCGTGAAGACGAAGTAGCAGCGACCGGCCGGTGACGGATCGCGCCGCCGGCCTTTCGCTTCGGAAAGCGATTTCATGCTGACCCGCATTTCAAACGCCATCGTCAAAGTCACAGAATTCGGGCTTTGGCTCGGCTTCCTTGCCATGGTCGTTACAGTCGGCCTTCAGGTGGGTGCGCGCAATGTCCTCAAACTGCCGCTGATCTGGACGCTCGATCTGGCGCAGTTACTGTTTTCCTGGCTGATCTTCATCGGTGCGGCGGTGGCCTTTCGCCGCGGCGCCCATTACGTGGTCGATCTGTGGCCGGAAAACTGGCGGCGATTCCGCTTCGTCCTGGAAATCGTTGGCGTTCTCGCTGCCGCCATCGTGATCTACGTGCTGGTGGTGCACGGGTGGACGCTGGTCGAAATCCGCAGCACGAGCAACGTATCGACGCTCGGCATCGCCCATTCCTGGATGTTCCTGCCCATGCCCATCGGCGGAGGCCTGATGCTGATCTTTCTCATCGAGGCCGTGCAGAACATGTTCCGCAAGGGATCGCAATGAACCCGCTTGTGCTTCTCATCCTGTCCTTCTTCGTGCTCATTGCGCTGCGGGTGAACATCGGCTTCTCGCTGATCGTCTCCTCGGTCTTGGTGATGTACGTCGAGGACCTGCCGCTGACGTCGGTGGTCAACCAGATGTATTCCGGCATCGACAGCTTCACCCTGCTTGCCGTGCCGTTCTTCATGTTGCTTGGCCGCATCCTGAACGCGGGGTCGATCACCGAGCGCCTGCTCAAGGTGGCCGACGCGACGGTCGGCCATGTGCGGGGTGGCCTCGGCCACGTCAACGTGTTCGTGTCGATGATCTTCGCCAGCCTTTCGGGTTCGGCGGCGGCCGATACGGCGAGCGTCGGGTCGATCCTGATCCCGGCGATGAAAAAGGCCGGCTACGACCCGGCCTTTGCCGTAGCGCTCACGGCGGCATCCTCGACGCTGGGCGTCATCATCCCGCCCTCGATCATCCTGATCGTCTACGGCGCCTTCGGCAACGTTTCCATCGGCGCGCTGTTCCTCGGGGGCATCGTGCCGGGCGCGCTGATCGGCCTGTTCATGATGCTCTACACCTATGTGCTGGCGATCCGGCACGGCTATCCCGCCAATCCGTTTCCCGGCGTGCGGGTGGTGAGCAAGGTGCTGGTGCGCGGCATCGCGCCGCTTCTCATTCCGGTGCTGGTGCTGGGCGGCATTGTCGGCGGCTTCTTCACACCGACGGAAGGCTCCATCGTGGCCGTCGCCTGGGCGCTCTTCCTGACGCTCGTCGTCTATCGCGACATCCCGCTGCGGGCGATGCCGAAGCTCTTGACGGATGCGGTCATCGATTTCGCCGTGCCGCTCTTCACTGTCGCGGGCGCGGGCATTTTCGGCTGGCTGATCGCCTATCTCGGGGCGGCGGAGATCGTCGTCAACTTCATCACGGGCCTGACCTCCGACCGCTACGGCATCATGCTGCTCCTGATCGGCTTCCTGCTTCTGGTCGGCACGGTGCTCAACCCGATCTCGGCGACGCTCATCTTTCTGCCGATCATCCAGGCGCTGGGCAACCAGGCGGGTTTCGACCCGGTGCATCTCGGTGTCCTGAGCACGATCGTCCTGTCGGTCGGCCTGATCACGCCGCCCTACGGCATCTGCCTGCTCATCGCCTCGCAGATCGGCGAGGTCAGGCTCGGCCGCGCCATGATGGCCGTGCTGCCGATCTGCGGACTGACGGTGCTCGTCGCCTGCCTCTCGCTCTGGTTTCCATCGATCGTGCTCGGGCTGCCGAAGTGGCTCTCGCCGCAATTCTTCTAAGCAGCCGCACTTCTTCAAGCAAAGGACAAGACCATGTCGCACATCAAACCAAAGGGTTCCTTCGTCGCTCTCGTGACGCCGATGAACAATGATGGGTCCATCGACTTCGAGGGCTTTCGCACGCTCCTGAACTGGCACGCGGAAAACGGCACCGAGGCGGTTCTGATCATGGGCTCGACCGGCGAGGTGTCCATGCTTTCGCCGGAGGAGCGCCGCGCGATCATTTCGAAGACAGCGAAGATGAAGCCCGGCAACATGCTCATGTATTACGGCTGCACGGGCAACAACACCGAGACGACCATCGACTATGTGCGTTACGCCAAGGCCGAGGGTGCCGACGGCGCCATCATCGCCGCGCCTGCCTATATCTGTGCGGACAATGAAGCGATCACCGATTACGCTTTCGAAGTCTGCGACGCGGAAGACTTCCCGATCGGCTTCTACAACAACCCGCCGCGTGTGAAGACCGACCTCCACTGGACGGATATCCTGAAGCTTGCCAAGCATCCCAACATGGTGGTGCTGAAGGAATCGACCACACGCGTCGGTCAGGTGGCGCAGGTCTGCGCCGCCAAGCCGGACATGTCCATCATGTGCTGCTGCTCGCCCAATCTGGGCCTCGTGGTTCCAACCATGGCGCTCGGCGGCCACGGCACGGCCAACATGACCGGCAACATCGTTCCGCGTGAAATGGCGGTCATCTCCAAGCCGTGGGAAAACGGCGACGACGCCTTCGCCTGCCGCGAGGCATGGCTTACCAATCTGCCGATGCTGCATTTCGCCTATTCGGCCATCAACCCGGTCACCATCAAGACGCTGATGCGCCTGATCGGCCTGCCCTCCGGCCCGCTGCGCAAGCCACTGAAGCCGATCTCGGGCGGCGCGCTTCAGGCCGGCATCGATGCCGTGCGCGCCCTCGGCCTGGAAGAACGCTATGGCTTCAGGCTTGCGCCTGCGGCGCTTGCCGCAGAGTAAATGGAGTTGGGCGTCGTGCGGCGGACCAGTCTCGGCCATTGGGGCGCTTTCGAAGCGACCGTGGAGAATGGCCGCTTCGCCGCCGCACGGCCATGGTCCGACGGGGGCGCCGATCCACAGATGATCGGCGCGTGGCCGGACCTCGTCTATTCCGAACACCGCATCGACCGACCACACGTCCGTGAGGGTTTTCTCCAAAGCCGCGAGCGGGCGGGCGGCGAGGGCAGGGGCCGCGAGGCGATGGTCCCCGTCGACTGGGATACGGCGCTGGCCCTGGTTGCCGAACAGTTGCAGCGTGTGCACGCCGAGCACGGCGCGGCCTCGGTCTTCGGCGGTTCCTACGGATGGTCGAGCGCCGGGCGTTTCCATCACGCGCGCACGCAGGTCAGGCGTTTCCTGGCGGCGGCGGGCGGCTTCACCGATCAGGTCGGCAATTACAGCTGGGGGGCGGCAAACGTCATCCTGCCGCATATCCTCGGTGATGCCGACGCCGTGTCGAGCGCGGCCACGAGTTGGCAAACCATCGCCGGCGAAAGCGATGTCGTGGTTGCCTTCGGCGGCCTCAATCCGAAGAACTGGCGGGTGACCTCGGGCGGGGCAGGCAACCATCACATGCCGCGCTACGTTGCCGAGGCCTGCCGCCGCGGCGTGAAGTTCGTCGTCGTGTCGCCGTTTGCCGATGACTGCCCCGAGGGGGTGGATGCGAGCTGGATCGCGCCGCGGCCGAACACCGACACAGCCATCATGCTGGCGTTTGCACATCAGGCGCTTGTCGAGGGGCGCGCCGATATCCCGTTCCTCGAGAGATACACCAGGGGTCATGACGCCTTTCTCGAATATCTGCGCGGGACGGCGGACGGCACGCCGAAGACGCTTGCCTGGGCCGCGGGCATCTCAGACGTTCCCGAGGGCGAATTGCTGGCGCTGTGGCAGACGATCCGCCGCGGTCGGGTGATGCTCACCGCGTCCTGGTCCCTCCAGCGGGCAGATCACGGGGAGCAGCCCTATTGGGCGCTCATCGCGCTGGCCGCGATGCTCGGGCAGATCGGCTTGCCCGGTGGTGGTTTCTGCTTTGGCTATGGTTCGTTGAACGGCGTCGGCGCTTCCGCGCGGCGCGGCTACGTGCCGGCGATGGAGAGCCTGCCCAACCCCGCCGGCCGAGCCGTTCCCGTTGCCTCCTTCATCGAGGCCATTCTCAATCCCGGCGGGGAAATCCCGTTCAATGGCCGGACCGTCGTCTTTCCGGACGTACGGCTCGTTTACTGGGCCGGCGGCAATCCGTTCCACCACACGCAGGATCTCTTCAAGCTCGAAGCCGCATGGCGCAAGCCGGAGGCCGTCATCGTGCACGAGCCGTGGTGGACGCCGGCTGCACGCCGCGCCGATATCGTCTTGCCTGCCACCACCAGCGCCGAACGCAACGACCTTGGCGGCTCGTCGCGCGATCCCTTCGTCTTCGCCATGCCGAAACTGATCGAGCCCGTTGGAGAGGCGCGCGACGATTTCGTGATCTTCCGTGACCTTGCCGACCGGCTCGGCTGCCGCGCGGTCTTTGACGAGGGCCTCGGGGAGAAGCAATGGCTGCATCGGCTGTGGGCAAAGACAAGGGCGCGCGGCGCGAAAGAGGGTCTCGATGTCCCGCCGTTCGAAACCTTTTGGGAGGCCGGAATTTGGGCGGTACCCGAGCCTGAGACACCGGAAGTGCTGCTTGAAGCCTATCGGCGCGACCCGGAAGCCCATCCCTTGAAGACCCCATCCGGGCGGATCGAGCTCTTCTCGGCGACCATCGCCGGGTTCGCCTATGCGGACAGTCCGCCGCATGCGGCCTGGCGCGAACCGCGCGAATGGCTTGGAGGGGCGCGAGAAGGGGAACTGCATCTGGTGACCAACCAGCCGGCGAAGCGGCTGCACAGCCAGCTCTATCAGGCAGAGCGCCGAAACGCTCCCGAAACGGTGCAGATCAATCGGCGTGACGCGGCCGTGCGTGGCATCGGCGAGGGCGATCTGGTGCGCCTGTGGAATGAGCGGGGGGCCTGCCTGGCCGTCGCTCGCGTCGGCGAGCGCGTCCGCCCGGGCGTCCTGGTCATGCCGACGGGCGCCTGGTACGAGCCGGACACGCGGCAGGATCGGCTCGAGGTCAACGGCAATCCCAACGTGCTGACGGCGGACCGCAGAACCTCGGCGCTCGGTCAGGCCTGCGCCGCGCTCAGCGCATTGGTGAGGATCGAACCCTACCGGCGAGACGAAATCAAACGGGAGATGGACTGAATGGATCTGGGTATTCGCGGCCGCAAGGCGCTGTTGACCGGCGCCAGCAAGGGCATGGGCAAGGCTTGCGCCATGGCCCTGGCGCAGGAGGGCGTTGCGATCACCATCGTTGCGCGCACCGAGGCCACGCTGCTTGCGACGGCTGAGGAAATCCGCGCCCGCACGGGCGGCGACGTGACATCCGTCGTGGCCGACATCACCAGCCCCGAAGGGCGGAGCGCAGCACTTGCGGCCTGCCCGGAGCCCGATATCCTCCTCAACAATGCTGGCGGCTGCCCTCCTGGTGATTTCCGTGACTGGGATCGGGATGACTGGATCGCCGCGATCGACCTGATGATGCTGCCCCCCATAGAGATGATGAAGGCGACGGTCGACGGCATGATGGAACGCGGCTTCGGGCGCATCGTCAGCATCGTGTCGCGCAGCGTGAAGATCGCCCAGCCGGAGCTCGGTCTGTCGAACGGTGCCCGTTCCGGCCTCGTCGGTTTCACGGCAGGGCTCTCCCGCCAGACGGTCGGCAGGAACGTGACGATCAACAATCTCCTGCCCGGCATCTTCGACAGCGAAGCGCAGCGTGAGCACATCCGCGACATGCTGGGTGGCACAGGCAAGAGCTTCGATGATGTGTGGCGGGAGCGCGCACGCGGCAACCCTGCTGGCCGTTATGGACGCACGGAGGAAATAGGGGCTTACTTTGCTTTCCTGTGCAGCGCGCATGCGGGCTTCATCACCGGCCAGAATCTGCTGATCGACGGCGGTGGCTATCCCGGCACATACTAGGGTCAGGACCTGTCAATGAAGGTTTTGGTTATCGGTGCGGGCGTCGTGGGTCTGACGAGCGCCTGGTATCTGATGAAGCACGGCCACGAGGTGACCGTCGTCGAGCGGTGCAGCGGCCCCGCAATGGAGACGAGTTTCGGCAATGCCGGCGGCGTGTGCCCCGGTTTCGCCGGGCCTTGGGCGGCGCCCGGCATGCCCCTCAAGGCGCTGAAGTGGATGTTCAAGGAGAATGCGCCGCTGAAATTCCGGCCGCGGCTGGACCCTCGGCAGTGGTCGTGGATGATCCGCTTCCTGGCGAACTGCACCGCGCCGCGCTTTGCCGAGAACAAAGCCCGCATGCAGCGCATGGCCCATTACAGCAAGGCCTGCCTCGTTGCCCTCAGGGAGGAGACGGGCATTGCCTACGACGATGCCGCCAAGGGCGTGCTGCAGATATTCGCCACGCAGGAAGAGATGGCGGGTGGTGTGCGGGCGGCCGCCGTCCTGGAACGGCTGGGGGTTTCCCATCGCCTCGTCGAGCGAGATGGAATTGCCGCAATCGAGCCCGCGCTTTTGGCGGGCGGTGCGCCGATCGCCGGCGGCCTCCACCTGCCGGACGACGAGACGGGCGATTGCCGGCTCTTCTGCACACGCCTTGCCGAACTGCTTGCCGAACGCGGCTGCACCTTCGTCTACGATAGGTCGGTGCTGCGGCTCGTTCGCTCGAGGGGCAGCATTGAACGGGTGGTGACGACAGAGGGCGAAATGCAGGCAGATGCCTACGTTATCGCCTGTGGTCCCTTTGCGCCCGCACTTCTCAGGACGGTCGGAATCTCGCTGCCGGTGTATCCGGTCAAGGGGTATTCGATAACGTGTGAGATCACCGCGACCGAACGAGCGCCGCGCTCATCGGTGATGGACGAGCATTCCAAGGTGATGATTACGCGCCTTGGCAACCGCCTGCGGGCGGCGGGCATGGCAGAGATCGTCGGCTTCGACAGCAGTCTCCGCAAGGGAGCGATCGCCGGAATCAGAAATCGCGTGCAGACGCTTTTCCCGGATGCTGGAGATTATCATGAGGCAAGCGTCTGGTGCGGATTCAGACCCATGACACCCGATGGACCCGCCCGGGTCGGACCGACAAGATTCAACAATCTGTTCCTCAATGCGGGTCATGGTTCAAATGGCTGGACCCAGGCGTGCGGCTCGTCGAGAATATTGGCCTCGATGATATCAGGCGAAAAAACTTCGGTCCGAATTTTATATTCATGAAGGAAAGCTGAAATTTAACATGCTCATGACTGAGTAATGTTGTGAGAAATCGATTCTTTTATGTCTATAAATAAATGAACATATTTTTTTCGAATCTATGATATATTCATATCTATATTATATAGATGGTTTACTTTTGGCGAAGCTCTGAAATTCTACCCTCGCCACCTAGACCGTCGAGCACGATCGATATTGTCTTTCGCCGAGAATGCCGCCGTGGCGCACGTCGAACGTCCTTAGCCGGCGATGTCACGGTACCTTCTTGTGAGGAACCGCTGGGGTAGACGCCGGTTCATGAGCGACGTGCTCATCAGCCACAATTCTGCTTGGAATGTGGTGCGCCCGACGACTTCGGGGACTGCGAAATCCGCTTTGCTGTAAGGCATGATCGTCTCCTATTGGTTGGGTAGAAGTGAAAGGGTGGTCGCCGCACCCATAGGCTCACTCGGCAGGGGCCAACGCTGAAGCAGGTGTCTTCGAGGCCACGCCGGGAGCCCGTTGCGTGGCAACCAGTACGGTTGCAAGAACGGCACAAGTGGCGGTCACATAGAGCGGGGCGCTCGTCCCAAACCTGTCGACGGCGATACCGCCGGCGATGGCACCCAGAGTGACGCCGAACTGGATGACGGCCAGAAAGAGCCCACCTACACCCTCGAGTTGATCGGGCGCAGCGCGCCCCATCCACGTCTGGGTCATCACCGGTCCCGCGCCTATGGCGATGCCCCAAGCAGCGGCGAAGGCGAGGACCGCAATGTAGCTGGTGCTGAGCGTCAACAGGCCTATCGTGGCGGCCGCCAGCACCAGGAACGTGGCGCCGAAGCCTTCGCGCAAGACACGATCGGCGAATATGCCGGCAATTGCGCTCCCCGCCAGACTGGCGAGACCCAGCACCAGCAGTACGGCGGCAATGGCAGTCGGATCGAGCCCGCCATTGGTTTCCAGATAGGGCCGCATAAAGGTGAAGCCGCAGACTTCGCCTCCAAAGAACAGCAGTCCAATCGCCAATCCAGCAAGATTAATAGGTCCTGACCCTAGAGCGGGAGATCAAATGGTGAGAGTTACAAGTGTGACGGGATTTCGATGGTGATGCGCTCGCGCCGCGCGGCGATGCCACGAATGCGGCGCATGTCGCTTATGTTGTTCCTGCCACAGCGCACGCTCTGATGATCGGCTTTTCGCAACGCTGCATAGCTGCGGCAAAGGTGCAGCTACCCACCAGATACCGCAAAGTGACAGCTTGAATCCTGCCTCGGGAGCTCATTGAGTAGCGAGAGCAATCGCGGTCGATCTCTACCAAGGCAGCATTGCATGGGGGTGGGCAAGGTCAATGCGCCTTTTAATTATCAACGACGTCTCCGCGATATGGGGTGGTGCTACCAAAGTGGCTATGCGCTGCATGGACGCGGGCCTGGCCGCCGGCATGGAGTGCTCTATCCTCGTCGGCGACGATGGTGCCGGATTGGGTCAGCGATTTCCGGGAGCACATATCGAGGCGCTGGGTGAGCGACCGCTGCGGGACGGCGTCACTCTGACAGACCTGTTCAACAGAAATTTCAACAACCGTGCCTACCGGGCGCTGAGGCGGCTCCTGGCGGCGCGATCGCCTGAAACCGTGGTTCACGTTCACGGTTGGTCGCAGATCCTCTCACCATCGATCTTCTACGCGCTGGCCATGCACGATGTGAGGGTGATGGTGACAACACACGACTTCTTCCTGACCTGCCCCAACGGTGGCTACGTCAATTACAGGAAGGGTAGCATTTGCGGCGTCAAGCCGCTCTCCCTACCGTGCCTGATCAGCAATTGCGACAAACGCAATTATCTCCACAAGCTGTGGCGTTTCGGGCGGTCCGTGACCCAGCGCGGGGCAGGCGAAGCTTTCTGGAACCGCGTCGGTGTGATCCTCGTGCATGAAAACATGGGGTCTTATCTGAAGGCCAGTCCGTTCAAAAACTTCCTCACCCTCAGAACACCGGCCGAGCCGTTATCGCGTAGCGGACCGGTGGCGGCATGGAAGAATGAAAAGATACTCTTCTTGGGGCGAATGACCTGGGAAAAGGGTGTCCGCACATTGGCCGAGGCCCTGAAGATTACAGAAACATCGGCGACGCTCATTGGCCAGGGACCGTTGCTTGCGGAAATCCGGCAGGCGCTTCCCCATTGCTGGGTAGCGGGATGGCTGGCGGACGAGGAGGTGGCGCGGATCGCCGCGCAGACGCGATATCTGATCATGCCGTCGCGTATGCCCGAGCCCTATGGCTTGGTGACCGTCGAGGCGCTGATGAGCGGCATACCCGTTATCGTCAGCAGCAATGCGCTGATCGCCCAAGAGGTGGCAGAGAACAATGCGGGGCTGGTTTTCGAAAGCGGGAATGCCCAATCCCTGGCGGAAAAGATCGCTCTCATGCAAAGCGACGCCCTCGTGAAACGCCTCAGCATCGGTGCCCTCGCCTACGGCAGGAAGGTCGCCCCGACCTGGGAGGAATGGTCGCGGAAAATCGCCGATATCTACACTGGAAAGACTCGTTTTGTCGCTCAATAGGGGGGCTTGATGTCACGTGCACTGGTCACAGGCGGCGCTGGCTTTGCAGGGCGCCATCTTTGCCTGAAGCTGCTTTCGGAGGGGGTTGATGTCGTCTGCGTCGATTCGCTGGTGGCCGATACGGGCGCGCTGCACCCCGATCGCTGGCCTATTTCGCCGAAGGGCGCCTTTTCATTCCTGCACGAGGACTGCAGGCAATTCTTCAACCGATTCCAGGCGCGTTTCGACTACGTATTCCACTTTGCCGCAATTGTCGGCGGACGCATCAAGCTCGAGACAGAGGCGCTCTACGTCGCCGAGGACCTCGCCATCGATGCGGCGATGTGGCAATGGGCCGCCAAGACGAGGCCAGGCTGTGTCGCCTATTTGAGCTCGAGCGCGGCCTACCCGCTCAGCCTTCAGCAAGCCGAGGTGCATCAAAAGCTCTCCGAAGATATGATCGACTTCAGCAAGGCGCTCGGCGTGCCGGACTTGAGCTATGGCTGGGCCAAGCTGACAGGCGAGTATCTCATGAAGCTCTACGTTGAAAGATACGGCGGTCGCGCCGTCGCCTATCGGCCCTTCAGCGGTTACGGCGAAGATCAGGATCTCGCCTATCCGTTTCCGGCGATCTGCAAGAGGCTCATGGAGGCGGAGGGCGCCGAGGAGGTTTTCGTGTGGGGGAGCGGCCATCAATGCCGCGACTTCATACACATCTCCGATTGCGCAGACTTCATATGGAGAAGCGTGGACAGACTCCCCAACGGCGCTAGCCTCAACCTCTCCACCGGCATCGCCACTTCATTCATCGATTTTGCGGGGATCGTATGCAGACAGATCGGGTGGTGCCCGATGATCTCCGGCATGACGGACAAGCCCGAAGGCGCCTTCTTCCGCTGCGGCGACACCGCGTTGCAGTCCTCTTTTGGGCTCAGCCCCGCCATCGATCTTACTGAAGGTGTCAATCGTGTCCTCGACCACCTGCGATGCGGTGAAAAGGACTGTCCGCCCCGACGGTTAACTGGCGCCTGGGCAGGGAAGTGATCGATGCGAACGGGCACCGCGTGCGCTGAAACGAAATTTCGATAGTTATCGAAATATGGTTGACTGCGTGATCCAGCAACGCTATTCATATTTCGATTGTAGTCGAATTATTGGTGGCGCTGTACCCGATGCGTGCGCCCGGAAGGACAAGCATGACTGAAGCCACTCTTCCCATGGATACGTTCCCCAACATCGTCGACGAGCAGTTCCGGCAGACCGATCCAGTGGCATTGTTCGAAGCCTCGCGTTCGACGCATGCGCCCCGCATTCTCATGCTCTACGGCTCCTTGCGCGAGCGTTCCTATTCGCGGCTGGCGACGGAAGAAGCCGCGCGGATCCTCAGACGCCTGGGGGCAGAGGTGCGCATCTTCAATCCCGCTGGTTTGCCGCTGCCGGACTCCACCCCTGCCGATCATCCAAAGGTCAAGGAACTGCGTGAGTTATCGCTGTGGTCCGAGGGCCATGTCTGGTGCTCGCCGGAGCGCCACGGCTCGATGACCGGCATCATGAAGGCGCAGATCGACTGGCTGCCGCTGTCGATGGGCGGCATGCGTCCGACCCAGGGACGGACGCTCGCCGTCATGCAGGTCTGCGGCGGCTCGCAGAGTTTCAATGCGGTCAACCAGCTTCGCGTGCTCGGCCGCTGGATGCGCATGTTCACCATTCCCAACCAGTCGGCAGTCGCCAAGGCTTTCGCGGAATTCGACGAGGCTGGCCGGATGAAGCCGTCGCCTTATTACAACCGCATCGTCGACGTGATGGAGGAGTTGATGAAGTTCACTCTGCTTTTGCGCGACTGCACCTACTACCTGACGGACCGCTACTCTGAGCGAGTGGAGAGCGCCCAAGAGGTGGCAGAGCGCGTGAACCAGCGCTCACAGTGATGGCTGTCTTGAGTGCAGCTGTTTCGCAACTGATCGTAATTCGTTGACCCCGCCAAGGTGGTTCGCATAGGCTATTTCCATGAAACACGAAGAAGCCGCCGGACAACTCGAAGCGCTGGGCAATGCGACCCGGCTCAAAATCTACCGCATCCTGGTGCGAGCCGGGGCGGAAGGGATGTCTGTCGGGCAGGTGCAGGGAAAGCTTGGCATTCCCGCCTCGACGTTGTCGCATCATTGCAAGCGCCTGTGCGAGACCGGGCTGGTGAGCCAGGAGCGGCAGGCGACGACGCTTATCTGCCGGGCGAACTATCCTGCGATGCAGGCACTGTTGGGCTATCTCGCCGATGAGTGCTGTGCGGACGGGACCTGTCCGCCAAATACGCCCGCGCGAGCGTCGTGAAGCCGCCGGCCCTTGCACCGTTGATCGATCCGAGTTTTCACTCCTGCGGAACGGTGCCGCCTCACGGCATAGAAGAGCTTTCGCATCCGGAAGCCGGCTTCTTCATCGTCGGTTCCAAATCCTACGGCCGCGCACCGACCTTCCTGATGGCCACAGGCTACGAACAGGTGCGCTCGGTGGTTGCCGAACTGGCGGGCGATCATGTGGCGGCGCGTCGGGTACTACTTGCCCTGCCGGAGACGGGGTTTTGTTCCGTTCCGCCGCCCGGAGGAGCCGGTGAGACTGCTGCGAGTGGATGCTGTGGCGGGGCGGCTCCCGCCGGCATCGATGCCTGCTGTGCCAAGGATGCCGACGCCAAGGCCCATGGCGAAGAGGGATGCGGTTGCGCTAAAAGTGCCGCTTCAACCGAGAGCGCATCGGCGTCCCAGGCCGGCTGTTGCGGGAGCGCCGCGTGACGACAAGCGCCATTCAAGGCCAATCCCAGATGCGCGATGCAGGGGCCGGCTGGCTGATCACGGCGCTCGGCATCGCCCAGATATGCTCGTGGGGTTCGCTCTACTACAGCTTCCCGCTGCTGGCTGAAGCGATGCGCCTCGACCTTGGCTGGTCCAAGCCGGAGATCTATGGAGCGGCGACGCTGGGCATGGCGCTGGCGGGGCTGGCTGCCTATCCGGTCGGGGCCGCGATCGATCGCGGCCGGGGGCGCTATGTGATGGGCGCGGCCGCGGTTGCGGCTGGCCTCCTGCTTGTCGCCTGGTCGCAGGTTTCGAACATTGTCCTGTTCTACGTCATCTTGGCGGGGATCGGCTGCCTTCAGGCCGCCAATCTTTACGAGCCGGCCTTCGCCGTGATCACGCGGCGCGTGGGCGCGGGGGGCGCGCGGCGCGGCATCACCGCCCTGACGCTCTGGGGCGGTTTCGCCTCCACCGTCTTCATCCCGCTCATCCAGTTCCTGATCGATACGTTCGGATGGCGGGGCGCGTTGATGGCGCTGGGCGCCATCAACATCGTCATCTGCGGCGGTCTCTACTTCTTCGCCATCGACCCGAAGAAGGACCATCCGGCTCCCGTTCGCGAGCCAGACGAGCCATTGCCGCTGACCGGACGCAACGCTGTTGCGTGGGCAGTCCGTCGTCCGGTCTTCTGGGCGCTGATGCTGGCTTTCGTCGCCTATGCCGCGGCTTTCTCCACCCTGACTTTCCACCTCTACCCGTTGCTTCTGGAGCGCGGGCTCAGCGCCGCCGGCGTCGTTGCGGTGATGGCTGTGATCGGACCCGCCCAGGTCGCCGGCCGCATCCTGATCTGGATCTTCGCCCCGCACGCTCCCGTCCGCTCCATCGGTTCCATTATCGTCATCATTTTTCCGCTCGCTGTCATCGGTTTCGCCTGGGCGCCGCCGGAGGTGATCGTCATCGCGGCCATCGCCGCCTGCTACGGCGCGGCGAACGGCATGATCACCATCGTGCGCGGGCTGGCGGTACCTGAAATGCTGAGCCGGGAAGCCTATGGCTCGATCAACGGGGTCCTGGTCGCGCCGATGAACCTCATGCAGGCTATCTCGCCCCTGGCCGCCGCTTGGTTGTGGTCGGCCACAGGAGGCTACGATGCGGTGCTGATCGCAGCGGGTGTGGCCGCGCTCGTCTTGTGCGCCGGCTTCTGGACAGCGGCAGCTTTGGCCCGGTCGCGTTGAGAGGTAAGGCGAGCAAGCACGTGCTTGCGACCAACAACGAAGGTCGCACATGGATAGCTGCAAGCCCAGCGCTGTTCTGCATTCTTTGGAAGGCTCGCCACGGTCATCGCCGCCGAGCAGTCGAGAGGGCTCGCGGGGTGATTCCGAATTGCCGCTTGAAGGCCGTGGCGAAGTTTGCCGGATGCGCGTAACCCGCGGTTGCCGCCGCCTCCTGCACGCTCGCGCCCTCGTTTTGCAGAATCTCGAAAGCGCGGCGGAGCCGGCGCTGCCTGACATAGTCGAAAACGCTGCAGCGTTCTGCGAGGCGGAACAGGCGCTGCAGTCCGCTCGTGCTCAGGCCGGTTGCGCGGGCGATGGTTTCCACGCTCAGATCCGACATCAAGCGGGCATCGATCAGCGCCTTGGCTCGGTCAAGCAGGTTCATCTCGCGGCCCGTCAGGATGCCGCCGGAGGCGCGGCGACGCTCGGCTTGTGCCGCCGCGGCGATCGTTTCCGCCACCAGATCCACGGCGCGGCCCTCGAGATAAAGCCGCTGCAATGCAGGTGTGAACGGGGAGGGCGAGAAGATCTGCTGGACCAGGCTGACGGCGTGCGGCGGCAGTGTCCATCGATGACTGGCGAGATGGTTCTTGAACAAGGCGGTCGGCTTGGTGGTGTCGCCGATGGCTTCCAGCCCCTGAAAGTCGAGCCATTCCGGAGAGGCCGAAATAACCAGATGGCGCACATGCTGCCGACCGCGTGACATTCTCTGAAAGCGGTCCGGCCCGGCATTCACGATGGCAACGCCCTCGATCGCGCCACGCGGATCGCCTTTGAAGGCGAATTGCCGGTCGCCGACTGTCAGGTCGATCTCACCATCAAGAAAGAAGACGCAGGACAGTCCCTCGCGCAATACGGATGTCGCGGTGAAGTCGTGCTCTTCCTCGGCATCGCTCAGATGAAGGAACAGGCCCTCGCGCAGTTCCATGTGCTGGAACTGACCGGCAAGCAGCGTGTCCTCGAGCGACAAGTTGTCCTCACGGCTGTCGAGCGTAACGCTGGCGCGCTCCAGGAAATCGCGAACGCGCAGCTGCCCCTGGGCAAAGGAATGTGGACCGGCGCCCGGCGCGTCAGGGTCTGAGTTCATCGACGGTGCCCAGATGCTCGATTTGATCGCCTCGCAAAGGTCTATGATCGTTGCGCAAAGGCCGGCTGCTTGCCCGGCGCGTCACGCTCCCATATTGGGTTATTTAATATGACATTATTAGTCAAATTAAATGCGTCAGCGTGGATAATGGCAGGGGGCAGTGGTGCATCGTCGAAGCGTGATTTGGGGCCGTGCGCGGCATTTGGCATATGGTGCATGTCTGTTCGGTGGGGTCCTTCCGCCGCTTGCCGCCCCGGCTGAGGCGCAAGAGAACCAGCGCGCCACGCTGCTGGAGCGGATCGCCGTGCAGGATGAGAATGCCCGCGGTCCGGATGCAGGCATCGTCGCCAGGAAAAGCGCGACTGCATCGAAGACGGATACGCCGCTCTTGGAGACGCCGCAGGCGGTCAATGTGGTCACAAGCGACCAGATGGAAGCTCAGGGCGTTGCCAGCGTGTCCGAGGCGCTGCGCTACACGCCGGGTGTTCAGGCCGAAGCCAATGGTCATGATGTGCGCTACGACTGGCTGTGGATCCGGGGTTTCAACACCTATGGCACCATCTGGCTTGACGGGCTGGTCCTGCCCGGCGACCCGCTGAACTACGCAACGCCGAGCATCGATCCGTACACGCTTGAACGAGCCGAAGTCATCAAGGGCCCGGCATCGGTGCTTTACGGCCGTGCCGTGCCTGGCGGCCTCGTCAATCTGGTCAGCAAGCGCCCGCAGGAAACCGCCTATCGCGAGGCTTCGGTGCGCACCAGCGCCTTCGGCGGCATCGAGGGCGCGGTCGACATGACCGGCGCGCTGACCGAGGACGGAACCTGGCTCTATCGCTTCACCGGGCTGGCGCGGAACATGCACAGCCAGATCGACATGGAGCGCGACCGCAGCCTGCTGATCGCGCCGAGCATCACCTGGAACCCGACCACCGATACATCGCTGACGCTCTATGGCTACTACCAGCGCGATCGCGACGTCTTCAGCCCGCGCTTCTATCCGGCGGCCGGCACGCTGCTGCCCAATCCGGCGGGGCCGATACCGCGCGATCGCTTCTTGGCGGATCCAAACGCGGACAGCTTCAACCGCGATTTCTATGCGGTGGGCTATGAGTTCTCGCACCGCTTCAACGAGACCTGGTCGATGCGCCAGAACCTCCGCTACAGCCGGTCCGAACAGGACATGCTCCTGGCCCTCGTCAATCCGGCCTTTGCTTTCGCCGGCGCACCGTCCAACGAGTTGAGCCGTGTCTCCGCCGTCTCCGATGACTGGACCTCGGCTTTTGCGGTCGATACCCAGTTTCAGGGAGAGTTTTCGACCGGTGCATTGGAGCACACGGCGCTCTTCGGGGTCGATTATACGCGCGGCATTTCCGATACCAATTTCGGCAACTCCGCCTTTGGCGACCCCGTTCCGCCGCCGCTCGACTATCTCGATCCGGACTATGGCGTGGTCGTGCCAGTGCCGGCCTTCCAGCGCTCGGGGCTGCAGACGCAGAACCAGATCGGCTTCTACCTGCAGGACCAGGTTCGCTACAACCGTTGGGTGGGCACGTTCGGCCTGCGCTACGACATGTCGGAGATCGAGACGATCGACCGGATGGCCGGCACGCCTGCCATCGACAATGACGACCAGAGGCTGACCGGGCGGGCGGGGCTGACCTATCTTTTCGACAATGGCCTTGCGCCCTATGTCAGCTACTCGACCGGCTTCCTGCCGCTTCTCGGCACCGATCGGCTCGGCAATCCGTTCAAGGCGCAGACCACGGAGCAGTTCGAGATCGGCGTCAAATATGAGCCCGAAGGCGCGCGCGGCATGGTTGCCCTGTCGTACTTCGACCTCACCGTTGAAAACGCTCTGACGCCTGATCCGAGCGATCCACGCCCGACACGGCCGAGCAGCTATGTGCAGACCGGCGAGCAGCGGGTGCGCGGCATCGAGATCGAGGGCAAATACGAGCTGACACCGGAATTCGACATACTGGCGGCCTACGCCTATTCCAGTTCCAAGGTTGTCCGCAGCAACAATCCCGCGGCCGTCGGCCGTGAGATGGAGCGTCTTCCCAGGCACCAGGGAAGCGTCTGGGTGAATTACCGGCCGCCCGTCGTGCCCGGCCTTTCGCTCAGCGCCGGCGTGCGCGCCACGTCCTCCTACCAGACTGACGCCACCTATCTGCCAGAGCTGCGCATCCCCGCCCGCGCCCTGGTGGACATCGGTGCCGAGTATGATTTCGGCGCGCTGAACCCGGATTACGAGGGCACCACGCTGCGCGTCAACGTCAGCAATCTTTTCGACAAGAAGTATGTTTCGCACTGCCTGAACCTCACCGGAGGCAGTTGCAATTACGGCGCTGGCCGCGCCATCACCGCGAACCTGAAATACACATGGTGAGCTGGGTTGCATTCCCGACCGCGAAAGGGGCTGCCTCCCGACGGGCATCCCGCTTCGTCGTCATCGCGCTCGGCCTCATGGCGCTCGGCGGCGCAAGCCTGTGCGCCCATGCGGAGATCGTCTTTGTCGATGCGGCCGGCCACCAGGTACGGTTGGATGCGCCGGCCAGGCGCATCGTCACCAATGAAAGCCTGATCCTGCTTTCGCTGGCGCTGATCGACCCCGACCCCGTGGCGCGGCTTGCCGGCTGGGCGCGGCCGCAGCGCATCGACCGCGGCGTCTACGATGCGTTTCGTCGAAAATTCCCTGCCATGGACGATATCCCGGAGATCGGTGCGGTCGTGCCCGAGGCCGCGTCTGCGGAAGCGATCCTGAGCGTCGACCCCGATCTCTTCGTGGTGCGGATATGGCAGCCGGGCTGGGCGCCGGTGGCCGAACAACTGGCTGCCGCCGGCGTGCCCGTCCTCTTCCTCGATGGACCGGGCATCGCCGGAAAAGGGGCAGGCGAGGCGACGGCCCTTTCCATCGAGTTGTTGGGCAAGGCGATCGGGCGCGAAGACCAGGCGCAAGCGTTTTCCGCCTTCGTTCGAGAGCGCTTCGACAACGTCGCGAAACGACTTGAAGGCTTGACCGAACGCCCTGACGTTCTGATCGATGTACACGCCGGTACATTGTGCTGCTACACGCCAGGTTCCGGCAACCGCATCATGCAGTACCTGCAGCATGCGGGTGGGCGCAGCATCGGCATGGATGTGCCGGGATATGACGGCCGGTTGAGTGCCGAACATGTGCTGGGCGCCGACCCGGACGTTTATATCGGCACGGGCGGCCCGCGATTTGCCGAGGCCGGCGGGCTGCTGGTGGGGGCCGGGGTCGAACCAACGAAGGCGCGCGCGGCGCTCAAATCCGTCGTCGGCCGGAATTTCCTCGACGGTCTCAGCGCGGTCGGCGCGGGACGTGCCCATGCGATCTCGCACCAGCTCTCCATATCGGCGCTCGATGTCCTGGCGATGGAGTGTTTTGCGAAATGGATCCATCCGGCTCTTTTCGCCGACCTCGATCCCGCTGCCACGCTTGATGAGATCAACCGCCGCTTTCTGGCGGTGCCGCTGGAGGGCACCTTCTGGGTCGACCTGCGCGCCGGCAGCAGCGCCGACGGGCAGTAGCAGCGCGGCGCTCGGGCATCGAAAACGACCACGCAGGAAAGGAACAGCCGTGAGCACATACACAGCGCAGACGCGCATTGCGCTGACCGATCCGGATGCGGTTCTGGCTCCGCTCTGCGAACATTTGACGGAGCATGGCGCAATGCTCGAAGAGCAGGAGGGCGTGCGCGTCCTGCGCTTCGAGCACGGTCATGTCCGTTTCAGCCATGACGCCGAAGCGACCAGCGTCGACGTGACGGCGGACAATGTGGAAGCGCTCTACTTCCTGCGCTTGAACGTCGCCGCCCATATCATCGAGTTCACGCCTGACGCGCCGCCCGAGATCGAATGGTCCGGTGACGGCGGTGTGCTCAAGCGGCCGCCCAATTTCCAGATCGCCAAAGTGCTGCGCCATCGCGATGTGACGCCACGCATGCGCCGCATCACGCTCGGTGTCGATGATGTTGCCCGGTTTGTGGCGATGGATGCGCTGCATCTCAACATTCTCGTGCAGCATCCCGATCTCGACGAGCCGCAATGGCCGGGCGTCGGGTCGAATGGCCTCATGCAATGGAACGACCCGGAGCGTCGACCATCCTTTCGCAAATACACGGTGCGTTCGCTCGACAGCGTGGCGCGGACGCTCGACGTCGATTTCGTTCTGCATGAGGATGCCGGTCCAGGCTCCGATTTCGCGCTTGGCGCCCGACCGGGCGACGTGATCGGCATTGCCGGACCGGGCGGCGGCGGTCTGAGCGAGGCCGACTGGTATTTGTTCGCCGGTGACGAGACCGCGCTGCCGGCCATCGCCCGCATGCTGGAAGCGTTGCCGGAAACCGCGCGCGGAAAAGCGTTCATCGAGGTGGCCGACGCGGGAGAAATCGAGGCGATCACCACGCGCGCGGCCATCGATGTGGAATGGCTTTGCCGGTGTGGCGCGGAAGCGGGCACCACCACGCTTCTGGCCGACGCCGTGCGGCAAGCGGCGCTGCCGTCCGATGGATCGAGCGTTTTCGTCTGGGCCGGCTGCGAGTATGACGCTTTCCGTGCGATCCGCAGCCATCTGCGCGAGGAAAAAGGATTGCGCAAGGAAGATCATCTCGTGGTCGCCTACTGGCGGCGCGGCCGGCCCGACCACTAGAGCGTTTCCATTTGTCTCCGAGTCACAGAAGTACTCTATCTCATTGTTTTTGCGCAATTTCGGGCGGAAAACCGGCTCCCACTTTTCCTGGAATTGCTCAAGATCGGCTGATCGTTCATGGAAACGCTGCCCCGCACTACCTTCTTGTTTTCCGCATTTGTGCGGAGGTCAGGTGAAACCACCCGACTGCAACATGCTATTGGCCTGCAAACCTGATGCCCGGTTGACATGCACCACCGGCTGGTCTTCGCCCGTCCATTGCACGAGCGGCGGAAGCTCCTCGAGGTCGAAATGCTGGCTTCCCATGAGCGCGTTGACGATCACCGCGCTCCGCCAGGCCATCAGGCTGAGTTGCGGTTCGGCGATCCCATGGCTGAAACGGCCGGCATTGAGCGCGAAGATGCGGCGGTTGGCCGGCCCTTCCCATTTTACCGAGAAGTCACGATCGAGCCGGAAGAGGCCATCGTCGCCGAGTGCCAGGCGGTCCTGCAGCGGCGCGATGAAATCAGGCAGTTTGTGGCTGTAGCCCGTCGCCAGAACGATGGTGTCGACGTTCGCCATTTCTATGCCGCCATCGAAGCCGTTGCGCATGACCAGGCGGCTCTCCTCGCCGTCCTGGACGAGATCGAGCACTTCACGATGCGGCAGGAGCCGGGCGCGTGGCCCTTCGCCGAGATGGCGGATCTCGTAGAGACGGCGGTAGAGGGCGCGCAGCGTCGAGGTCGAGATGCCGTCTCCGGCGAGTTTTTGCCGTTCCACCGTGGCGCGCCTGCGTGGTTCCGTCAGCGCGTGAAAGCGCTCGACATAGGGGGGCGTGAACTGTTCGTCGGTAAAAGGGGAATCGTCGAGCGGCTGGAAACCTGGGCGCCGGCTGATCCAGGTGACCTGCGTTCCCGCCGGAGCGGCGGTGATGAGATGCAGCACGATCTCGGCGCCGCTCTGTCCGCCGCCCACCACCGCGAAGCGCGGGCCGGCCAGGCAGCCAAGCCGGCAGGTCGCCTCGCAGGAGTGGAACGCCCTGTCACCGAGAACGGGACGCGCCCAGGCCGGCACATGCGGTGCAAGGCCGACGCCGACGGACAGGTTGCGCGAAAGCCGCCGCTCCCCGTCTGAGAGAGCGATGGAGAAATGCCTGCCGTCGAAATCCACTTCCCGTACCGCCTGTCCAAAGCGCAAGGTGGGCAGGTTTTCGGCAACCCAGGCAAGATAGCGCGCGAACTCCCGGCGGGGCACGGCCTCGAAACCGGCGTTCAGGAACTCGTAGAAGCGCTTGTGCGCCACGAGATACGAGACGAACGACCAGGGACTTGTCGGGTTGGTGGCCGTCACCAGATCCTTGAGGAAAGACGTCTGCAATTCGACGCCGGGCAGCATCATGCCCGGATGCCAGTTGAAGCGTTCCACCCGGTCGAAGAACCGCACGCTCAAATCCGTGATGGAATCGAGCTGAGCGGCAAGGCTCAGATTGAATGGGCCGATGCCTATACCTGCGAGATCATGGATGTTCGTCATCGTGCCGAGGCTCCTGACATGGCATGGCGGCGTTCGGGGCCGGCCGCGGCCAGAACCATTTCCGCAAGGTGTAGGGGATTGTCGAGTTGCGTGCCCAAGGCAGGCACCGGCCGCTGGTTGGCGTCGCCGTAGCCGATCGCCAGTCGAACCTTGTTGATGGCGATGCGTGGAATCTTCGGCTGGAAGAGATCGAACAGGGCGAAGCGATCCGCAAGCTCGGGGTGCCGCGATTGATGGTGCCGAAGGCGCGCGGCGAGCGTGGCATAGAAGCGGGTCTCATCGAAGCCGTCATGATCGGCCAGCGCCTCCGAAAGGAAGCGCAGGACGCTTGCGAAGTGTCCGGTCTGCAGGTGTTGAAGGAGGTGGGCCGGCGGGCGGCGCTTCAGCACCTGGAGCACAGCTGGAGGCAGGGAGGCGAGTTCGGCAAAATCCTGGTCCACCAGGTCTGCGTCACCCTGGAAGTCCTTTATGGCGACGCCGGCCGGGATGGATCCATCGAGGATCACGGTCACGTTCTGCCCGTGGGCGATGAAGCCGACGCCATAGCGGCACATGAAATGATAGAGCGGCACCGCCACTGCATCGAACAGTCGTTCGAGCCAGTCGGCATGGCTGAGCCCGGAGCGGGCGATCAGCGCACTGGCGATCGGCCGGCCGCGCGCATCGCGCTGCGCCAGCGCGCCCATCATCATCGGCCGGTGTCCGGGAGACAGGCCCTGTTCGGGGCTTTCACGCCAGATCGCGCCCAGCATTTCGCAGAACTGGTAGGGCGCGTCGGGCACGCGCTCGTAATGCGGGTGCGGATAGAAGGCGCCGGCCACTTCGCGCAGGACCTTGAGCGGACGCAATGCGGGGTCCCGGTTCGCCATCTCGGCAAGCCAGCCGGAGAAGGCGGGGCCGATCTTCATGTACTTGCCGGGCACGCCACGCCAGGCAGACGTGTTGAGGATGGTGAGCGGCAGTTTGATGTGCAGGCTCTCAGGCCGGCGGGTATTGGCCAGCGTGCGCAGCGACTGCTGGGCGACGAACGGGTCGCCGAACACGCCGAGCGGCACCAATCTGCCGGCCGCCACCTCGCCCGCATAGTGCGCGGCGATCTGCGCCTGCCATTGCCATGGATGGACGGGCAGGAGGAGATGGGATGCGGGGGATACGCCCGCCACCTCGCAGGCTTCCTTCAGGCGCGTTTGCTCGTTCTCGTCGAGGGCGGCTTTCAGCAGGGTCTCTTCGACAAGACCCGGTTCCAGCGAAAGCGTGGCGCGGTCGCGCGCGGCGGCGAGCCAGAACAGCCGGAACGCGCCGCCGAACTCCGGCGCATGCTCCGCGTGATCGGCAAGCCCCCAGCCGAGCCTGCCCTTGTTGGCCGGCGCCTTGGGATGTCCGTCGAGCAGGCGCTGGAGCGCCGTGTCCGGGAGAGCGGCCAGAGCGTCAGCGGTATAGGGTGCACGCACCGCCACGATATGCGCATCGGCCAGCAGCGTGTTGTAGAGTTCCCTGGCGTAGGTGCAGAAGGTGGCGGGAGAAATGTCCAGGGTTTCCCGCGCGTCGAGGAAGAAGCCGACGGCATCGTCCACCGGCAGGTTCCGCTGTCCGCATACGAGGCTCTCAGGCCTTATGGCGAGCTGGCCCCAGATGCGGCGCACGGCGTGAAAACGGTAAACGGCGCCGGAGGCGAGCCGAAGCTCCCACCGGGTTTGCGCCGCATCGAGCGGGGCGGGCGAAAGTGCTTCCTCGTAGGCGAGTTCGCAGATCGCCTTGGCGACCGCCGCGCGATTGATTTCCGCCCAGGTCGCGGCATCCACCGGGCGCCTGTCGGGCATGGGGCCGAGCATCACAGCGGTACCTCGCGGAAGAACCGGTCGCGCTCGCAGCACACCAGCGCGGCGCGTTTGTGCGGGAAGTCGAACTCCTTGAGCGTCACATAGGCCGCGTCGGCCGCGTAGCTCAACATCTTCTGGTGCGAGGCGCGAGGCTCGCCCATGATGCGCCGGGTGCGGGGATCGTCAAGGAACAGATAGTGCGTGACGGAGCGGAACAGCGCCAGTGTCTTCAGCCTTCCCAGATGGCGCGGATTGCCGATCAGCCCGTGCCAGCCGCGATCGAAGTCGTCGTGCTCATAATAGGGGCCGAGCCGGTCTTCCTTGGCCCAGTAGAACTCGAAATAGCCTGTCGGTTCCCCGTCGAAGCTGGCGATGACGCCGAAAATATGTGGATCGGCCTCCTGCGCCGCCAGATAGGCGTCAAGCTCCTCCTCGCTCTTGGCAAGTTCCCAGAAGAAGGCGACGCGGCCCTGGTTCATCCAGTGATGGAACAGGGGAAGATCGGTGCGGCGATCGATGGGCCGCAACGATACGGCCAGGCCGAGTTCGGGCAGCCAGCGCTCATACATGGGGCCGTCGGGCCGCGGCGGGCGCAGCGGCGGCAGCCGATCCTCGGGGCCGATGGCCGTGCGCAGAAACGGATAGGTCACGTGCGACCGATGGCGCCGCCACAGGAGGGGTAGCTGGCGAAGCATTGCCCGGTCGATGACCGCCCATTGCGCCTGCGTGTCGGTTTCGCCGGTGATTTCCGTGGCCAGCGCTGCGACAGCGGCCCGCTCCTCGCTCAGGGGCAGGAGAAGGCGCTCCACGCCGGATAAGCGCAGAAAAGAGGCATCGGCCAGCGCGGCGAGCAGAGCGGCGCCGTCGGCCGCCGATGGGTCAAGATTCAACGTCTCGAGCCTGGCGTGACCTGTCTCGTCCTGGACAAGCCGTGCCGAGGCGACCGTCTCGCCAGCAGTTCCATTCAGCGAGAGGATGCCGCCACGGGCAAGCCGCGCGGCAAGCGGTGGGCGACCGCCTGCGGGGAAATGCCATGAGACATCGTCCCGCGCCGGTGTCGCCCGCGTCTTGCCGGCAGCGGAGAAATCGCGATTGGCGGGCTGTACCGTCATGGGGTCACCTTTCGGGCAAGTGGGTTGGGGAGCTGGACATGGGCGGCGAGCGGATCCGTCACCTCCGTGTTCTCGTTGACGTTGCCGAGCGAGAGCATGAAGTTGCCCTTGGCCGCGATGGTGGGCGAGGAAAGCAGATAGTCGAGGCAGGTCCGGTCTTCGACCTCGGCGGTGAGGCGCTGTAGGAAGGAACGGAAGAGATCGAACAGCCGGTCTTCGTCGGCCAGATGCGCCGCGCCGAGCGCGCCCACCACCGCGAAGGCGCCATTGACGAACAGATAGTAGCCGACGAGCCTTGCGGCCTCCCGCGCGCCAAACACATGGTCGGTGGACGAACCCACCTCGGGCAGGTGTTGTCTGAGGCGGGGCAGGAAGGTTTCGACATACCCGGTGCCCTGGCAGTCGCGGAAATAGAGTTTCTCCGGCCAGCCGTCATCGAGGCCCAGGACCAGGTTCTGCTGGTGCGCGCCGAAAAGCAGGCCGAAAGACCCCTGGGCGATCAGAAACGGCGCGACGGCCGTT
The DNA here is from genome assembly GCF_001050155.1 of Nitratireductor soli. Lineage (GTDB taxonomy): Bacteria > Pseudomonadota > Alphaproteobacteria > Rhizobiales > Rhizobiaceae > Nitratireductor > Nitratireductor soli. The sequence continues at coordinate 26,635 of NZ_LFVY01000007.1, forward strand.
TCCAGGAAGCGCTCGAACCAGCGTTCGGCAACGCGGGCGGGCGTCTCTGCGGAAGACTTCGCGATACGATGGACAAGGTCTGCCAGATGGCTACCGCGCTCGTCCATATGACGTTCGCAGAGCGCTGCGAGCACGGCCGCCGGTGGTTGGTTTTCGCCCGTGAAAGGGTTCTCGCGGAAGGCCACCATCGTCTCGCGGATGACCGCCCCGTCGGGCCCGCGCAGCGCAAGCCACAAAGGTTCGCCGAGCACCTGGAAACCGGGGCACCGGGCCGTCAACGCCGCGCCGATCGGTCCCGTCATCAAATGATGCACGGCAAGGCCGCGGGCGCATTCATGCTCCTCCACGATGCGGCGCGAATTGGTGAGACGCAGGCTGAGCGAGAATTTGAGCATCCATGGGGTCTCGGAGGAATGCACGGTCCTGAGCGAACTCGTCGCGCGCCAGATGGGACCTCCGAGGCCGAGATCGGCGATGCGCTTGTCGCGGATCAGCCGGTCGTAGAATGGTTCCTGCATCAGCCGCGCCGCCTGCCAGGGATGGAGCGGCATCGGGGTCTTGCCGGTGGCCGCCGCAGCACGCGCGACAAGCGCGCTGTCGCTGCCCATGAGCGCGTGGGTCGCCTCCACCGGCGCGACGGCAGGGGCAGCGCCTGTGGCGAGCAGGCTCGGTTCGACGGCCCACCAACGCAGCGCAAAGCCATTGCCGTATTCCGGTCCGTAGCGTTCGGAATCTTCGCGGGTGAACTCGTCGCGGCTGCGCGGCGCGGGGTGGGCCGCATGGCCGAAGCGCAGTGCTTTTTCGGCTTCGATGAATGTCGGATCGCCGGCCGTGAAGGGTCTTTCGCCGCCGACCGCCTCGGCGATCTCCGCGATGGCGGCGGTGCTGTCGAGCATGCGGCGGAAGAAGGTGAGCCGCGCGGCAGGCGATGATCTGTCGGCGATACCGGCCTCGCGCAGCAGGAGCATCACCAGTTCGGGCAGCGCGATCGGTTCCAGGATGCCGTCCCCCCGATCGATGTGCATGGGGAAGGCGAAGGCATGGTAGCCGGCCGGCGAAAAATGGCTGAGCGGCACGAGAATCTCGCAACGCGCTGCCGGCAGAAAGAGGCGCAGCATCCGCACCCCATTTCCGTTCGACGTATCGGATCCGCCGGAAATGCTCCAGCCGTCCCACTCTCTGATCAAAGAGTTGAGAAACCGGCTGGTTGAGGCGTTGTACACGGAATTTCCTGGAGTATTCTCCAATTTAATCTCCTGTACTTTACTTTTAATTGAAACTAATATTAGTTTCTCTTAATTCGTAGACAAATCATGAATTATTGATGTAGTGATTCAGAAATTTACTTTGTGAGAATGCCCGTGGATGACGAGATGTTGAGTGCACTCCCTGTTCGCGCACGTGTGAGGCGGCTTGCCCTGGCGGTGTCGACGGTCGGTTTCGGCCAGTCCGCTTTCGTGGCGCTGGTCCCGTTGATCACCCAGCGCACGGGGCTTGGAACCGGTGAGATCGGCCTGGCTGCAGCCGCGGGCGCGCTGGCCTTCGTGTTTGGCGCGCCGCTGGTTGGCGGCCATGGCGCGCGCCGCGGTCATGGCGCGACGCTGCGGGTGCTGGGGGGCGTCCTGCTTGCCGGCCAGCTCGCGCTCGCCGGACTGATCTGGATCGGGCCGCTCGCTCCGTTTGCCGGCCTCGGCATTCTCGTCGCCTCGCGGATCATCTATGGCCTGGGCGCATCGGGGGTGATGCCCGTCGCGCAGGCCTGGGTGGCGTTCCAGGCTGATGGTCGCGAACGGCAATCGCTGCTCGCGCTGCTCAGCGCCGGACTGGGCAGCGGGCGTATCCTGGGGTCGGTCGCGGCGATGACGGCGGGCCTTGCCATGCCGATTCCGTTCCTGCTGCTCGTGCTCAGCCCGATCACGCTCGTCCTTGCGCCGGGCGGTGCCAGGAAGAGTTCCGTCACCTGTGCCGGCTTTCGCATGCGTCCCAGCCGCCACATGCTGCCTTTCCTGGCAATCGGCTTCTGCCTCACCATGGGGTTCGGTCAGGTGCAGATGATCCTGGGGCCGTTCCTCCAGGGGAGGCTTGGCGTCGAGGCCGCCTTCGCCGCGACGGCGACCGGTCTCATCCTGGCCCTCGTCGCCGTGGTGATGATCCTGGTGCAGGTCGTCGTCGTTCCGCGCCTTCCCTTCGGCCAGAAGCCCAGTGTTGTGTCGGGCGTCGGCTTGCTGGCGCTCGGCGCGCTCGTCGCGGCGGCAAGCGGCGGCCTTGCATCCTGCGCGGCGGGGTTCGTGCTCTGCGGCGCGGGTGTCGCGCTCGCCTCGCCGGCCTATCTGGCGTGGCTGGTCTCGCGGCTCACGCCGGAAGAACAGGGTGCCGGGGCCGGCTGGCTGGCCAGCGCCCATGTGCTGGGGCAGGGCGCGGGCGCACTCGTCGGCGGCTACGCCTTCACGGTCTGGCCGCCCTTGCCCTTCGCCACCTGCGCGCTGCTGGCCGCCGGCGTGGCTGTCGCCGTTATGGCGATGAAGCCGGCGGCGGATTGAGTGTGTCGCGTTCATCGCCGCCCTCCTGTCCCGGCGGCGATGAGGGGATCTCGGACGCGTGGGGCATAGGCGCGCAGCATCAGGATGGTTGCCAGCACCGCGATGCCGGACAGCGCGGCGGAAAAGCCGAACAGCGCGCCGTAGCCGAACAGGTCGGCAAGCGCGCCGGAGCTCATGGAGCCCATCAGATAGACGATGAGCTGGCCGCAGGCCAGGATGGTGAAGTCGGTGCCCGGCTGTTCGGACGAGGTCACGCTCATGAACAGGCTGTAGAGCGCGACGATCTCCATGTAGCGGATCAGCGTTTGAAAGGCGGAGGCGCCGTAGAGCGGCCATACACCGGTGACGGCCCCGAAGGCATGCAATGCGAAGATGAGGAAGCAGATGGTCCGCAAGCTGCCGAGCAGGCCCAGCACGGGGCCGGCGCCCCAGCGTCTCAGGAGGAGCGCGGCGATCACCGAGCCGGCAAGGCCGGCCGTGGCCGCGGAAGCGCCCGAGAGATAGCCGATCGTATCGAGCGGGATGCCCGCATCGACAAGGTACGAGCCCTCCATCGCCTTCACGAGGCCCTCGCTTGCCCGGTAGATCAAGGCGATCCACAGGATTTGCCGGGCTTCGGGTCGGCGCAGAAAGGCCATGATCGACGGGCGGGAAATCGGTGCCCCGGGTGTCGCCGGCGCTGGATCGGCCTCGCGCATGGCGAAGGCGGCGGCGAGCGGGATGAGCGACAGGAGCGCGATGGTGACGAGCATCACGGTCCACCCGGCATGATGGTAGAGCACGAGGCCCAGCGTGCCGCCGACGATCACGCCGAAGGCCACCGCTCCGCCCTGGATGGCGTTGCCGATCGGCCGGTCTTCGCTGGCCAGATACTTCGCCGCATAGCCGTCGGTCGCGATGTCCTGGGTGGACAGCAACAGCGAGGCGACGAAGCCGATGGCGAAGATCGCCCAGACATTGGCCGGGCCGGCCACGACGAGCGCCAGGATCGAGGCGATGATGCCGCATTGCGTGACGATCACCCAGCCGGCGCGGTGGGCGCGCGCAAAGGGCCTTACGCAATCCACCATGGGTGCCCAGAGGAATTTCAGCACCAACGGCAGAAGCAGGATGGAGAAGAAGCCGATCGCCGTGCGCGACACATCCTGTTCGCGCAGGATCGGCGGGATCGCGGCGGCAAACAGATATGTGGGAATACCCTGGGCGATGTAGAGACCGGCGAGCACGGCGAAAAGCCGGTAGCGGGCCCGGTCGGCGGGACGGGTTGGATTGTCGCCGGCCTGTACAGCGATCATGCCCGGGCCTCCGCCGGCCGGTGACCGGCCAGAAAATCCTCCGCTTCCTGATGGCTGCGCGTCACCAGGACCGGGAACGCCCATAACCCGGAGAAGATGCGCTGCATTTCAGGCGAGGGATCCCTGCGCACGATCGCCACGGCGCGGCACATTGCGTTCATCTGCTGGCGCGACGCCTTGAACCAGAGGTTCTGCTCCTTGCGGTATTCGTGCTCGAGCTCGAGCTTTTTGTCGAAGGCGACGCGAAGGACGAAGGGGCACTCTTGCACAGCGATCTCGTGGAGAGCGGCGATGTAGCGGGTTTCGTCGTCCCCGGTGGCCGGCTCTGCAACGATTAGGGACAGAGTGGCTTCTTCCCGGCGCAGGTGGACGGCCATCGGAACCTCCCTAGAAAGTTTGTGTGTAGGCGGCGAAGATCGACCGGCCGAGCCCGGGCACCGGTGCGCCGCGCGTGGCTGTGGCGGTCGGGTTGATGTAAAACGTGTCGAAGACGTTGCGGACGGCGACGCTCAGTTCGCCGCCATTGGCGAATTCCTTCGACACGGCGAGATTGACGAGCGTTGCGCCATCGAGATCCTTGCCCGCGACGCGGTCGCGCCCGGAGAAATATTCGATCTCGCCGCGCGCCTTGAACCCGTCGCCGAACGAGGCCGTCAGATAGGCAAGGCCCTTCCAGGTCGAGGGTATGCGGTTGTTGGGAAGGTACTCGCCATCGCCGATCGCGCCGTCGCGGTTCGCATCGTATTTGCCTTCCTGATAGGCGAGCAGCCCACCCACCGTGAAGATGTCGTTGACGTCGTTGACGTCGTAGGCGCCGGTCGCCTCCACGCCCCAGATGCGCTCTTTCTGCTGGCTGACGCGGTTTGCGGCGACATCGTAGTTGACGCCGTCATCGGAGGTGGAGAGATAGGCGCTGATGCCGCCGCGGAAACGGCCCCAGTCGCCGCGCAGGCCGGTCTCATACGTGTTGACGAGCTGTGGCTTGGGCGCGATGTCGCTGTAGCTGATGGCGAAGTCCGGCACGCCCGAGCAGCCATAAATAGCCGCCAGCGCACCATACGCATCGCAGATCTCGGCGATGGAGGTGACGCCGGCGCGACGGGTGAAGGCGCCGATGTCGGTCAGCGTGTAACCCTGCGAGAAACTGCCGAAAAGCTGCAATTGCGTTGTGACATCGAACACGGCGCCGGCATTGAAGGTGAAGGCGTTGTAGTCGAACGAACCACCGGCGACGTTGACCGCCGGGTAGAGATGGGCGAGCGAGGTGGCCGGGTAGATCGCGGCTGCCGGCCGCGTGAAATCGTCGACGGTCAGGAAGAACTGGTCGAAGCGCACGCCGCCCTGGATGCGGAAACGATCGGTGATGGGCACTTCCGCCTGGACGAACGCCGACAGGGCGTGCTGCGACATCGGCGCGATCGCGTCGTCGCCATTGGTCAGCTTCTGCTTCGTGTCGTCATAGGTATAGTCGGCGCCCCAGGTCAGCGTGGCGCCGTCATGGAGGAAATCGATCGGCGTGTTGACGGTCAGGTTGAGGCCGGCGCGCTGCGCTTCCAGCGCCGACTGGTTGAACCAGGCGGTGGGGCTGAGCGGGTTGCCGGAATAATAGACCATCGAGTTGACGGACGACAAGCTGGTGAACGGCGAGCGCTTGTTGATGTTGTTGTAGAATGCCTTCACCTCCAGCGCGCCCAGAGCGAAGTCGCTGTCGGTGTATTTGCCGGTCAGGTATTTGGAATCCTCATCGAGCGGCTTCCCCGTGTAGGGAGCGGAGAAGTCAGGCCGAACCGGGTCGGTTCCGTAATCGGTGAACCAGTCGGGTTTCTGCCTGGCGTAGGTCCAGTCGAAGCTCATTTCGAAGCGCCTGGAGCCGTTCTCGTAACCCATCGAACCGAACAGGCCGGCCGAGCCGGTCCGGTCGCCGCCGCCCTGACCCAGCATGGCGTCCGACGCCATTTCGTTGCCGTGCCCGTCATAGGTGCGGCGTGTGAGTTCGCCGTTGGCCGAAAAGAAATAGTCGAAATCGCCCTTGCGCCCCTCGACGCTGACGCTCGCCTCGGGCGCCGCCGAGCGGCCAGGATTGCCGGTGAAGGCTGTGACGCCGGTGCGCAGGGTGACGGTGGGCTTGTCGCTGGTTCCGCGCTTGGTGATGAAGTTGATCGTTCCGCCGGTGGCGCCCGCGCCGTAGAGGCTCGAGGCGCCGTTCACCACCTCGATGCGCTCGACGGTGTTCAGATCGATCAGCGAGAGAATGCGCGAAACGTCGCGCAGTGGGGTGTTGCGCGGCACGCCGTCGACCATGATCAGCACATTGCGGCCGCGGAAATTTTCCGACGCACCGGAGATGGTCTGGTTCGAAGGCGAATAGCCGGGGACGAGGCGCGAGACGAGATCGTTGGCGTTGGGCGATAGTCTCATCGCCTCCTTGATCTCGTCCTTGTCGAGGACCTGCACCGATTGAGCGACGCTGGCGATGGAACGCTCGTCACGACCGGCCGTGACAAGAAGACGGTCGAGAAGCGTCGCCTCGCCCGTCTCGGGAACGTCTTCCTGCGCCCAGGCCGCCGTTGAAATGAAACAAGCCGATAAAACATATGGCCAAACCCGGTTCCGCATCGCACCCCTCATGTCCCGCAAGATGATGTGGCTTGGTGCGTGGGCGCAACCTGGCTTCAGGTGTCCCTAATAAATATGACTTCTATTGTCAAGAATTTCACCGATCAATGGCCCTGCCGGTCGCAGGATACACAAATCCAGGGGAAACACCGGTCTGCCAGATGCGGAATGCGCCCTGGAGCGCCCGGTGGCGGGTGCCGGAAGGCGCTTGCCGAAGCCTCAGCCACGGACGATTTCGGCGCGTTCCAGCATGTAGGCCTCAGCGGCGGTCATGTGTTCGCGCATGACCTGAAAGGCGCGTTCGGCGTCGCCGGCCTTGATGGCGCGCAGCAGGCGTATCTGGTAGTTGAGCCCCGTTTCCCGCAATGTCGGGTTTGCCTCCTGGTAGATCGCGCGGCAGGTCGTCATGTCGCGCAGGAGGCTCACCAGGAAAATGCACACGAAGCCGAGCAGGACATTGTCGGCACGGCGCGCCAGTTCGACATGAAAGTCGAGTTCGGCGAGCCGCTGGGCATACTCCTCCTCCACGGTTTTCGCCTCGTCCTCGTAGAGCCTGATCGTTTCCTGGAGCGCGGCGAAGGCGTCAGGCGACAGTTTTCCCGCGAGGCTCGCCGCCATGAGTGGCTCCAGTTCCTTGCGGATCGCGTAGATGTCGGCGATGGAAGGCGGCTGGAAGACGAACAGGTTGTCGAGAAGGCGGATCGCCTGGTCGGCGCCGACGCGGGAGACGAAGACACCGCCACCCGGTCCGGTCTTGCTGGTCGTCAGGCCCTGGATCTCGAGGATCTTCTGCGCTTCGCGCAATGTCCCGCGCGACGCTCCATGTGTTTGTGGCAACAGCCATTCATGCGGCACGCGGTCACCCGGGACAAGGCGGTGGGCGATGATCATGTCGCGCACCTTGTCGGCGATGATGTCCGGCCGCTTGCGCCGCTTCAGGATGGCGGAAAGCCGTGAGGGCATCGGCGCGGCGGCCCCTGTGTCCGGTTCAGGCATGTCCCGCCCCTTCGATCGGATGATAGCAGGCAGTGAGGTGCGACGGTTGGCCGGGGGCCGGCTCCAGTGGCGGATGCGCGGCAAGGCATGTGTCCGTTCCGCGCGGGCAGCGCGCGTGAAAGGCGCAGCCGGGCGGCGGGGCATAGGGATCGGGCAATTCGGTGTTGGCGTCCTCGGGGATCAGCGAGCGCTTGCCGGGGGTCGGAGCCGAGCTCAACAGGAGGTGCGTATAGGGGTGGCGCGGCTCGGCGAAGATCTGCTTGGCCGGCCCGATCTCGGCGATACGGCCGAAATACATCACCGCCACCCGGTCGCTGACGCTCTCCACCACCGAGAGATCGTGGCTGATGAAGACATAGGTCAGGCCGAAGCGCGCTTTGAGGCCGTCGAGGATGTTGAGCACCTGCGCCTGGACCGACACGTCGAGCGCCGAGACCGGTTCGTCGAGGACGATCAGTTCCGGGTCGGCGGCGAGCGCGCGGGCGATGCCGATGCGCTGCGCCTGGCCGCCGGAGAATTCATGCGGGTAGCGGTCGAGGAACTCCGGCGCCAGATTGACCGCCTCCATCAGCTCCTTCAGCCGCGCCGCGCGCGCCGCCTTGTCGAGGCCGAGCAGATGGCGCAGCGGCGCCTCCAGGATGCTGCGGATGGTCTTGCGCGGGTTGAGCGAGGCGACCGGGTCCTGAAACACGTACTGCACGCGCCGGGCGAGCTTTTGCGGATCGCTCCTGGCCTCGGCGACCAGATCGCGCCCGTCGAAGGTGATCGATCCGGCCGTCGGCCTGTCCAGCCCGACGATGAGGCGGGCAAGCGTCGATTTTCCGCAGCCGGATTCTCCGACGACGCCGAGTGTCTCGCCCTTCTTCACATCCAGCGAAATGCCCTGCACCGCGTGGACCGCCGGCAATCTTCTGCCGAACAAGGTGCGTCCGCCGCCGAAGACGCGTTCGGCATTGTCGATCTGGAGAAGCGCCGCCTCAGGCATGGGCTGCCCCCCTTTCAAGCGGATGCAGGCAGCGCACGGCCCGGTCCTCGCCAAACGGCGACAAGGTGATTTCGCCGGCGCGGCAATCGGCTTGGGCGCGCGGACAGCGGTCGGCGAAGGCGCAGCCCGCGGGCAGATTGTCGACCACGGGCGGTCGGCCTTCGATGGCGTCGAGGCGCCGCTCCGGCTGGCCCAGAACCGGCACGCAATCGATCAGTTTTCCCGTGTAGGGATGCGCCGGATTTTCAAGCACGTCCTGCGTCCTTCCCGTCTCGACGATGCGGCCGGCATACATGACCGCAACGCGGTCGCAGACGGCAGACACGACGCCGAAATCATGGGTGATGAACAGGATCGCAGCATTGCTTTCGCGCCGCAGCGTGTCCAGCAGCGACAGGATCTGCGCCTGCACTGTCACATCCAGCGCCGTGGTCGGTTCATCGGCGATGATGATCTTGGCGTCGTTGGCCAGCGCCATGGCGATGCAGATCCGCTGGCGCATGCCGCCGGACAGTTCATGCGGATAGACCTTCAGGCGCTCAGTCGGATTGGTGATGCGCACCAGCCGCAGCAATTCCTCGGCGCGCTTGTCGGCGTCCGAGCGCTTGATGGGCCTGTGCGCCATGATCGCCTCGGTGAGCTGGTCGCCGACGGTGAACAGCGGATGCAGCGTCGACAGCGGGTCCTGGAAGACATGGCTGACATCGGCGCCGCGCAACTGCCTGATGCGCTCGTCGCTGACGGCGAACAGATCCTCGCCTTCGAGCCAGGCGGCCCCGCCCGTGATGCGGCCCGGCGGTGTGGGCACCAGGCCCATCAGCGACATGGCGGTCACGGACTTGCCCGAACCGGATTCGCCGACGATACCCAGGCATTCGCCCTGCTTCAGGTGCAGGTCGACGCCGCCGACCGCGCGATAGACGCTGCTGCCGATATGGAACTGGGTGTTGAGGTCGACCACGTCGAGCACGTTGTCCTTGTGCGGCTGCCGTTCGGGAACACGCGCGCGCTCGACCGCGGTGCGCGCCACGGGACGTGTCAGTGCGCCTGATTTGAGGCGCGGATCGAGCACGTCGCGCACGCCGTCGCCAAACAGGTTGATGCTCATGACGAGAACGAAGATCATCAAGCCCGGAATGATCGACACATGGGGAGCGGTGAACAGGATCTTGCGGCCATCGCCGAGCATCGAGCCGAGATCGGCCTGTGGCGGCTGCGCGCCGAGGCCGAGGAAGGACAGACCTGCCGTCTCGAGGATCATCCAGCCGATCGTCGTCGACATGGTGATGATGATGATCGGCAGGACATTGGGCAGCACCTCGCCGAACAGGATGCGCGCGTTCGACTTGCCCGACAGGCGCGCCGCGTCGACGAATTCGCGGCGCGACAGGCCGATGGTGATGCCGCGGATGTTGCGGGCGAAGAAGGGAATGTTGACCACGGCAATGGCATAGAGGGCATTGAGCAGGCCAGGCCCAAGGGCTGCGACGATGGCGAGCGCCAGAAGGATGTAGGGGAAGGCCATGACCATGTCGATGCCGCGCATCAAAAGCGCATCGACACGCCCGCCGGCATATCCCGCCACCAGGCCGATCAGCGAGCCGAAGAAGGCGGCGATCAGGGTTGCCGAAATACCGACGGCCAGGCTGACCCGCGCGCCCCAGATCAGCCGCGAGAGGATGTCGCGGCCGAGCGCGTCCGTGCCGAGCAGATGCCCGTCGGCCAACGGCCGGAGCAGACGGTCTGCCGGGGCCGTCACGTCGGGGTCGGGCAAGGGCAGAAAGGGTGCGGCCAGGGCGATCAGGATGATGAGGACCAGAACGAGGAGACCGGTCGTGGCAAGCGTGTTGTTGAGCAGCAGGCGCAAGGCGCTCGGCCGGCCGCCGCCACGCTTTTTCCTGGCCGGCATGGCGGGGGCGGCAGTGTCGCTCATCAGCGCAACCTCGGGTCAAGGATGGTCTGCACGACGTCGGCAGCCAGGTTGAACAGCACATAGGTCGCCGCGACCACCAGCACGCCGCCCTGCACGAGAAGCAGGTCGCGCGTCGAGATGGCGTTGACGAGCATCGAACCGATGCCCGGCCACTGGAACACGGTCTCGATGTAGACCGCGCCGCCGAGCACGAAACCGGCCTGGATGCCGATCACCGGGATGACGCTGACCAGCGCCGCCTTGAAGGCGTGGCGGTAGATGACGCGGCGCTCGGTCAGGCCCTTGGCGCGCGCTGTGCGGATGTAGTCCTGGCGCAGCACTTCGAGCATCGCCGTGCGGGTCAGGCGGGCAATCACGCCGGTGGCGACGACGGCAAGCGTCAGCGCCGGGAGGAACAGGTGATGCAGCAGGTCCGGCAGGTCGCCGCCGCCATAGATGGCGTACATGCCGCTTGCCGGGAACAGCCTGATCTTGACGGCGAAGGCGAGGATCAGGAGCAGGCCGAGCCAGAAGGACGGCGTGGAAATGCCGATCAGCACCAGGACGGTGATCAGCTTGTCGGCCAGGCCATATTGGCGCACGGCGGAGATCACCCCGGCCAGGAGACCGAGGATCGAGCACAGGACGAGCGCCGTGCCGGCAAGGATCAGCGTGGCGGAAAAGCGCTCGAGAACTTCGTCCAGAACCGGCCGGTTGAGTGCGTAGGAGCGGCCGAGATCGCCCTGAAGGAGATTGCCGAGCCAGATCAGATATTGCTGTGGGAGAGACTTGTCGAGGCCGAGATCGGCGTTGAGCCTGGCGACATTTTCCGGTGTCGCATAGGAGCCGAGGATCGCGGTTGCCGGGTCACCGGGGATCATCGCCATGATCAGGAAGACGATGATCGACAACCCGAACAGAACGGGAATCGCGGCCAGGAGGCGTTTGGCTATGTAGGCAGCCATGGCTGTAGCCTCTTTGTGATTGCGGAGCGATACTGCTCCTCACCCTCTCCCGGTGAACAGGAGGAGGCACCGGCGTTGTGGGTATCCTCCTTCTCCCCGTTTGCGGGGAGAAGGTGCCGGCAGGCGGATGAGGGGCGGAACGAAGCGTTCAATCGACGCTCCCGCGCCATCAAGGCTTCGCCACGTCCTGCAGCATCAGGAAGAAGGACGGCTGCAGCTTGAAGTTTTCGACAGTGGCGCCGGTCACGGCGTTCTGCTTCCAGTTGGCGACGAAGACCCAGGGCGCGTCTTCGCGCACGATCTCCTGCATCTCCTTGTAGAGTTTGGCGCGCTCGTCCTGGTCGGTCGCGGCCCGTGCCTTGTCGAGCAGTTCGTCGACCTTCTCGTTGGCGTAGTAGCCGGAGTTGAAACCGCCCTTGTCGGGCATGGCCTCCGTGCGCAGCGTCAGGAAGGGCAGCGTGTCGGGATCGTTGGTCATCCAGGCCATTTCGGCCATGTCCGCCTTGCCCTCGAGCCCCGGGTTCACCTTGCCGAGGAAAGTGTTCCACTCATAGGTCTCGATCTTGACCTTCATGCCGACGGCCTGGAGATCGGCCTGGATGGCCGTGCCCATGGCGATCGGATCGAGCATGCCGGAGCCGCCTTCGGTGACATAGAAGATCAGTTCCTCGCCACCATAGCCTGCATCGGCCAGGAGCTGTTTCGCCTTCTCGGGATCATAGGGATAAGGCTCGAGCGCCTCGTTGTAAGCCCAGGCGAAGGCCGGCGGCGTGGGGCCGGCGGCGACTTCGGCGGTGCCCTGCAGAATGTTGTCGACCAGCGCCTTCTTGTTGATGGCGTAGTTGGCCGCCTGGCGGATTTCCTTCTTGGCGAAGGGGCCTTCCCTCATGTTGAGGATCAGGAACCAGACATGCGGGCCGGCTTGTTCGTAGACGGTGAAGGCCGCATCGTCGCGGAATTGCTGCAGGCTGTCCGGCGGCACCTCGACCATGACGTCGAGCCCGCCCGACAGCATCTCGGCGATGCGCGTGTTGGCGTCGGTGATCGGCCGGTAGATGACCGCTTCGAGCGGCGGCGCGCCGTCCCAGTAATCCTCGTTGCGGGTCACCACCAGCTTGGCGTTGGCGTCCCATTCGGCGAATTTGAAGGCGCCGGTGCCGGTCGGATGGCGACCGAAATCCTTGCCGTATTGTTCAACGGCCGCAGGCGAGACCATCAGGCCGGTTGGGTAAGCGAGGTTCGACAGGAAGGGCGCATAGGGCTCCTTCAGCTTGAATTCGACCGTCGCCTCGTCGACGGCGGCGACCTCTTTGACGGCCGAGAAGAAGAAGGCCAGCGGGAACGGGCCGGTGTCGTGGAACGGATGGTCTTCCTTCAGCATGCGGTCGAAGTTGAATTTCACCGCTTCCGCGTTGAACGGCGTGCCATCATGGAAGGCGACGCCCTGGCGCAGCTTGAACGTATAGGTCTTTCCATCATCGGAAATCGTCCAGCTCTCGGCAAGCGACGGTTCGACTTCGAGCGTTGCGTCCTTGTAGCGGGTCAGGCCGTCATAGACGTTCACCAGGATGCGGAAATCGTTGACCGCCGTCACGGCGTGCGGGTCGAGCGATTTCGGCTCGGCGATCTGTCCGACGACAAGCACATTCGGCGGTGTTTGCGAAAGCGCCGGTGATGCCAGAAGCATCGCGGCGGCGGTGATGGCGGCTGCCAGAAGCTTTTTCATCGATGGTCCTCCGTTCGCGCTTGTCAATTAATTCTGATAATCTTCAATAAGGCAACCTTTTATCATAATAAATTACGAGTCATCTCAGGCCATGCGCCGTCGATCCCCGCAAGTGTTTGAAAACGAGGCAAAACACATGTCCAAGCGAAATCCACACATCGATTCCAGCCGCCTCAGGTCTTTGCTCGACGGTGTGAATGCCTTCGGATTCAACCCGCAGACGGGCGGCTTCAACCGTGTTGGCTACGGGCCGGCCGACATGGCGGTGCGGGCGTGGTTCATGGAGGAGATGCGCAAGGACGGATTGACGGTCAGGCGCGACGGCGTCGCCAACATCTTCGGCCGTTTCGGGCCGGCGGACGGGCCCTCGGTCCTGGTCGGCTCGCATCTGGACACCGTGCCCGAGGGTGGCGCGTTCGATGGTGTCCTCGGCGTTTGCGTCGCTCTCGAATGCGTTCGCGCGATGCGTGATGCGGGCATCGAACCGGCCATGGCCGTCGAAGTGGTGGCGACGGCCGAAGAGGAGGGGCGTTTCGGCGGCATGCTGGGTTCGCAGGCGATCGCCGGCGTGGCAACGGCCGCGTGGGTCGATGCCGCAACCGACGCGGGCGGGACAAGGCTTGTCGAAGCGATGCACGATTGCGGGCTCGATCCGCGCGGCACGCTCGGCGCTGCGCGGGCTCCCGGTTCGGTCAGGGCGTTTCTCGAGCTCCATATCGAACAGGGTCCGGTGCTGGAGGACCGGGGAATTCCGATCGGCATCGTCCACACCGTGGCCGGCGTGGTCAATCTAACCGTCCGCCTTGCAGGCGCCGCCAATCATTCCGGCACGACGCCGATGCATATGCGGGCCGACGCCCTGGCCGGTCTCGCGGCGGTGGCGCACGCCGTTCCACACGTGCTGCAAAGGCACGGCCATGACAACAGCCGTATCACCATCGGCAAAGCCGACATTCATCCGAATTTCATCCATACGGTGCCTGGAAAGGCGGAGTTCGTCGTCAACATTCGCGACACCGACGACGCGGTGATCAGGGCGCTCGAACAAGCGATGCGTGCCGTCGTCGCAGACGCGGCAGAGGCAAACCGGTTGGAATACGCCATCGACGAACACAGCCGGATGGCGCCGGTGGCGCTCGATCCCGACCTGATCGGCCTTCTGCATCAGGAGGCCGACCGTCTTGGCGTGGCATCGCTCGACATGCCTTCGGGCGCCGGCCACGACGCGCAGACGATGCAGACGCTGTGCCCCTCCGCATTGCTCTTCGTGCCCAGCCGGGGCGGCGTCAGCCATGCCCCGGACGAATGGACCGACTGGGAGGACATCGAGAAAGGCGCCGCCCTGGTGCTCGCAGCACTTGTTCGCCTGGTGGGCGAAAGCTGACCTCAGGCAGACCGCGCATGTCGAAGCGAGGTCCTTGTTGCCCGGCGCGCGTTCAGCCGCCCCTCGGCATCAAGACCGAGACGCCGTTATCCATCGTGAAGATCGCCGCGCGCGTGCGCGCTCAGCCGCCACACGGCGTTGGCGTTGAGCGGGGTGGATTGCACCTCCACCTGCAGCGCATCCGCCACCGCGTTGGCAATCGCCGCGGCCGGGCCGATGGCGCCGCCTTCTCCCAGTCCCTTGGCGCCAAGCGGCGTGAGGGGGGTCGGGGTTTCGAAATGGTGCAGCTCGATGTCGGGGATTTCCGGGGCGAGGGGCATCAGGTAGTCGGCGAAGGTGGTGGTCAGCGGCTGGCAGTCCTCGTCATAGATGAAATGCTCGAACAAGGCCGAGCCGATGCCCTGCACCACGCCGCCGCGCACCTGGCCGTCGACGACGAGCGGGTTGAGGATCGTGCCGCAATCCTCCGCCACGACGAAGCGTTTCAGCTCAAGCTTGCCGCTGTGGATGTCGATTTCGACCACCGCCGCGTGGACGGCGTTTGCATAGGTGCCGTCCGCCGGGCCGTCCAGGGACACCTGGGCCTCAAGCCCCGGCTCCATGCCTTGCGGCAGTTCGCCGACGTTGCGTAGTGCTGCGCGCGCCAGTTTTGCCACCGCGACGTGCCGGCCGGGCTCCCCCTCGGGATGGGCCAGGCCGTCCTTCAGCACGATGGTTTTCGCATCGGCCTGGAGCAGGTGGCCGGCGATTGCCTTCAGCTTGTCGGCCAGTTTGCCGGCGGCCATGTGCACCGCTCCGCCGCCCAGGGCGCCACCCCGGCTGCCCCAGGTTCCCACCGAGTACGGGGTGGTCAGCGTGTCGCCATGGCGTACATGGACGTGCTGCGGCGCGATGCCCAGCGCGTCCGCCGCCACCTGCGCAAACACGGTCTCGTGGCCCTGGCCGTGGTTCTGCAGCCCTACCTCGACGATTGCCTGACCGTCGGGCGTCATTTCCACGCGCGCGGCGATGTAGCCGGTCTCGATCGGCACGCGGCGGCGCGTGAAATCGGGCGTGCCGTGGGCGGTCTGTTCGACGAAGCAGGCGAGCCCGACGCCGATCCGCTTGTTCGGGTCGCCGCGCGATGCCAGCGCTGCTGCACGGTCCTGCGCAACCAGCTCCTGGATTTTCTCCAGGGTTTCGGCGTAGCTGCCGGGATCGTAGGTGAAGCCGAGCGCGTTCTTGTAGGGGAATTCGCGGATGATGTTCTTCAGGCGGAATTCGATCGGGTCGAGGCCGAGTTCCTTGGCGATGTCGTCCATCAGCCGCTCCTGGGCGAACACCGCCGAGGGGCGCCCGACACCGCGATAGGTGCCGATCGGACATTTGTTGGAAGCGAGCGCCCGGAAGGTCGCTTCGTAATGCTGGAAATCATAGGGTCCGGGCATCACTTTCGCCGCCATGCCGGGGTCGCCGGCCGCCGTGAACGGGAAGGTCGAATAGGCGCCGACATCGACGCTGATGTCGGCCTTCAGGCCAAGCAGCCGCCCGTCCGCCGAGACGTAGGCTTCGAGCGTGTGCTGGTGGTCGCGCGCATGGATGCTGGCGGTCAGGTGCTCGCGCCGGTCCTCGATCCATTTGACCGGACGGCCGGTTTTCAGCGCCAGCCAGGGCACCAGCACTTCCTCGACAAAGACCTGGCCCTTGACGCCGAAACCGCCGCCGACATCGGGCGCGATCACGCGCAGGCGCGATTCCGGCCAGCCGAGTTCCTCGGACAGATAGGTGCGCAGCAGATGGGGGATCTGCGTCGATGACCAGACGGTCAGCATGCGGTCGGAGGGATTGTATTCGGCGACCACGCCGCGGCCTTCCATGGGAACGCCTGCCTGTCTCTGCGTGGAGTAGGTGCGGGTGAAGACATGCGCCGCCTCGGCGCGCGCCTTGGCGATGTCGCCTCCCTTCATCTGCCGTTCGATGAAGACATTCGTTTTCCAGCCGTCGAACAGGCCTGGGACCTCCGGATCGCGTGCCTGGGCCATGGTCGCGACGGCCGGAAGCGGCTCATAATCGACGAACACCATCTCGGCCGCATCCTCGGCCTGGTAGCTGTCGTCGGCCAGAACGGCAACCACCGGCTCGCCGACGAAGCGGACGCGCTCCCGCGCCAGAAGCGGCTGCTCGGAATACTGCATCTCGGGAAAATCCTGATGCGCCTTGATCGACAGGTCGCCGATGTCAGCCCCGGTGAAGAACTGGACGGGGAAATCGAGGAATTCGAGCCCGGACGTATCGATGTCGAGGATTTTTCCGTGCGCGACCTGGGCACGCACGAAGCTCAGGTGCAGCACGTTCGGCGGGCGTATGTCGTCGATGTAGCGCGCCGTTCCCGAAAGGAACCGCGTGTCCTCGAACCGCTGGATGCGGGCGCCGACATGTTTGGGCCGGTCCATTTTCTGGCTCATGCCTGTGTGCCTTTCGCCAATCGATCGCCAATGGCCTTGCGAACCGCCGCGACGATGCCGTGATAGCCGGTGCAGCGGCAGATATTGCCGCTCATCGCCTCGCGAATTTCCAGATCGTCGGGCATCCGGCCTTCCGCGACCCGGTCATCGACAAAGGGGGCAAGCGTCATGACGAAGCCCGGCGTGCAGTAACCGCACTGCAATCCATGCTCGCTGCGGAAGGCGGCCTGCAGCGGGTGTTCGGCTTCCACCCCGCCCAGGACTTCGACGGTGCTGATCGACTTGCCGTCGCATTGCCCGGCAAAGGTCAGGCAGGAGAGTTTCGGAGCCCCATCGACATGCACTGTGCAGCATCCGCAGGCGCCATGCGCGCAGCCGATATGCACACCGGACAGGTTGAATTCCTGGCGCAGGACATCGGCCAGCAGGCGCCGCGATTCAACCGTGATCGTGCGTTGGGTTCCGTTTACGGTCAGAGTGACGTTCATCAAGAGATCTCCCGGGCCCGCGCGCAAGCGGTGGCGGTGGCGCGGGTCAGCAAGGTTTTGAGCAAAGCCCGTCGATAATCGGCGCTGGCGGCGTGATCGCCGGGCGGCTTGAGCGCGCCCGCGATGCGTGCAATCTCGTTTTCGGGTGCGGGCTCCCCGAGTGGCTTGCCGATGAGCGCGCGCTCCAGCTCGGGCAGGCGGATCGCATGCTGCGCCGCGCCCGAACAGGCCACGGAGGCTGTGCCGATGCGTCCGCCGTCAATGGCCAACTGCACGGCCACGGCGGCCAGCGCGAAATCGCCGCGCCGTTCGCCGACTTCGATGAATGCGCCGGCCGCGGCCGTCTGCGGGATGGGAAATTCCACCGCGACGATCATTTCGCCTGGATCGATGGCCGTCATATAGGCGCCGTGAAAGAATGCGGCGGCGGCGACCCGCCTCTCCCCGTTCACCGAGCGGACAACGATCTGCGCGTCATACAATACGGCAAGCAGCGGTAGCTCTGCCGTCGGGTCGGCATGCGCCAGGCTGCCGCCGATGGAGCCGTGGCGGCGGATGGTCGGATGGCCGATATAGTGTACGCCCTCCTGGAAGACCGGCATGAGCGCGCCGATCAGCGGATCCGTCAGATAGCGTTCGTGCCTGACAAGCGCGCCGATTCTCAGGATCGGTCCGTCGCGCTCGATCGCCTCGAGGCCGAGATCGTTGATGTCGACCAGATGCTGGGGCCGGGCGAGGCGAAGGTTCATCATCGGAACCAGGCTTTGACCTCCGGCCAGCGGGCGGCCCTCATCGCCGAACTCCGCAAGCAGCGCCAGGGCCTGATCGAGCGTCTCTGGCTTGTGATACTCAAATGCCGAAGGGCGCAGCATTCATAGACTCCATCCGATGTGATTGTCCGGTGCGGATTCCCTGGCGCGACCGGATACGGCTCTCATACTTTACCTGTGTCCAAAAGTTAGCCTATTGCCTAATGTGTATGCAATAGCAAAAACATTGTAGACAAAAATATGAGAAACGTATTAGCTTTAGGCATTGATGGGATATCGGTGCCCTGGCTACCGTTCGGTGCCGGCATCCGGCAATCGACAAAAATGGGAGCAGAAGCATGAAAGCAAAAATGAAGATGCTGGCGGGTGGCGCGCTGGGTGCGGTGCTGCTGACGCTGGCGACCGTCAGCGGTGCTGTCGCTGCCGACAAGGTCGTCCTGAAGATGGTCGGCGCCTTTCCCATCGGCCCTTCGCCCACGGCCGAAATCGGCAACAAGTTCATGGAGAGCGTGAACCGCCTGGGCGAAGGCAAGGTCGAGATCAACTATCTCGGCGCGTCGGATGTGGTGCCGACCTTCGATCAGCCGGAAGCCCTCGTCAACGGCATCTTCGACGTCTGGTACGGCGCACCCAACTACTGGAGCGGGGTCGTGCCGGGCGGCGACGTGACCGAGCTGTCGACATACAAAGTCCCCGACAATGGGCCCGGCAGCGAGCTTTATGACTATCTGGTCGATCTGTTCGAGCAGAAGGGCGTGCGCTACCTCGCCCACGCGGCCGGCGATGTGGGCGTGGGGACCCACTTCCTGAGCACGAATTTCGAAGTGGCTTCCGTCGATGATCTGAGCGGCAAGAAACTGCGCGTCGCGCCGCTGACGCGGCATTTCGTCGAGGCGGTCGGCGCCGAGCCGATCACCTTGCCGCCGAGCGATATCTTCCTGGCGATCGATCGGGGCACGGTCAACGGCTTCACCTGGCCGGTGGCCGACGGCTACACGCGCAATGGCTGGCAGACCGTGGCGAAGTATCTGATCAACCAGCCGATGTACCGCAGCGGTGCCGGCTTGGCGATGAACCTCGACAAATGGAACAGCCTCGCTCCGGAAGTGCAGGAGATCCTGCTCAAGGCGGTCGAGGAAGCCCAGCTCTTCGCCCAGGACTGGTTCGCCAAGAACGAACAGGAGCAGGTCGAGCTGATGAAGAAGGGCGGCATGGAGGTTGTGGATCTGTCCGGCGAAGCCTCGCAGAAATGGACCGAGATCGCCCACAGCGCTCTTTGGGATTACTACAAAAGCGTCCTGACGCCGGAGCAGATTTCCGACGTCGCGCGATTGCTCGAGATCAAGCAGTAGCCCCGCTGCTCGGGTTGCGCCGCGGAACCGCTCGGGGTCGCGGCGCAACCGGCAGGTGCGCGGGGCAGAGCCAATCGGGAGGTGAGTTCGATGAAGACCGTTGAGAGACTATACGACTGGCTGGTGAATGCGTTGGCGGTGGTCGCCAGCCTGTTGCTGATCGCCATCATGCTGGCGACTGTGTTCAAGGTCTTCCTGCGCGGTGTGGCCGGGCACGGCATCATCGGCATCGACCAGTTGAGCGGCACGGCGATGGTGTATCTCACATTTCTCGGCGGCGTGTGGGTCCTGCGCAGCAACGGGCATGTCGCCATCGACCTGCTTATCTCCGGCGGCCGTCCTTCGCTCACCCGACGGCTGGTGCTGGTCAATTCGCTGATCGGGGCGGCGGTCTGCTTCTTGGTCGCCTATTTCGGCGCCGTCGCCATCCAGCACTCGCTGGCCCGCGGCATCATGGTGGCGACCGAACTCGAGATTCCACGGGCGATCGGCCTCATACCCATACCTGTCGGGGCGTTCCTGATGGGCATCGAGTTTCTGCGCCGCGGGCGCAGCGCCTATCACGGCGACTTCGAACCCTCCGACGAACTTCGCATCGAGGCATAAAACGATATGGAATGGTGGGTCTATCTGCTGGCATTCTTCTCCGGTCTGGGCGTGTTGCTGCTCATCGGGCTGCCGGTCGCTTTCGCATTCATGCTGGTCAATCTCGTCGGTGTGTACTTCCTCTGGGGAGGCGTTTCGGGCTTCAACCAGATCATTCTGAGCATTGAAAGTTCGATCTCGACCTTTGTCCTGGTGCCGGTGCCGATGTTCGTGCTGATGGGCGCGATCATGTTTCACTCCGGCATTGCGCGAAAGATGATCGAGGTGCTCGATCACTGGATCGGCTTCATCGCCGGGCGACTGGCGGTGCTGGCGATCCTCACCGGGGCGGTGCTCGGCGCGCTGACCGGCGTCGCCATGGGCAGCGTGGCGATCCTCGGCTCTACGCTGGTGCCGGAGATGCGGCAGCGGGCCTATGCCAAGTCGATGATGCTCGGTCCGATCCTCGCCAGCGGAAGCCTTGCCATCCTCATACCTCCGAGCACGCTTGCCATCATCCTGGCCAGCCTGGGGGGCTTTTCAGTCGCCAAGATTCTTATCGCCATCGTCGTTCCGGGCCTGCTGCTGGCCGTGATGTATGCAAGCTATATCGTCGTGCGCTGCACGCTGAATCCGGAACTGGCGCCGCCTTACGAGGTTCCGCACGTGCCGATGGCGCAGCGTTTGCGCGAGACAGCCATCCACCTCCTGCCGCCGATTTCGGTCATCGTTTTCGTGATCGTCTCGATCTTCTTCGGTGTGGCGACGCCGACGGAGGCCGCCGCACTCGGCGCCTTCGCCACCTTCGTGCTGGCCGGGCTCTACGGAAAGCTGAGCTGGTCGGTGCTGCGCTCCGGCATCGGTTCCGCGACCAGCCTGTCGATCATGGTGCTGATCATCCTGACGGGTTCGGCAGGGTTCAGCCAGTTGCTGAGCTTCTCCGGCGTGACGACGGCGATCACCAGCTTTGCAACCGATCTTCCGGTTCACCCGCTTGTCCTGCTTCTGCTGATGCAGCTGGTGGTGATCTTTCTCGGCATGTTCCTGGAACAGACGTCGATCATCCTGGTGACGGTGCCGATCTTCCTGCCGATCATCAAGGCGATGGGCTGGGACCCGATCTGGTTCGGCACCATCATGATGCTCAACCTGGAGATGGCGACGATCACGCCGCCCTTCGGCCTGTCGCTGTTCGTCATGAAGGGCATCGCGCCGCCGTCGGTGACGATCGGCGACATCTACAAGGCCGCTGTTCCGTTCATCATGATCAACCTGCTGCTCATGGTGCTGATGGTTTTCTTCCCCGACATCGTCCTCTGGCTGCCCAGCCTGATGGATTAGCGGCCAGGTGCTTGCCGCTGACGCCCGGCCGCGCGGCGAAAACGAGGCACGGAATATTCAAAGGAGCAAACAATGACCGTCGATCGCCGTCAGGCCATCATCGATAGAATCGAGGAGAACCGGGATTACGCGGTGGAGTTCCTGCGCCGGATGATCGCCATACCCAGCGTCACGGGCGACGAGGCGGCGATCCAGAAATTCGTCGCCGATCACATGAACAAGATCGGCCTCGATGTCGACATGTGGGAAACGGACTGGGAAGCGTTGAAGAAGCATCCCGGCTATCGGCCGGTGGCGCGCGGTTACGAAAACCGGCCGAACATCGTCGCCACCTACAAGGGAACAGGCGGCGGGCGTTCGCTGCTTCTCAACGGGCACACGGACGTGATCCCGGTCGGGGACGGTGCGGGCTGGACCGACGATCCCTGGGCGGCCAACATTCGCGACGGGCGCATCTACGGCCGGGGCTCGGCGGACATGAAAAGCGGCGTGGCCAGCCATATCCTGGCCGTCGAGTTCCTCAAGCAATCGGGGCTGCGCACCAAGGGCGATGTCTATATCAACGTCGTCATCGACGAGGAGGTCAGCGGCCACGGCACGCTCGACACCGTCATGCGCGGCTATAGGGCGGATGCCGGCATTTCGGGCGAGACAAGCGACCTGGCGATCCAGCCGGCCTGCATCGGCCGGATCTGGTTCGAGATCACGGTGCAGGGCAAGCCGGCCGGCGTCCAGCAGCGCTATCTGGGCATCAGCGGCATCAAGCTGGGCAACAAGATCGCCGAGGCCGTGCAGGAGCTCGAAGACGAGCGCGTCGCAACCGTCAGGCATCCGCTTTATCCAAGCGCGATCGATTCCCTGCCGTGCCTCATCGGCAGTTTTCAGGCGGGCGGATACCCTTCGGCCTTTCCCGACAGCGCGGTGCTGAAGGGATCGATCGGCACGGTGCCCGGCGAGGATCACGAGGGCGTCAAGCAGAGCCTGGTCGACAAGATCGCCGCCATGGCGGCAAAGGACCCCTGGATGAAGGATCATCCGCCCGTCGTGCGCTTCGTCGGCTACGATGCGGAAGCCTCGGAGATCGACCAGACGCATCCGATCGTCGAGACGCTGCGCAGCGTCTATCGGGAGCATACGGGCAAGGAACCGGAAATGTCCGGCAGGCAGGGCGCGGCCGACACGCGCTTCCTCAACAAATATGCCGATACGCCGACGGTGATCTTCGGGCCGGGGTCCACAGCGGTCATGCACGCCAATGACGAGCATGTATCGATCGAGGATTTCATCACGTCGATCAAGGTGATGGCGCTGACCATCCACGATTGGTGCGGCGTGGAATGAGGACGCCTGGGCGTCCTGGTGGTGCGATCCTCACAGATGGTTCCCATCTGTTAGGAAAAATCGCCCCACCAGATCAATAGCTTATGGGCTGACTTATCGAAACAGATGGGTACCATCTGTTTTGGTCAGACCACTGGCATGGAAACAGGGAATTTGCATCATGGCTGAGTTGAAGCAGACGTTTTCGGTTGCCCAGCCCCGGCAGAAGGTCTGGGCGGCGTTTCAGGACATCGAGAAGGTGGCGGGCTGCCTGCCCGGCGCCAGCCTCACCGAGCCGCCAAGCGGCGATATGGTCAAAGGCCAGATGACGGTGAAGCTCGGCCCGGTGAAGGCGAACTTTGCCGGCCAGGCCGAGATCGAGAGCGACGAGGCCAATTACACCGGCACGATCAAGGGCACCGGCATCGACCGCAACCAGGGATCGCGCGCCAAGGGCGATGTCCGCTATGTGTTGGAAGAAACCGATGGCGGCAGGAGCACGCGGGTGGTCGTCAGCGTCGATTATACGCTTTCAGGTGCCTTGGCGCAGTTCTCCCGAGGGGGTATCGTCGAGGCCGTCGCCAGCAAGTTGACCGAGGATTTCGCAGCCAATCTGGAGGCTGAACTTGCTGAAGGCACGCAGATGGATGCGGTCGCGCATGACGCCGGGGGTTCGAGTGAAGCGCCGCCTGGCACACCGGTCCAGGCCCGGCGCGGTGCCAGCGAGCTGAACGCCTTCGGCCTGCTGGGCGCAATCATCAAGGGGTGGTTCAGAAATCTGCTTGGCCGCAAGTAGCCGCTACCCCGCGGCGCCGGCCCATGGGAGGCTTGCATGCTGGTAATGCCGCGCAATGCCGTTTACCGGCGCTTGTTCGCCGCGCAGATCATTGCGCTTCTGGGGACGGGCCTGCTGACCGTGGCGCTCGGCCTGTTGGCGTACGACGCCGCCGGCGGCGATGCCGGCGTCGTTCTGGGCACGGCGCTGTTCATCAAGATGGTCGCTTATGTCGGGTTGGCGCCGGTCGCCAACGCGCTGGTCAGCCGGCTGCCGCCTCGGCGGGTGCTGATCGCCATGGACGTGGTGCGCGCCCTGGTGGCGCTATGCCTGCCCTTTGTCGATGCCGTATGGCAGATCTACGTCCTGATCTTCGTGCTGCAGGCCGCCTCGGCGACCTTCACTCCGACGTTCCAGGCATTGATCCCTGAAATCCTGCCCGACGAGCGGGAATACACGCAGGCGCTCTCGCTGTCGCGGATGGCCTATGACCTGGAGAGCCTCGCCAGTCCGGCAATCGCCGGGTTCCTTCTGACCTTGATGAGCTATCACTGGCTTTTCGGCGGCACGGTTGTCGGCTTCGTGCTGTCGGCTTTCCTGGTGTTGTCGGTGCTGCTGCCCCAACAGCCGCAAAGTTCCAGTGAGCGCTCCTTCCTCCAGCGGCTTTCGTCCGGCACGCGGATTTATCTGGCCACCCCGAGGCTGCGTGGCCTTCTGGCCCTCAATCTGGCAGCCGCGGCGGCCGGAGCGATGGTGATCGTCAACACGGTCGTCATCGTGCGCACGCAGTTCGGCGGCGCGGAAGCGGCGGTGGCCATTGCCCTGGCCGCCTATGGAGGAGGCTCGATGCTGGCGGCGCTTCTTCTGCCGCGTGTGCTGGAAGCCCTGTCGGACCGTGTCGTCATGCTCGTCACGGCGGGCGTCGTTTCCACATTGTTCATCGCCTGCGGCCTGACGCTGGGTTCGATGGACAGCCTTGGCTGGCCGGGGCTGATCGTCGTGTGGTTCGCCATCGGGGGCGCCTATTCGCTCATCCTGACGCCGTCGGGGCGGCTTCTGCGCAAGTCGGCGCAGCCATCGGACAGGTCGGCCGTCTTTGCCGCGCATTTCGCCTTGTCGCATGGCTGCTGGCTCATCACCTATCCGTTGGCGGGTTGGCTTGGCGCGCGCATGGGCATGACCGAGACCATGGCGCTGCTCGGCGTCATTGCCGCCACGGGGACGGTGCTCGCCTACAGGGTCTGGCCCCGGGAGGATCCGCAGGTCGTCGCGCATGTGCATACGGACCTGCAGCCGGACGATCCTCACCTGGAAGATGCCGAGCCGACGCCCGAAGGATGGCAGCACGCGCATTCCTACGTCATCGACGAGCGTCATCGGCGCTGGCCGGTAACTGCCTGAACACTGCCGCCTGTTAGCGCCAACCGGCGAAGTCCACCGCATTTTTCAAAGCCTCGCCGGGTTCGCCTGGCGAGGCTTTTCGTTGGGCAGGTTACAAAAAAAGCCCCCGGCCGGGGCCGAGGGCGAAGGGACTTGCAGGTATGCGCTCACCGATCGTCGGGTCAGCGCGGCACGGGATGATGAATGCAGATGTTCTTGACCTGCTGATAGGCGCTGAGAGCTTCCAGGCCCTTCTCGCGGCCGAAGCCGGAGAGCTTGTAGCCGCCGAAGGGGAACTCGACATCGAGGCCGACGGAGAAGGCGTTGATCCACACCTGGCCGACGCGAAGCCTCTCAGCCATGGAAAGAGCCGCGTCGATGTTGCGCGTGTGGACGCCGGCCACCAGGCCAAACGGGGAATCATTGGCGATGCGGGCGGCTTCCTCGGCACCGTCGAAGGGGATGATCGTCAGCACGGGACCGAAGATTTCCTCGCGCGCGATGCGCGTGTTGTTGTCCGCGCCGACGACCAGGGCAGGGCGGACGAAGGCGCCGTTGGCCAACGGCCCCTCGCGCGGGGTTTCCGCACCAAGGAGCAATTCGCCTTCCTTGCGGGCGATCTGGAAGAAGGCTTCGACATCGCTCTTGTGTGCCTTGCTGACCAGCGGGCCGAGATCGGGATCGTCGATGCCCGCCCCGAGGCGCATCGACTTGATGCGCTCATGGAGCTTTTCGACAACCGTGTCATGGATGCTGCGCTCCACCAGCAGGCGCGTGCCGGCATTGCAGACCTGGCCGCAATGGGTGAAGACGCCGCCGGCGATGATCGGCAGGGCGCGGTCGAGGTCGGCATCGGCAAACAGGATCTGCGGCGACTTGCCGCCCAGCTCCATGTTGCAGGGGACCGCATGGGAAGCGGCGGCGACCATGACGCGCTCGCCGGTCGGGACGGAGCCGGTGAAGGTGATCTGATCGACGCCGCGATGACGGGCGAGCAGATCGCCGGCAACTGAACCGCGTCCGTTGACGAGGTTCACCAGGCCTTCCGGAAGGCCGGCCTCCTGGCAGATCTTCATGAACTCATAGGCCGTCACCGGGGTCTCGGCCGACGGCTTGATGATGACCGAACAGCCGGCGGCCAGTGCCGGCGCGACGCCACGGGCGATCAACTGGAACGGGTAGTTCCAGGGGATGATGTGCAGGCTGACGCCGACGGCGTCCTTGACGGTCCAGTCCGACCAGTCCGGCCCGAGCGGGATCGAATTGCCCTGCAGCTTGTCGGCCGCGCCGCCGTAGAATTCGAAGAACCGCGCGGAACAATCCACTTCCCAATAGGCATCGCGCAGGGGCTTGCCGCTGTCGGCGCATTCCTTGCGGGCAATCTCCTCGCGCCGTTCGAGGATCAGGTCGCCGATGCGGCGCAGGATGCGGCCGCGCTCGAACGGTCGCATGCGGCGCCACGGACCCTCATCGAACGCCGTGCGCGCGGCCCGGACAGCCAGATCGACCTCCTCCTGCCCGGCTCTGGCGAACTCGGCAATCACTTCCCCGGTGGCCGGGTCGATGCTCCGTCCGACGCCGTCTGAACCCTCCGTGATGATCTTGTTGCCGCAGACGATGGGAATGAGCGGTGGGGAATGATGAGTCATGAATGCCTCCTCGATGGCGCGGTTTGCGGGTCGGAACGGCGGCCGCGTCATTCATACTCCGACCATGCGTTCTTCATGGATATGTATACAAACTTCTTTTTATTGTCCACACAGTTTGACACTGTGTGTAGCGAATGCTAATCGATGTTTCATCGGAAATGTCGAGTGATGGAGCCCAATGGACCTCGAACTGCAAGGAAAACGCGCCCTGATCACCGCCGCTTCACGCGGCCTGGGGCGTGCTTCGGCCCTTGCGCTGGCGCGGGAAGGCGCAAGCGTTGCCGTGGCCGGACGCGATCCAGAACGGATGGCCGATCTCGTCGATGAATTGCTGCAAGCGGGCGCGGCCGATGCGGTTGCGCTGCGCGTCGACCTGTCGGAGCAGACGACCCTGGCGGCGGCGGTCGACCGGGCCGTCGACAGATTTGGCGGGCTCGACATTTTCGTCGGCAATACGGGCGGGCCGCTTTCCGGTCCCTTCATCGACATTCCGCGCGCCGAATGGCAGCGCGCGCTCGATGAAACCCTGCTGCCGATGGTCGATCTCTGTCAGGCCGTCATTCCGCACCTCAGCCAATCGCCCGCCGGCCGGATCCTCTTCATCACCACCGTCGGCGTGAAGATCGTGCAGCCGAACATGGTGCTGTCCGATTCGCTCCGCCTGGCGCTCGTCGGCCTGGCGAAATCACTGTCGATCGAGCTGGCCGAGCACGGCATCACCGTCAATTGCCTGTGCCCCGGGCCGTTCAAGACGGACCGCATGGAGGATCTCATCGCCGCGAGCATGCAGCGCGAGAGGATCGACCGGGCGGCGGCCGAGGCACTATGGCTCGAGGAAGTGCCGCTCGGCGCTTTCGGCGATCCGGCGGATTTTGGCGCAATGGTCGCGCTTTTGTGCTCGCCGCGCGGACGCTTCACCACAGGAACGGCGATTGCCCTCGATGGCGGCAAGTCGCGCGCCTACTAGAATCTGGATGGGCAGATGAACATGACAGTACAAGAATCGCGCGACGGTGGCTGGGCCGTCGTCAACTGGCTGAAGACGGCGGGCGTCGAGAATGTCTTCTCGGTCTCCGGCGGGCCTATCAATCCGGTCTACAAGGCCTGTTCGGAGCTTGACCTGCCACTCGTTCATGCACGGCATGAGGCGGCGGCCTGCTTCATGGCCGAGGCAGCGTCGCGGGTGACGGGAAAGCCGGGCGCGGTCGTCGTGACGCTCGGGCCGGGCGCCACCAACACGGTGACGCCGGCGCTGGTTTCGACGCTGGCCGGAACGCCGCTGATCATCATCGCCGCGCAGGCGCCGATCAGCTCGTTCGAGCGTGGCGCGGGCATGTCCTTCGACCCATTGCCGATCCTGGCAAGTGTCACCAAATGGTCGGCGCGCGTGCACGATGCGGGCAGGATCCAGGAGTATCTCGACATTGCATGGCGCAAGATGTGGGCCGGCCGTCCCGGTCCGGTCTTCCTCGAAATCCCGGCCGACGTGATGGCGGCTTCGGCTGCCAATGCCACCCTGCGGGCTGCCGTGCCACCCATGCCGGCGCGTGCCGCACCTTCGGCGCAGGATGCGTCCGCTCTCGCCGACGAATTGGCGCGGGCGCGACGTCCGCTGCTGCTGCTTGGAGACGAGGTGTTCTGGGATGGGCCGGAAGGCTGGCAGGCGGCGATCGAGAAACACGGGTTGCCGTTCGCGACCCTGCGCCTGGCGCGCGGCATCATCGACGAAGATCATCCCTTTTGGATGGGGCCTGGCTACAGCCCGTGCAACGGGACGCTGCGCAGGGCGTTGCGCGAGGCCGATTGCGTGATCCTTGCCGGGCATCATTTCGAGTTCGACCTTGAGTTCGGCGATCATCTCGGCGGCCAGACGCGGGTCGTGCAGATCGCCTCGGATCCGGAATTGCTGCACCGGAACCGCCGTGCGGATCTGGCGATCCCGGCCGCTCCGGCCAATGTGGCGCCGCTCCTGGCCGACGCTGCCGCGATGCGGACAGACAAGGATTGGGTGCAGGCCCTGCTTGCCGAGTGGGGCGCCGAATGGTCCGCCCAGCGCGGCCCGGACGGCCAGGATGGCGCGCTTCATCCCGTCGCGGCGATCGATCTGGTTACCGGTGCGGCGCCGAAGGAAACCATCTACGTCTCCTCGCACGGCAATGTCGATTTCTGGGCCGATGCGCGGCTGCGCATCCATGCGCCGGGACGGTATCTGCGCGCCGGCCAGTCGGGAACGCTCGGCGCGGAAGTGCCCTACGGTGCGGGCGCCGCATTCGCCGATCCGGGCACACCGGTGATCGTCTTTGTCGGCGATGGCGGCGTCGGGTTTCATGTGACCGAACTCGACACGGCCGAGCGTTACGGCAAGCCCTTCATCATCGCCGTTCTCGATGACGAGATGTGGGGCGCCATCGCGCTGCCGCAGCACGCCAAGTTCGGTGCGACCTACGAGATGAACCTGCCGCGCAAGGACTGGGCCAAGGTTGCCGAGGGCCTCGGCTGCAAGGGCTATGTCTGCCAGGACGGCGAGAGCATCGAGGCAGCCATCAAGGACGCCATCGCCAGCGGCAAGCCGGCGCTCGTGCAGATCAAGGTCCGCTCCGTCATCAGCCCATACATGGAATACATCTCCTAGCTGCCCGGCCGGGAAGCCCAGTCAGAGGAACAGGCAATGAGAATCTGGAAAGACGGCGACAAGCGCGGCGTGGTCCCGCCCAATCATTTCGGCGACCTCAACGTGCTCGATATCGTGCCCTTCGCCGGGCGAAACTTCTCCGTTCAGGCATCGAAGGCCCCTCCGGGCGGCGGTGGCGAGATGCACCACCACGACAACTGGTCACAGGTGTTCTATGTGGCCGAAGGCCAGATGACCTTCGATACGGGCAAGGAGCGGTTTACCCTGACCAAGGGCCAGGCGGTTCTGTTCGAACCAAAGGACCCGCATTACACGCTGAACGAAGGCGATACCGAGAGCACCTGTTTGGTCATCACCGTGGATCATGGCTGACGCTCTTCGCATCTTCTGTGGGATTGTATGCAATTTTTGATCTTTTGTGTCGAGGTCTATGGAATAATACCGTCTGCAGGTATATCCGTCCCTGAACGGCATGAAGAGGTTTGAATGCTCAAGGTTGCACAGGATAGCAAAGAAAGCGGCTCCACCTCGAGCGCGCTCATTCAGGCGCTCGAGGATGATATTCTTCACAATGTCCTGAAGCCCGGCGACCGGCTCGATGAACAGGCGCTCGCCAAGCGCTTCGAAGTTTCCCGTACTCCCGTGCGGGAGGCGCTGCGGCATCTGGCGTCAAGCGGCCTGGTAGAAATCCGACGCAACCAGGGCGCCATGGTGCGGCGGCTGACCACCACGGAACTGATCGAGATGTTCCAGGTGATGGCCGAGCTCGAGGGGCTTTGCGCACGGCTGTGCGCGCGGCGCATGAGCGAGGAAGAACTGGCGGAAATGCGCAAGCACAACACCGTCTGCGAGGAGCGCGCCGCGGCCGGCGATCATGACGGCTTTTTCGATGCAAACACCGATTTCCACGAAACGATCTACACCGGCGCACGCAGCACATACCTGCAGGACGAGGTGCGAAAGCTGCGCAATCGCGTGAATGTCTATCGGCGGCACATCACCTTCCAGCCGCGCCGGATGACGCGTACGGTTGCCGAGCACTGGAAGATCGTCAAGGCAATCGAGGCCGGCGAGGAGGACGACGCGCATCAGTTCATGCGCGAACATGTCGATCTCCTGGCGGGATCGGCGGCGGATGTGCTGCTTACGCTCGAGGCGAAGAACAGCAGCTAGACCGGTTCAGCGTTTCATGGAAACGCTGAACCGGTCTATCTCATTGTTTCTTCGCATTTATGCGGACGTCAGGTGATTCCACCTGGCTGCAAAATGCTATAGAGACCGTCTGGAAATGGATGAGAGCGGCCTGCAAATGGCGATTTCCTCCGCTCCGGGGCTCGAAAATCACCATTTTCGGCTTCCTCTGATCCATGTCCAGTCGGTCTCTTAGGCGCGGGTCGGCCAGGGCGTCACGGCTTGCGCGCCTCGATCGCCGGCGTGGCGAACATTCCGGTCTGGGAAAAAGCGCTCTGCAGGAAATCGGCGAACGCGCGCACCGCCGGCCGCATCGTCTGCCGCCCCAAATGAAGACACATTACCTGGACGGCCGGCATCTTCTCGGTGATCGGCCGTGCGGTGACCCGGCTGCCGTCATAGGTGATCGAGGTCCCGGGCAGGGCATTGTGGATCGTGTATCCATGGCCATGCCCGACCAGCCCGCGAATGAGCTCATAGGATTTCGAGCGGTAGACGATGTGGGGAAGCGTTCCGCAGGTCGTGAAAAGGTTCATGAAGTAGTCGCGCGAATGGGGCAGGTCGAGCAGTATGAACGGCTCCGCGGCAATGGATTTGAGGCTGATCCTGGACTGGGCCGCGGCGGGATGGTCCGAGCAGACGAGAAGGTAGGGCGGCAGGTCGGTCAGCTTCTCACTGGCGATTTCACCTGGAAGCGCATAGGCGTAGGCGAGCGCGATCTCCATGCGGCCCGCCATCAAGCCCTCGACGATCTCCTGCTGGTTTCCCTCTTCCAGCCGCACCGTGATGCCAGGCATGGCGCGGGCGAATTCCGACAGCAAGCCCGGCATGTAGCGTGTTGCCAGCGTCAGGAAGCAGCCAACCGTTATCTCGCCCGTGATCGCCGAGCCCAGTGACTCGACGCTGCGCTCGAAGTCGCGCGCCTGCTTCAGCAACTGCCGCGCCTCGTTGACGAAACGGCGCCCGGCCACCGTGGGGGTGACGCCGCGCGCGTGGTGACGCAGGAACAGGCGCACCCCGATATTGTCTTCCACGGTCTGCAGCGCCGCCGAGATCGACGGCTGCGAGATGTTGAGCTGGCGGGCGGCCTTGGTGACCGTTCCCGTGTCGGCGATCGCCACGATGTAGCGCAGGGTGCGCAGGGAGAATTGCATAGTTTAACCCTATCCTACGGGACACATAATGCTATTTTACTTATGAAGACGGCTACGGCAACGTGTCTGTGTACGCGCGGGGAACAAAAGCGCGGCCAGACGGCACCGCACCGCTGAAACAAGTGGCGGGCGGCTTGGAAGACCAGACGAAGAGGGCGATCAAGCTCTCCATCGCCGAAAACGGGATCAGGAAACGACCGGTGCTTTGAATGGCGTCGCGTGAGCGATGACCTGTCCAGATTCAAATGCCGGCACCGCTCGATGTCCCGCTGAGGCAAGCCGAAAAGGCCGGCGTTTCTCGTGCTCTTCGCAAAGAAGGACGCAAGGGGAACACAATGAGAAATTTTGCAAGAACC
This sequence comes from Nitratireductor soli, assembly GCF_001050155.1. GTDB lineage: Bacteria > Pseudomonadota > Alphaproteobacteria > Rhizobiales > Rhizobiaceae > Nitratireductor > Nitratireductor soli. Next base: position 58,491 of record NZ_LFVY01000007.1, read on the forward strand.
GCATTCGTCGCCATGGCGATGCTTGGTCTTTCCTACACCGGCCAGGGGGCTTCGGCTCAAACGAACCTGCGCCTCGCCGTCGAGACGACGCCGGGCGATCCGCTGAACGTCATGCTGGCTCATTTTCGCGATGCGCTTGCCGAAAGCGCCGGCGATGAGGTCACGCTGGAATTCTTCGAGGGCGGCGCGCTTGGCGATGAATCGGCCCTGACGGAGCTGCTGCGCGCCGGACAGGCACAGGTCGTGCCGCTCGGCTCGGATATCGTCCAGCTCGACGACAAGTTTGCCGTCTTCGACGCGCCGTTTCTTTTTCCGACCAAGGAGGCCGCCCGACAGGCACTCGATGGTGAGCTCGGCGACTGGCTGACAAAATCGCTGCGTGAAAAGGCAAACCTGCAGGTTATCGGCTTCGGTGAGCTCGGCTTTCGCGCCGTCAGCAACAATGTTCGTCCCATCGAAACGCCTGAAGATCTGGCTGGCCTGAAACTGCGCACGCCCGGCAGCAAGACACGCATTCTGGCGTTCGAGATGCTGGGCGCCGCGCCGACACCCATGTCATTGGGCGATGTTTATGTGGCCCTGCGCCAGGGTGCGCTCGACGGCCAGGAAAATCCGCTTTCGGTGATCAAGGAATTTTCGCTGCACGAAGTCCAGAAGTACGTCTCGCTGACCAACCACGTCTACTCGCCGATTACTTTGACGATGAATGGCGGCACGTGGGACAGCCTGTCACCGGAATTGCAGGCCAAGGTGGTCGCCGCTGCCAGGATCGGTGCTGAAGCAACCCGCGAACTCTCCAATGAGAGCGATGCGAAGCTGATCGGCGAATTCGAGAAGGCCGGCGTCAAGGTCAACACGCCGGACCTGGTGGCTTTCAAGAAGGCCGCAGCGCCCATTCATGAGAAAATCGGTGCGATCGTGACGCCTGACTTCATGGCGCAAGTCGTCGCGCTGACCGAATAACCCATTCCTACCGGAGGATTTCATGGACGCTCCCGCCACGCAGAACCGGGTGCAACCCCGCATGCGCTACGACGGCAACGGTACCTCGGCTCGGATCGGGTTGATCTTCATGGCGTCGAGCATTGCCATGGAATCGGAAATGTGGGCGATGGCCGCGCCGGGCGTGGCCATCCACACCACGCGCATCAAGCTGCCCAAGGTGACGGTCGAGGGCATCGAGGAGATGATGAACGCTCCCGAACTCAGACAGGCGGCGGAGCTTCTCGGCTCCGCCCCCATCGATGTGCTGTGCTTCGGTGGCACCAGCGCCTCCTTCCTGCACGGAACCGCCTACGATCACGCCCTGATCGAAAAGCTCAAGCGCTGGGCGCCGGGACCGAAGGTCACAACTGCCTCGACGGCCTCGCTGGCCGCGTTGGCTGCGGTGGGCGCGGGGACCGTTGCGTTGGCGACCCCTTATGTGGACGCCGTCCAGGCCCGGGCGATCCGATTTCTGGAAGAGAACGGCCACAAGGTCGTCTCGCACCGCAATCTCGGCATCGACAAGGATCAGGCACTGGCCGAAGTTCCTATCGAGAAGGTCTATGAGCTGGCTCTGTCCGTCGATACGCCGGAGGCGAGCGCAATTTTCATCAGTTGCACGAACTTCTGGTCCGTGGGCGCGATCGAGGCGTTGGAGCAGGCGCTTGGCAAGCCCGTCATCTCAGCCATCCAGGCCTCGTTCTGGCATTGCCTGGAAATTTCCGGCGTGAACGGTGCCAAGCCCGGCTACGGCCGGCTTTTCCAGCACCGCCTTATGCGCGAAACCGGGGCGGCGGGATCATGAGCCCGTTGAGCGAAGTGCATATGCGGGATGTCGGCTGGACGCTTGGCGCGGGCAATTTGCTGAAAGGCATCAACTTCGTCCTCGAGGCGATGGCCGTGGTCCTGATCAGCCTGCTTGCCCTTCTGGTGTTCGCCAATGCGCTCGGCCGCTACCTCTTTGCGGCGCCGCTTCCATGGACCGAAGAGGTGGTGGTCAACATCCTCGTCTGGGTGGCCGCGACCGGCATCGTTCTGGCGGCGCTGCGGCAGAGCCTCATCTGCTGCAACATCCTGGCCGACCGGCTGCCGCGTCGTGGAACACGGTTTCTGGCGGTCGGTTGCGCGGTGCTGGGTGCTGCGGTCATGGCCTATTTTTCCTGGCTGACCTGGCAGTACCTGATGATCTTCGGCGGCGACAAGTCACCCATCCTCGGCCTGCCGAAATCCATAGCGATCACCGGGCTCTTCTTCGCCAGCGCCGGGCTTTCGGCAAGTCTGGCGATCTCGATCCTGAACCGGAAGGGGTAACGGCATGCTGCTGCTCGCGTTGGCGACCATTCTCACCCTGTGCGCTCTTGCCGTTGCGGGCGTGCCGATCATCATCGCGCTGGCCACCGCGGTCATCGTCTTCCTCGCATTCAGCGGCGGCTGGGATCTTGCCCTGCCTCAGCAGACACTCGGCGGCATAACCGACTACATCCTCGTCACGCTGCCGTTGTTCATTCTGGCGGGCGGCATCATGAACGCATCGGGCATCGCCGACCGGCTGTTTGCCTTTGCCAGCGCCATTTTCGGCTGGATGCGCGGCGGGCTCGCCCACGTCAATGTGGCCGTCAGCCTCATGTTCGGCGGCATGATCGGCACCTCGGTGGCCGATCTGGCCGGCAGCGGGTCGATCATCATCCCGAAGATGAAGCAGAATGGCTATCCGGGGCCATTCTCCGCCGCCCTGACGGCGACCGCCTCCGGGATTGGCGTCCTGGTGCCGCCAAGCTCGCCGATGATCCTCTATTCGGCGGTGACGGGCACCTCGCTGGGGGCGCTGTTTCTTGCCGGCGTTCTGCCCGGCATCCTGATGGCCGCCGTGCTGATGCTGGTGATCGCCGTTCTCGCCCGCCGCCACGGCTGGAAGCCGATGCAAAGCTTCGAGTGGGGCGAGGTGATGCGCACCGGGCGCGGCGCCCTGTTGCCGATGGGTCTCCCGACCCTGGTGCTGGGCGGTCTGGTCTTCGGCGTTTTCACCCCTTCGGAAGCGGGTGCGTTCGCCGTTGCCTATGCGCTGTTCCTGGCGATGGCGATCTATCGCAGCCTGACGTTCGGTGAATTGCGCAGGGTGATGGTCGAAGCCACCGTCCTGACGGGAGAGGTCCTCGTCGTCGTCGGCTTTTCGGTGGCGCTTGGATGGGCTTTGTCTCAGGCCCGGGTGCCGATCGCCCTGGCCGATGGCCTTGAATTTCTCTTCCCGTTCGATTCCAACATCGCGCAGATCTGCGTCCTGCTCCTCTTGGCGCTGATCGCCGGGATGATCCTGGACCCGCTGATCCCGATGATCATGCCTGTCCTGATGCCGTCATTGCTGACGCTGCATGTGGATTTCGTCCATTTCGGGGTTCTCATGGTGGTCACGGTGGTGATCGGCCAGGTGACGCCGCCGGTGGCGCTTGCCCTGCTCGTGGCGGCGCGGATCGGCAATGAGGAGGTTATGGCCGTCGTCAAGGCGAACACGCCGTTTCTGCTGGGGCTCATCGGCTTCCTGTTCCTGCTGATCGTTTTTCCCAGCCTGTCGACCTGGCTCCCGAGCCTGATGTACTAGAGCATTCTTCAGCTAAATGGTTCATCTGGCGTCGCATAAATGCGGCGAAAACAAACAGATAGGGTGTTTTGAGTGAACTTGTATTCACGAAAAATGCCCTAGCGGCTGCGAACAGAGGGTTTCCCAGCACTTTCGAGACGCCGCACCGGCGTTCCAATTCCCAATCGTGAGAGGTGAACTATGTCCAAGGGGTTGAATGCGGCGGCTGACGATACGCTGGTCCGATCGTCCGAAAAGCCCGGCGCCCTGGTTTTCTATTCCCAGTTCGATGAACCGGAACCATGGCGGGTGGCTCTGAAGGAGATGCTGCCGGAGCTGGACTTCCGCGTGCATCCGGACGTGGGTAACCCCGACGAGGTGCGGTTCGCGCTGGTCTGGCGTCCGGAACCCGGATTCTTCGCCGGGTTCAAAAATCTCCAACTGGTGGTGAACCTGGGGGCGGGGGTGGATTCGCTGACCAACCGCGATGACCTGCCCGACGTGCCGATCTCGCGCCTGTCCGACAAGGGCATGATCGCCCTGATGCGCAGCTACGTGCTGTTCGCCGTCATCCGCTATGCGCGCGACATGCCGAGCTTCGAGCAGGCCAAGCGGCGGCGGGAGTGGCATTACATCCATCCTCGACCCCTGCACCAGACGCGCGTCGGCGTTGTCGGGCTGGGCGTGCTTGGGGCGGCCGTGGCCACGGCGCTTGCCGAACTCGGCTTCGACGTGCGCGGCCTGGACAAGGAGGAGAAGCAGGTTCCCGGCGTCAAATGCATGCGGCACGCCGGCGGCTGGGACGATTTCCTCGGCGATCTCGATATTCTGGTGAACATGATGCCGCTGACCGGGCAGACGAGAAAGCTGATCGGCGCGGACGTGTTCGACGGCCTGCCGAAGGGCGCGAAATTCATCAACGCGTCGCGGGGCCAGGTGGTCGATGAAGACGCGCTCATCGCGGCGCTCCGGGATGGCCACCTGGGCGGGGCGACGCTCGATGTCTTCGAAAACGAGCCGCTGTCGCCGGACCATCCCTTCTGGGACATGGAGAACGTGTACATCACGCCGCATCTGGCAAGCATCACCGTGCCGGAAATGGCGGCGCGCGACGTCGCGGAGAGCATTCGCCTGATCCTGTCGGGTCAGGATCCGCTGCATTGCATCGATCCGGGGAAGGGCTATTGAGAGTGCGCGATCAAGCGCGGCCGCTGCCGATCATCGCGGCAAACCGCTGCATGAAATCAACCAGCAGGCGCTCGAAATCGGGCGAGAGGACGTCTCCCGTCTCGCTCAAGAGCGCGTCGGTGACCTTCACGTAGAGTTCCGGCTGGGGAAGGGTGAGGATGTCGAGATGGGTCAGTATGGTGCGCAGATGGGTTTGGGCGACCGCCGTGCCGAGCGCGCCGGTGGACGCCCCGGCCACAGCCGCGACCTTGCCGCGCCATGCGCTCGCACCGTAAGGGCGGGATCCCCAATCCAGCGCATTCTTCAGAACGGACGGGACCGACCTGTTGTATTCCGGCGTGACCAACAGCAGGCCATCGGCCGCTTCCACCTGCTTCTTCAGCCGCTTCACCGCCGGAGGCAGATCTCCGTCGAGGTCACGGTTGTAAAGGGGCAGGTAGGAGATATCGACCGGCGCGAAGCAAAGGAATTCGCTCCCCGCCGCCTGCAAGGCCAGGCTCAGGCGCTGGTTGATCGACCGCGCGCTGAGGCTGCCGACGAGCACCGCCACGTTGGGTCGCGTCATTTCTTGTACTCCGTCAGGAACAGGCGGCCAAGCAGCGTGACGCCGCCAACGGCCAGCGCGGCGTAGAGGACGATCAGCAGGATCACGGCATAGAGCTGGTCCATGGAGAACACGGTGCCGTATTTCTTGACCAGGCCGCCCATGCCCATGATGGCGATCAGCACCTCGCCGTTGATCAGCCCCTTGATGCCGCGCGCCACGCCGAGGCGCAGTCCGGCGAGGAAATAGGGCGCGCCCGCCGGCAGGCGGATTTCGCCCAGAATGCGCCAGCGGCCGGCGCCGAACGAGCGCGCCATTTCCAGAAGGGCCGGGTCGGTCGAGCGAACGGCGGTTGCCGCGTTCGTCGCGACGACGAACACGGAGAAGGCGATGACGGTGGCGATCCTGGTCTGCGAGCCGATGCCGAAGATCATCATGAACACCGGCACGAAAGCGATCATCGGCGCGGAAAGCCCGGCCTTGACGAAAGGTCCCACCGCCACGTCGACCACGCGCGAAAGGCCCATGCCGATGCCGATGACGCTGCCGGCAGCGAGCGAGATCGCCAGGCCGGTCAGAAGGGCAAGGGTGCTGTCGAGCAGCGGAGCGGTCAGCGCGCCGCTTGTCCACAGGCGCGCGAAGGCGGCAAGCACGGCGCTGAGCGGCGGCAGCGTCAGGATGTCGGCGCTGCGCCCGGCAATTTCCCAGACGCCGGCCAGGACGGCCAGTGAAAGGAGGAACGGCGGATTGAACCATCGGCCCGTGCGAAGGAGCACGCGGTTCATGATGGCGTGCCCGCCCGCTCATCGGCCATCATGCCGCGCAGGCGGTCCCAGACGCGCGCCGTCAATTCGACGAAACGTGGATCGCGGCGGGTTTCCTCGGTGCGCGGGCGCGGCAGGTCCACGTCGATCACGTCGGTGACATGGCCCGGCCGCGCGCCCATGATGATGACACGGTCGGACAGGAACACCGCCTCGTCCATCGCATGGGTGATGAAGAGGACGGACAAGTCGGTCTGCGACCAGACGTCGAGCAATTCTGTCTGCAGGATCAGCCGCGTCTGTGCGTCGATGGCCGAGAAAGGCTCATCCATCAGGAGAACGTTGGGCGAGACGGCGAGGGCCCTCGCCAGGCCGACCCGCTGCTGCATGCCGCCGGAGAGCTCGGTCGGATAGGCGTTGGCGAAGTCGCCGAGCCCGACGGTTTCGAGGAGGGTGCGTGCCTTGGCATGACGGGTCGCCTTGTCCTCGCCGCGCATTTTCAGGCCGAAGGCGGCATTGTCGAGCACGGTCAGCCACGGCAGCAGGGCAAAGGACTGGAAAACCGTCGCCCGCTCGGGTCCGGGACCCGAAACCGGCGCTCCCATGACGCTGATTTGCCCCTCGTCCCAGCCGAGAATGCCGGCGACCATCTTCAGCATCGTCGTCTTGCCGCAGCCGCTCGGGCCGATGATGGAGACGAACTCGCCGCGCCCGACGGACAGGTTCACCTTGTCCAGGGCGCGGGTTTTGCGTCCGTCGGCGGAGACGAAGAATTTGGAAACGTCATGCACCTCGATGGCGGGTGTGGCAGGACCATTCATTTGACAAGGCTCCAACGATTGAAACGCCGCTCGAGCATTTCCACGAGGCTGAGCAGGCACAGGCCGATCAGGACGATGGTCATGGCGACGGCAAGCACGGCGGCCACCTTGAAGCGCCCCTGCAGCTCGGCGATGAGGCTGCCGACGCCGGCGCCGACGATGGTCAGTTCGGCCACCACCATGCCGATCAGCGCCTGGCCGAGCGCCAGTCGGGCGCCGGTCATGATGCCGGGCACGGCGGCCGGCAGCACCACCTGGCTCAGAATGGTGAAGCGGCGGGCGCCGAAGCTGGCGGCCATCTCGATCAGGTCCGGTTTGATGCGGCGCACGGCGATGGCGCTGTTGATGACGACGTAGGAGATGCCGAACAGGACGATGACGGTGACGCGGGCGGCAAAGGTCAGGCCGAGCAGAGCCTGGACCACCGGGACAATGGCGATGATCGGCACGGCGACGAGGAAGGTGAAGTAAGGCGATATGGCGCGGTCGGCCAGGGGAAAGCGGGCGATGAGAACGCCGAGCGGCACGCCCAGGCCGATGATGATGGCGTAACCCGTGACAAGCGCCTGTCCGGTGATCAGCAGGCCGAGCGGCAGGCGCCCGTCGGCCATCAGTTCGATGAATGCCTGAAAGGTGCGCGTGGCCGTGGGGAAGAGCAGGGCGATGCTGTCATCGCCCGCCAGTTGCCAGGCGGCAAGGAAGACCGCCAGGGCGGTCATTCGCAGAGCCAGCCGTCCCCAGAACGTCTCGGTAAGAGAAGCGGCAAGCCGGTGGCCCCAAGCACCGGCTTGCCGCGAAGGCGCGTTGCTCGTCATCTGTCGGCAAGCGCCTTGTCCAGGATGGTTCTGTCCACGACATCGGCGGCGGTGATTTTCTGGAAGGGTTCGCCGTCATTGTTGAAGAAGTCGATCGTCTCCTGAACGGAGGATTCCGACAGGCCGCCATCGGCCGGCCAGATCTTCGCTTCGACGAAAGCAGCGACCAGCTTCGGGAGCACTTCGGGGTCGATTTCCCCGAGCAGTTCCAGGCCCTTGTCGGTGAGCAATTGCGGGTTCTCGTAGATCTCCCGGTAGACGTCCAGATGGACCTTGACCCAATCCATCACCAGGTTCTGGTGCGTGGCGATGAAGTCCGGCCTGGCGGCGAAGGCGGCGCGCATGATCGGCATGGTGCTGGTGAAATCGCTGGTGATCTCGAACTTGCCGGGCATCTTGGCGTTGAGGAGCGTCCAGTCCTGCAGATCGATGACGCTGGAATCCAACTGCCCGGCGATCAGGGCGGCGAGGCGGTTTTCCGATCCCTCGATGACCGTGACGTTGGCTTTCGTGTCGGGGCAGTTCGCCGCCAGATACTGGAGCGCGAGCTGACCGACGAAGGAACCGACCGAATGAATGCCGAGCGATTTCCCGTCCAGGGATGCGCAGGTGTTCAGGCCGGTCTTCGAGACGAGCAGGAATTCATTGGAATTGCCGGCGAGAAAGAACTTGCTGTCCAGTCCCTGGTCCATGGCGTCGAGTATCTGGGCGATGGCCGAGATGTCGATCGCTCCGGTGGCGGCGGCCTGCAACTGATTGCTGTTGCCGCCCAGCTCGACAGCCTTGATGTCGTAGCCCATGTCCGCCAGGCGATCGAGGGCGATCGCCGTGGGCAGGTAGCCGACCGACCAGCCCGAGAATCCGAACACGGCTTCCGTTTCATTGGCGTGCGCCGCGCCGGCCGTGCCTGCCGCGAGGATCGCTGCCGCACAAAGCCGGCGAAGATAGGCAATCTTCATGGACTTCCCCTCCATTTTTATGTGTTTTGCAGATGCAGTTTTCGTGTATTTTGTCGACATGTCAATAGATTTTCGAATATTTTGAATCATGCCGATTATGTGGAATATTGCCGCCGGCTATGGCATATCGGAAAGAATCTATAGAAAAGGAGGGGCTGGCCGCGTGCTGTGCGGTTGCGCCGAGCAAGCCCCCGCTTTGTGAGAGAAACGGCCATGAACTTGCAGATCACGAGAAACGGAACGGTGTTCATGCAGTTGCGTGAAGACATCGTCATGGGGCGCCTGCGACCGGGAGAGCGGCTGCGCACCGAGACGCTGCGTCAGCGTTATGCGGTTGGCGGAAGCCCCGTGCGGGAGGCGCTGATGCGCCTGGAATCCGAAGGTCTCGTAGAGCTCGAAGAAAACAAGGGTTTCCGGGTGGCCGCAGTTTCCCAGGAACAGCTCGACGATCTCAGCGCGACGCGCACGGAGATCGAGGGCATCGCCCTGCGCAAATCGATCGCGCTGGGCGGCGTCGAATGGGAAGCAAACCTGGTCAGCGCCATGCACTTCCTGGCCAGCGCCTCCAGGGAGTCTGACCACGCGCCCTACGACCGCAATGCCGATTGGCTGGCTTATCATCGGGAGTTCCATCGGGCGCTCGTCGCCGGATGCAACTCGCCCATTCTCCTCGATATCAGGGAGCGGCTGTTCGATCTCGGCGAGCGCTATGTCGCGCTGTCGATCTCGACGAAAGGCGAGGCGCGGGACCATGTGGCCGAGCACCGGGCGATCATGGCGGCGGCGCTCGAACGCGATGCTGATACGGCGGTAAGGCTCAACCGCGAACACATCGAGCGAACCACCGAGAAGCTGAAACTGCTCGGCGATTTCGCGCATTGAAGCATTGCGCTTCGGTTCCATCGGATAAAACCTCCGGCAACGGTTGAAGTTTCAGGGCGTCTAACCCTCGAGATCGACGATGCCGCTTCCTCCTCAGGGCACTCTCCCGGATCCAGACCGTACATGCAGTGTGCTGCGCCGGAGGCAGCAGCGTTTCAGTCGGCCGTTGACAAATACCGACCGTATGGTATGTATCTGGTATGTCGAGACCCACCAAGCAATCACCCGAACGCGGCGGCGCACGCATCCGGCTCCTCGAGGCGGCGCGGGACATCGTCCGCACCAAAGGCTTCGCGGCAACCGCGGTCGACGAGTTGTGCAGGGCGGCCGATGTCACCAAGGGAGCGTTCTTCCACCAGTTCGGCAGCAAGGAGGCCCTGGGGGTCGCCGCGGCCGAGTTCTGGACCGAGACGACGTCCGACTTCTTCGCCGCCGCGCCCTATCATGCTCCGGCTGATCCCCTGGAGCGGGTTCTTGCCTATGTGGCGTTCCGCAAGGCGATCATTGTCGGCGATCTGGCCGAATTCACCTGCCTGGTCGGCACGATGGCACAGGAGATATACGCGACGTCCGCCGAGATTCGCGATGCCTGCGGCCGGAGCATTCTTGGCCATGCGGCAACGCTCGAGGCCGATATCGAGGCGGCCCGGCGCGATCGCGGCATCACCGGCGACTGGACGGCGGAGAGCCTCGCGCGGCATACGCAAACCGTCCTGCAGGGCGGCTTCGTCCTGGCCAAGGCGGGGAACGATCCCGCGCTTGCGCGGGAAAGTCTTGATCACCTGGATCGATACATAAGGCATCTGTTTCACGTTACGGAGGAGAACGAGGCATGAGCGAAACCAGAAAGATCGGTTGCGCCTGCGGGCAGACGCGCTTGGAGCTGAAGGGAGCTCCGATCGTCGTGACGGAGTGCCTGTGCAACAGTTGCCGGGCGGCGGCGGCTCGGTTGGCGAAGCTTCCCGGTGCGAAGAACCTTCTTACATCCTACGAGGCGACGCTGACGGCGGATTATCGCAAGGATCGTGTCCGCATTCTGTCGGGAGCGGAGCATTTGAAGGAGTTCCGGCTGACCGCAGACGCGGGGTCGCGCCGCGTCGTCGCCACCTGCTGCAACACGCCGGTCTTCCTGGAATTGAAGGGTGCGCACTGGCTGAGCATCTATCTGCATCTGTGGCCGGACGACACGCGGCCAAAAGCCGAGTTGCGTACCATGGTCGCAGACCTGTCCGATGCCTCGAAGCTGCCGGACGACATTCCCAATCTGAAGAGCCACACGGTTTCGTTCTATGCCAAGCTCCTGGGAGCTTGGATCGGAATGGGGTTCAAGAATCCGAAGATTGCAGTGGCGGGGACGATCGATGCCTGACGACAAAATTGAAATCGAGAACATCAACAAGCCTGGAAAGACCGAGCGGGTCAGTCGGGCGAAGTACATGGCGATGCGCGAAGCGCTGCTTGCCGTTCTGCCGGCCGAAGCGCCCGGACTGACGGTGGCCGACGCGAAGGAGGCGCTTCTGCCGCACCTTTCGGAGGCGGTTTTCCCCGAGGGCAAGACGGCTGGATGGTGGCTGAAAGCCGTCCAGCTCGATCTTGAGGCAAAGGGCGTCATCAAGCGCGCGCCGCGGCCGCCGGTTCGCCTCTACAGGCTCGAACCGGCCTGACCCTCCGAGGGTGGCGAAGGGGCAAGGCCGGCCGGCTTTCGGTTTCAGTGGCCGCTCCCATCCTTCGCCCAGGGCATGAAGAACCGTTCGGCGAGCGCCACCGCGCCGAAAAGCGCCATTCCCAGTGCGCTGAGCCAGATCAGGGCGGCCCAGGCCAGCGGCCCGTTGAGCTGCGAGTTGGCCGTCAGGAGGAGGTTTCCCAGTCCTTCGCTCGAGCCGACGAATTCGCCGATGACCGCGCCGATGACGGTCAGGGTGACGGCCACCTTGGCGCCGGCGAAGACGAAGGGTAGGGCGGAGGGCAATTGCACCTTGTAGAAGATCTGCCAGCGCGTCGCGCGCAGCGATTTGGCAAGTTCCAGCAAGCCTTTCGGCGTGGCGTTGAGCCCCGTTGCCGTGTCGACGACGATGGGGAAGAAGGCCACCAGGAAGGCGATCGCCAGCTTCGATTCGATGCCCAGCCCGAACCAAACCAGAATGATCGGCGCCACGGCGACCTTCGGCACCGACTGCATGGCGATCAGGATCGGGTAGAGGGTGAGGTTGAGCAGGGTGGAGCTGCTCAGCGCAACGGCGATGGGGATACCGATGCCGACCGCCAGGGCGAAGCCGAGCACGCATTCGACCAGGGTCGGCCATGTGTGCCGCAACAAGGTGGTGAAGTTCTCGCAGGTGGCGAAGAAGATGTCGGTCGGGCTGGGCAAGACGACGCTGCTGACATTGAACAGCGTGGTGTAGGCCTGCCAGGCGACGACGATGACGCAGAGGCCGACCAAGGGAAAGACCGAGCGGTAATAGACGTTGTCTGTCATCTCACAATTCCCAATAGCCTGCTCGCCTCGTGCTCGTAGCGGGTGAAATCCGCTCCATAGCGCATCTCGCCTTGCCTCGGATAAGGCAGGGATATCTCGATCCGGTCGCGAATGGTTGCCGGGCGCCGCGAGAAGACGGCGACCATGTCGGACAGGTAGATCGCTTCCGAGATGGAATGGGTGACGAACAGGACGCTGACATTGGTGCGGGCGCGGATCGACAGAAGCAGGTCGTGCATCTCCATGCGCTTCAATTCGTCGAGCGCGCCGAAGGGCTCGTCCATCAGCAGCAGCTTGGCGTCGTGCACCAGGGCTCGGCACAGGGCAACGCGCTGCTGCATGCCGCCTGAAAGCTCCGAGGGGTAGCGATCTTCAAAGCCGGCAAGGCCGACCAGCTCGACGAGCTCCCGGGCGCGGTCGACACCTTTTGGGGTCTTCTCCCGGCGGATTTCGAGCGGGAAGAGGATGTTCTCCAGAACCGTCCGCCAGGGCATCAGATTGGGTTGCTGAAACACGAAGGCGAAATCGGGATGCGGGCCGGATATGCTTTTGCCCTCGATCCGCACCTCGCCCATGCTCGCCTGCTCGAGGCCGGCAACGATGCGCAGGAAGGTGGTCTTGCCGCAGCCGCTCGGCCCGAGCAGGCTGATCAGCTGGCCTTTCTCCAGGGTGAGCGACAGTTTCTCGATGGCCGTCAGATAGGATCCGTCGCCAAGCGCGAAGCGCTTTTCGATGTCCGTGAACACGCCGAACGGTTCGGAGGAGGGAGCAAGCCCGTCAGGGGCTTGCTCCCTGGTGCCAGTGATTGCAGTCACGTTCTCACCGCTCAAGGCTTGATTGCCGGGTCGGGCAGGAAGCCTTCCAGGTAGATGGAGCCGGCTTCGGGCGCGGTGCCCTGGACGCCGACATTGTCGACGACGAACGAGACGCCGGCCTGCATCTTCTCCGGGCTGAACCAGCCAAGGCCATGCTCCTCCACATCGTCGGTGACCGCCAGCCCGCGAACCACTTCGATCTCGGCCAGGATCACGTCACGCTTCAGCCCGTCGATGTTCTTCATGATGGCTTCGGCGGCCTTCTCCGGATTGGCAAGGGCAAACTGCCAGCCGCGCAGGGCAGCCTTGACGAATGCCCTGGCGATATCCGGATTGTCCTCCAGATAGGCTGCCGACGCGCCGATGCCGTTCGAGTAGAGTTCTAGGCCGTTGTCGGCGAGCAGGAATGTGCGCAGCTCGGTGCCCGCCTCCTTGGCGGCCGCCTCCAGGCCGGGCTTGGCCATGGCGAAGAATTCGATCGCCGGCACCTGTCCGCTCAGGAGGGCGCTGGCGCGCGCCGGCGGCGCGACGTTGACGATCTCCAGGGATTTGGCCGACAGACCCTTCTGGCTCATGAAGCCGCCGATCACCATCGGCGTGATGCTGCCGGCGCCGCTGCCCAGCGAAAGCCCTTCCAGTTGGGACGCTTCCTGGACATTGCCGCCATTGGCGAGCGAGAAGATCGCATAGGGCGATTTCTGGTAGTTCACCGCAATCATCTTGATGTCGGTGCCGCCGGCTTGGGCCAGCACGACGCCGGGCAGATCGACAAAGCCGAACTGGGCGATGCCCGTCGCCACCGCCTGCATCACCTGCGCGGTTCCCTGGGACGGGATGATCGAGACATCCAGGCCCTCTTCCTTGAAAAATCCTTCCTCCACGGCGGCATACCAGGCGGCGTGACGACCGAGCGGTATGAAGTCCAGCGAAAACACCACCGGCGTGAGTTCCTCCGCGGCCTGCACAGGCGTCGGCGCCGTCGCGATCAAGCTAAGCCCGAGGGCGAGCCCCAGGCCGGTTCCCTTCAGTCTTGTCATTTTTTTCTCCATCAGTTTCCAGGACCATGCCCGGATACCCGCTCTCCATTGTCCGAGGGCTCATGCAGAAAATCGAATAATAATCGATCAGTCAAATGATTTTCGACAATCTTGTTGATTATCGGCATAAACTTCGCTACCCCTCGTCCCAATGAGATTGCGTGGAGTGGACTGAATGGCCTTGTTGTTGGATGCCGGCGGCGTGACAGCCGATGTCGCGAGAATCTTTGTCGGCGCCGGGCTCGACCCGGAGGCGTCACGCACGGTGGCCGAAAGTCTTGTCGAGGCGGATCGGCTCGGGCTGGCCTCGCATGGCGTGATGCTCGCCGACATGTATGTGAAGCGGCTCAAGGCGGGTTCCGTGTCGGTGCAATCGGAACCGGAAACGGTGTCGGATCGCGGCACCAGCGTGGTGCTCGACGGGCGTCATGCCTTCGGCGTTCTGACCGGCGATTTCGCCATGCAAAAAGCCGTCGAGAAGGCACGCGTGCATGGCGCCGGTGTCGTGGCGGTGCGGCACGCTTTTCATTTCGGCGCGGCGCGGCGCTTTGCGCTGGCCGCGGCCGAACAAGGCTGCGTCGGCATCGCCATGTGCAACACCCGGCCGCTGATGCCGGCGCCGGGCGGGGCCGAACGCGTGGTCGGCAACAACCCGCTTGCCATCGCCATGCCTTGCGAGGACGCAACGCCGTTCGTCCTCGACATGGCGACCAGCGAAGCGGCCATGGGCAAGATTCGCATGGCGGCCAAAAGCGGTGCGGCGATCCCCGACAACTGGGCGGTCAAGGCGGACGGCTCGCCCACCACCGACCCCGTCGAGGCGATCGAGGGCATGCTCCTGCCGACGGCCGGGCCGAAGGGGTTCGGTCTGGCCATGATGATCGATCTTCTGTGCGGCGCTCTTTCGGGCGGCGCTTCCGGCGGGGCGGTCAAGCCGCTGTATGGCGACCCGGCGCTGCCTTACGATTGCTCGCATCTCTTCATGGCGCTCGATATGGGCCATTTCGTCGACCCGGCGGAGGCGAAGGCGCGCGTCGACGCTGCCGCACAACGCATCCGCTCGGGCGCGCGCGCGCCCGGTGTCGCCCGGCTGTACACGCCTGGCGAACCCGAATGGCGGCGGCGCGAGGCGCTTGGCGAGCAAGTGGCGGTCGATCCGAGCGTGCTGGCCGCCCTGACGGAGTTGGCCAGAGAATTGAATGTGGACCTCACCACGATCAGCAAACAGATTGCTTAGACGGGTTCATCGTTTCATGGAAACGCTGCACCACTCTATCTCTTTGTTTTTCCGCATTTATGCGGACGCCAGATGAGCCCACCTGACTGCAAAATGCTAAAGCAAGAAGGAAACACCGATGCCCAAACAAGAAATCACCACGTCGAATTTGCGCCAGCCCAACGGTCATTTTTCGCAGGCGACGACAATCGAGGCCAAGGGAAAGCTGGTCTTCGTGTCGGGCATGACGGCCCGCCGTCCAGACGGCACGATTGCCGGCATCGGCGATGTCAGCGAGCAGACGCGGCAGGTCTGCGAGAACGTCAAGGCGGCGGTGGAACAGGCCGGCGGCACGCTGGACGATGTCTGCCGGGTCGACGTCTTCGTCCGCAACATCGAGGATTTTGCCAAGATTCATGCGGTGCGGCGCGAGTATTTCAAGTCTCCGCTCCCCGCCTCGACCATGGTCGAGGTGAGCAAGATGGTGTTCCCGGAATACCTGATCGAGATCAACGCAATCGCCGTCATTCCCGAGGCTTGAGCGCGATGCTGAAACTGGCTGCGATCACATTTGGCGCCGAACGGCGTCTCGCCTTTGTCGAGGGCGAAAGCCTTCGTCTTCTGCCGAGAGACATCGCCTGCGTTCAGGAGGCGATCGCCCAAGGGGGCGATGCATTGGAGCGGATTGCCCGGCAAACCGGCCTTGAGACCATCGGCTATGACGAAAGCCTGCTTTGCGCGCCGCGCACGCAAACGCAGCGCGACATCCTCTGCGCCGGATGGAACTACTGGGACCATTTCGAGGAGGGGAAGGGGCGCCGGGATGGCCAGGAGGTCGACCGGCCGGAACACCCCACCTTCTTCACCAAGGGACCGGACACGATGATCGGCCCCTTCGATCCCATCGCCTTCGACGAGGCGATTTCGCAGAAGTGGGACTATGAGGTTGAGGTGGCGATCATCATCGGCAAGGATGGCCGCAGCATTCCCGAGGAACGGGCGCTCGATCACGTGTTCGGCTATTGCCTGGCCAATGATGTCTCGCAGCGCGACCTGCAGCGCGCCCATGGCGGCCAGTGGCTGAAGGGCAAGAGCATCGACAAGACCATGCCGTTCGGACCCTATGTCACCCTGGCCAAGGGGGTCGATCCGGCGGATATCGAAATCGAATGCGTGCTGAACGGCGTCAGCGTGCAAAGCGCCTCGACCAAGCTGATGGCCTTCCCGGTCACCCAACTGATCGCCGAGCTTTCATTCGGCATGACGCTTCGCGCCGGCGACGTGTTGCTGACGGGGACGCCCGCCGGTGTCGGCAATGCGCGCACGCCGCAGCTCTTTCTGAAGGACGGCGACGAACTGGTCTGCCGCAGCCCCTTGCTTGGAGCGTTGCGCAACCGGGTCACCGCAACGAATCTGCACACGCCGACAGCGGCGTGAGGACGCATCCAGGCCCCAGACAAGGTGGAGTTTGAAATGAAGCAGGATTACGGATTCGCACTCGCCCGGGAACGCAGCATCGTCCTCGGGCCGATCGGCCATCGGATCGTCGAGGAAAACGATCTGACGCGTGTCTGGGAGGTCAAGCTGGAGCCCGGCGAGGAGCTTGGCTTCCACATCCACCACCACCCCTATTACGTGGTCTCGCTTGGCGGTGGGGACAATCGGATCGAGACGATCTTCGGCAAGACGATCGCCACCCACGAGCCGCTCGGCCACACGGTCTACATCGACGAGAAACGGGCAATCCACAAGCTGACGAACACGTCCGACCAGACCTATCTCTCCCGCCTGATCGAGTTCAAGGCGGTGCGGTGGACCTATGACGACGATCCGAGCCGGGCCGAACCCGAGGCCGGCGATCAGGCGCCGGAAGGTTTCGAGGCGGCGTTCAAGGAAATCCTGACGCAGACGGCGGACGTGCCCTGGGAGCCGAAATCGCTGGAAGGCCTCTACCAGAAGATGCTGTGGCGCAACGAGGAGACGGGGGCGTCCATCGCCCTGATCAAGTTCGACAAGGGCGTCGGCATTCCCAACGCGCATGCGCATGCTTCGAACCAGTTCATGTACTGCCTGTCGGGACAGTACCGCTACATTCCGACCGGCACGACGCTGGTCGCCGGGTCCTTCTACTGCAACCCGGTCGGCAGCGTTCACGGGCCGACGATCGCCGACGAGACGACGATCTTCCTCGAAATGTATGACGGCCCGCACTATCCGGTGCAGCCGCCCTGGTATTCCGATCCAAAGGACGCGACATGATCCGGGCTGGCGGCTGGGACATCCACACGCATCTCCTGCCATATGGCCTGGCCGACATGGCCCGTGACGGGCTCTATGGCATGTCGCTCGGCGATGGCCATGTCGCGGTGCATGGTTTCAAGCTGTCGCTGGCCAGCATGGGGCGCCCGGAGGCGCTTCTGGAGCGCATCGACGGCGACGGGCTGGACGGCGCGGTGGCCGCCATACCGCCGCCGCTCTTCCGGGCGGACCTGTCCGCGGGGGAACGGCCGGCCTATGTGCAACGGATGAATGACGGCCTCCTTGAAGCCGTTTCTGCGCATGCGCGCCTGAGGGCCATGGCCTACCTGCCGACCGACATGCCGGGGCTGGCCCTCAAGGTGGCGGAGACGCTGGACGAGCGTTGGGCGGGCGTCATCGTCGGCACCGATATCGGGACCCACAGCTATGCGGACCCGGACTATCATCGGCTCTGGAAAACGCTGTCCGAGCGGGGATTGCCGGTTCTGGTGCATCCGTCGGAATCGAAGGACCCGCGCCTGTCCGCTTTCTATCTCTCCAATCTTCTGGGCAATCCGATGGAGACGGCGCTGGCGGCGGCGCAGATGATCTTTGGCGATCTGCCGTCGCGCTTTCCGCGCCTGCGCGTCATCCTTTCCCATGGCGGTGGCGCGACGGCCAGCCTGCTCGGCCGCTGGCAGCGTGGCCTGGAAACCCAGCGCCCCGGCATCAAGCCGCTGGGCATCCCGCCGAAGGATGCCGGAAGCTGGTTCTACGTCGATACCATCGTCCATAGCCCAGCCATGCTGAACCTTCTCGCCGAAACCATGGGGTCCGATCACCTGCTGCTCGGCAGCGACTGGCCCTTCCCGATGGGCGCGCCGGATGCGGGCCATGACATCCGGCACCTGGCGGCGGAGCTTCAGAAGCAGATTCGCGGCCCGAATGCGCTTTCGGTCTTCGGAGCCGGACGCTTGCCACCGGGAGCGGCGTAGGTTCGCAAAGGAGCGCCACCTCGCAAGGGAAACGTGATTAACGCGACCTTAAGCGACAGCGTCCCTTATACAGGCAACGCAACTTTGCCGTGGCGACGCCTTGACCGAGAGCTGCACAGACGAGCCGGCTTCGATGACCGCGCATGCATCGTTCCCGCACGGAGCGGCCGTGCGGGGCGGTACGGCGCTTGTCCGTGGGGGCGCGCCGGGCCCATGAGCAGCGCGGGAACCACCGAACGAGCAGACCTGCCATTCATCAAACGGCTGGTGACCGCGGAGCAGCTCCCGACGGTCATCGCCACGGTGATCCTCAGCACGCTGATCATCTCCTTCCGGCCGTTCCAGCCGGCCGGCGCGGACCTGACCGGCGATGGCGGCGACATCGTCAACCAGATCGGTTTCGGCGGGCTGGGCGCGCTGTCGCTGGCCTCGCTGCTGACATTCGTCGACCGGCGTGTGCTTTCGGCGCTGCTCAGCCCCTGGTGGCTCCTGCTTCTGGGTTTTCTCTTCCTGTCGATCCTCAACACGCCGGCGCCGGCCGCGACGATGCGCAGCGCCGCCTTCAGCCTCATCGGCATCCTGTCGATGGCGGCGGTGCTGACCTTGCCGCGCACGGCCGACGCCTTCTGCCGCGTGCTCGTCGTTGCCGGCTTCACCATTGTCGCCCTGTCCTATCTGGGGCTGATCATCGTGCCTGGTGCTGCAATCCACCAGGCAGGCGAGGTGGAATCGCAGCATGCGGGGCTGTGGCGCGGCGTGTTCACGCACAAGAACATCGCCGGCCCGGTGATGGCCAGCCTGTCGTTCGCCGGGATCTATCTGTGGCGGCGCGGCTGGCGGCGCGCCGGCGGGCTGCTGTTCGTCGCAGCGATGTTCTTCGTGCTCCACACCGGCTCCAAGACCACGGCGGGAACCGTTCCTCTTGCCGGCCTGCTGATCGCCCTGCCGGGGCTTTTCGGCCTGCGCTTGCTCGTGCCGATCCTGGTGGTCACGACCGTTTGCGGCATGGCGGTCGCCACGCTCGGCATCGTCTTCATCGAGCCGGTCCGGCAATTGGCGTCCGTGCTGGCGCCGGACCTGACCTATACGGGACGCACCTCGCTATGGGCGTTCGCCGGCGAGATGCTCGCCAAGCGACCCTGGACCGGCTACGGCTTCGAGAATTTCTGGCTGACGCAGACGGTGTTCACCGCCGACCATCCCTTCGACCGGGCCTGGGACGTTCGTGGCGCGGTGCATGGTCACAACAGCTATATGGACGTTGCCATTGCCATGGGCCTGCCGGCGCTGGGCGTCGCCATCATCGCCTTCATCGCGGCGCCCTTGCGCGACTACATGCGCGTGCCCCCCTACCGCGAGAACGTGTTTCTGGCGGACTTCTTCATGATGATCGTCGTGTTCGCCCTGCTCAACGGGTTCCTGGAGAGCTTCTTCTTCCGCAGGGCCGATCCCGTGTGGATGTTCTTCGTCATGGCCGCGCTCGGGCTGAGGCTGGTGGCGCGGTTCGCCGTACCGGGGCACGCGCGCCGCCAGATGTGAGCTTCCGCTGCGCGCGTCCGGCGAAGCGGTCTATCTCATTGATTTTCCGCATTTATGCGGACGTCAGGTGATTCCACCTGACTGCAAAATGCTATAATGGCCTGACCGAAACAGATGGGGACCATCTGTTGGGATCGCACCACTATGGCCGCTTTTGCGAGAACACCATCAGATTGGTGCGCAGGGCGGGCGGCATCAGCCATTGCAGGAACGAGACGAGGGCAAAGCCGAGCGTCGTGCCGCCATGGTATTTCGGCGTGCCGTTGGAGATGTAGCCATGGTGCGACCAGCGCTCCTCGCCGAAGGCGCGCCGGATGCTGCCTGTCGTGTTCATGCGATAGAATGTCGGAAAGGCGTCTTCCGTCGGCCGGTCGGGCCAGACCATGCGCATCAGGCCGTCCTTCACCGCGTCCGGCACCATGTTGTTGCCGATCCCGACATAGCCGTAAGTGTTCGGCGTGAGCGCGCAGAACCAGCCGCCCGGCTTTAGAACGCGTTCGATCTCCCTGGCGAATTCCTTCGGGTGCTCGACGTGCTCGATCACCCACTCGCAAATGATGACGTCCACGCTGGCGTCGCCGAGCGGCAGCGGGCCGCCGGGCACGATGACATGCGCCTCGTCCAGATGCGGATGCTGCATCACGACCGGATCGACGTCGAGCCCGATAACCCGCTTCACCCGGCCATGGAAATTGCAGAACCATTTGCGGAAGGGGGCGCTGCCTTCGTCGAAGCGCGAGCCGCGCCCGGCGCCCAGGTCGACCACCACCATGTCGGGGCTCACCAGAGCGTTGACGCGCGTGTAGAACTCTATCGCCTCGTCGTCGCGCGTGTATCCACCTGCGCTTGTTTCCGGTCGCCACCGGTCGACTACCGTCATTGCACCTACCCACCTTGGGATCGAGCCTGCTCGATCACTGTTGCCCCAGTAAAACGTACAAAACAGAAAGATCGCTACAGAGCGTTAATCCCGCCACTGCTCCTCGTGTCATTCAACTGTCGGCCAGGAAGGAGGCAATCCAGGCCAGGGGAGCGTTCCAGTTGATCCCCATCTCATTGGTGGCGAACGCCTCGATGTCATCGACATAACAGGCCTGCGGGGCGCAGCCTTTCAGCTTGCGCGCCGAGACGGCGTCCGAGAGATCGACATTCGGCCCGCCGGCCAGGGCCCCGTCGGGCGGGCGGGGCAGGCTGGGATCGACCGAATGGGCGAACCAGCGGCTGTGCTGGTTTTGCGCGTAGAAGGTGCCGTAGCCGGTCACATACGAGATGCCCAGCGCGTTGCGGCCAAGCAGATAGTCCATGCTCTCGCGAACGGCCGCGCGGTAGCGGGGATCGCCGGTGAGGTCGTAGGCGCTGGCGACGATGATCATGTTCTGCGCCACGGCGCTGTTCGAACCCCAGCCATAATGTTCGTTGCGCGGGGCGAACAGCAGGCCGAATGCCTCACGGCTTTGCGCTGTCAGCAGCGCCTCGGCGGAGGCGATGACGGCGCGTTGCATGGCCTGCCGGTCGGTCGGCGGAAGCTGGCTGGGAACGGTGGCCAACTGGAGGCGCGCCAGTCCGCTGACGTCGCGCCAGCTGATGGAGAGTTCATCGAACACGGCATCGCGCCAGTAAGGCGACGCTTTCAGGCGGTCGAGGAAGCGGGATTCGCCGGTGGTGATGAAGAGTTCGGCCGCCGCCCAGAAGAATTCATCCGCCACGTCGTCGTCGTCATAGGCGCCGCCGCCATCCATGCCGTCGGTCGGCGGCATGAAAAGCGCCGGCTCCCTTTCGGCCGCGTCATAGGCGCGCCGCGCCGCCTCGAGCAGCCTGTCCGCATAGGCGGCATCCCATCGGCGAAACAGCCGCGCGCCCTGCGCCGCCGCTGCGGCGAGATTGAGCGTCGCGGCGGTCGATGGCCGATAGAGCGCGCGGCGCTCGGCGTCCTGATGCGGCAGGAGAGGCAGGGGCGTCCAGCGGATGTCGTGGACGCTGTGATGCGCCATGCCCTGATGCGGTTGTCCCTCCGGCACCGCCATCTTCATCAGGAAATCCAGTTCCCATCGGGCTTCGTCGAGAATGTCGGGCATGCCGTTGCCGGCCTCGGGAATGCGCAGCCAGCCATCCGACAGCGCGTTCGAGCCGTTCTTGCCCCGGATCAGCGCGCGTTCATACGCGCCCATCATCTGTGCCACGGCGAAGCCGCCATTGACCACGTATTTTCCGTGATCGCCGGCGTCATACCAACCGCCGCTGACGTCGAGCTCGTACCCGCAGCTCCAGCGTTCGCCATAGATCTTGCGCGACGCGGCGGTTTCCAGGCACGGCACCGCGATGTCACCCCGGTTCGGTGCCTGGCCGAGATGGCCGGCGGGCCGCGCATAGGCTTCGCCGGCAACGGCGCCGTCGATCTCGATGCCGCTGCGCATCGGATAAAAAAGCGACAGGGCGTCTGTGCGCAGCCGGTTGTAAAGGCTGTCGTCGATGGAAAAGGGATGGCTTTCGGAAGAGGCTGCAACCAGCCGGAAACCGTCGCCGGTTTCGCTGACATCGGAGAAGTCGATCAGGTGTGTTTCAAGCCGCGACGCCTTGTCGTAGCCGAAGCGCCGTGTCGTGCCCTCGGCGACCGCCTTGCCGCCGGCCCTGAGCAATTGCCATTTCAGCGGCATCTCGCTGTCGCTGACCAGCGTCGCCTTTTTCGGCCCGTCGCTCGTGTAGCCGGCCTGGTTGATCCTGATCGGGGGCGTTCCGGCGGCGGTCGGGGCTGTGCCTTCATTCACGCTGAGCGCATTCAGGCAGATGGACCGATCCTCCGCCTGTCCGCCGAGTTGGATGACGATGGCGGCATCCCTACGTGTCTGCGGGGCAGTAAATGTGCTCTCGAACGCCTTCGGCTCGGCTGCCGGGTGGATCATCACGTCGCCGTAGGGCGTCCACGGCTCCTGGCCCTGTTGCACGACGAGGCGCGTGGGCAGGGCCGGTGCGCCGGATGCGGTGACCGAAATCCGGTAATCAGTACCTTCGGCAAGCGCGATCCCGTTGATGCCGATCAGTGCATCCCAGGGCTTGCTTGTCCCTCCCATGGCGGTCGCGCAAAGCGCTCCATCGCGCTGTTCGAGGCGAACATTGTCGGTCGCCCACCAGGCATCCAGCGAAGGGCCGGTGAGCAGGTCGCCGGCAATCGCATTGGCTGGAAGGATGGCGGCAAGCAGGAACAGGCCGTGTTTGCTGAAGCGCCTAACCATTGCCGCGCGCTCTCGCCTCGGCCACCGATCGTTTCGCTGTGGCGCTTTCAACGGCGAGGCTGGCGGCAAGGCGCTTCGACAGGCGCTGGAACGGCTTCTCGACAAGGAAATAGCCGATCAGCGCCGCGATGACGACAAGGCCGACCATCACGGCAAGCATGGCCGTCCCGAACAGCGCTCCGTTGACGCCGAACCCGTAATGGACTTCGCCATGCATCGAGAACGGCCCGACCAGATCGATATCGAGGAGGCGTTCAGCGAGTGTGGCAACGTAGATCATCCGCGCCTGGACGAAGACATGCACCATGTAGATGCCGTAGGACAGAGCGCCGGGCCAGAGAAAAGCACCCGTCTTAAGGAGCCGGCTAATGATTCCACGCTCATGAGCGAAGACAAGCAGCGTCAATGCGAAGACGAACGGCGCTGCGATGCCGGTGGCTTGGCGGCCGGCAAGGGCGACGAACAACACCGCCAGGACGATGGCGCCCAGTTCGGCCAAAGTCCAAGAAAGCGTGCCGGATTGTGGAGCCGTCGCCGAGCGCTTGTGCAGGAGACCCGGACCGGCGACGTGATAGAGCAGCGCGCCAAGCGCGAACCCATAGAGACAGCGGATGAAGCCGTAGTCCCAGGTCGCGTCCATCAGCCGGGGGGAAAAGAGATAGAGAATGAGCGGTCCGGCGATGATCACCGGAATGAGCGCGATCCAGTGGCGCCGGCCAAACAGCACGGCCGCTCCGCCGAACAGCAGATAGGTCCAGAATTCGGCCGAGATGCTCCAGCTCGGGCCGTTCCACGTCAGGCGCGTTTCAAACCCGACCCCGTTGAGGAGAAGGAGGTTGGAAACGAGCTCGGCAATGCCGTTGCCGCTGGTGAACGGCGCGGGGCCGTCGCCACGCAGGGCAGGAACCGTCAGGCGCAGCAATTCGAAGGCGACGAAGACCAGGAGAATGGCGAGGTGAAGCGGGTATATCCGGCCGAAGCGGACAATCGTGAAGCGCAGATAGTCCATGCCGTCGTTGAGCTTGCGGCCATAGCCATGGGCGATGACGAAGCCCGACAGGACGAAGAAATAGTCGACGAAGAGAAAGGCATTGCGGACAACGAGGCTCTCGCTGATCGGGCCGATTGCCGGAAAATGCATCATCGCCACCAGCAGGGCGCAGATGCCGCGCCAGGAATCCAGGGTCTCGAAACGCACGGTGGCGCCGCGCGTACCCGCCTGCGCCGAACTGGCACGCATTCTCGTGTCAAACCGGTTCACTGTGTGCCGCCCCATCGCAAATCAAGCTTTGTCTATGCCTTGCCCTGGAGATGAGCAAGATCGATGCCATGCAGGACATGTCCGGGAACGGAGCAACGCCTGGCGGGCGGAAGCTTCCCACCGCAAGGTGAATCTTTGCTTGCAGTCAAAGCCGGTGCAGCGCCAGCCGGTTGCGGGACGTGCGGTTTTCGCCTGTGATCGCGATGAGGCGGCTCACAGCGCCCTGGTCAGTTTTTCCAACTGGTCGAGCAGCGCCTCGACCTGATCCTTGCCGAAGCGCGCTTCCATTTCGCTGTAGATCGCCACGCTCTCTGGCGTCACGGCGGCGATCAGCGCCTTGCCTTGCGGCGTGATCTCGACCAGCACCCGGCGTCCGTCCGTCTCATGCCGCTCGCGGGTCAGCAGACCGCGGTCGTCGAGCGCCTTGATGATGCGGGTCAGGCTGGGCGGCAGGACGCAGGCGCGCTCGGCCAGGTCGCTGGCCTCGATCGGCCCCGATTCATAGAGGATGCGCAAGGTGCGCCATTGCTGTTCCGTCACGCCGTGCTCGGCGAGCATCGGCCGGAAACGCGACATCACCGCCTCGCGGGCGCGAAGCAGGGCGATCGGCAGCGAGCGGCGTGTGTCGCGCGGCAGGAGGCGGTCCTCGGGTGAGCGGGGCAGGGGCCGTTTGACGTCTTCGTTCAAGCTTCTTCTTCCACTCCGTTGCGCAAGGTGCCGACGCCCTCAACCGTCACTTCCACCACATCGCCGGCCTTCAGCCATCTGGGCGGATCGAAACGGGCGCCGGCGCCGGTCGGCGTTCCCGTGGCGATCAGGTCGCCGGGAACCAGGCGCGTGAAGGTCGATACATATTCGATGATGCGGGCAAAGGGAAATGCCATGGAGGCGGTCGTGTCGCGCTGCCTCGCCTCGCCGTTGACGCGGGTCTCGATGGCCAGGTCTTGCGGGTCGATGGTGGTCAGGTCCGTCTCGATCCATGGCCCGATCGCGCCGGTGCCGTCGAAATTCTTGCCCTGGGTGACGTTGAACTTGCCGTGCCGCACCCAGTCGCGCACCGAACCCTCGTTCATGATCGTCAGCCCGGCCACATGCGCCATCGCGTCGTCGGGCGCGATGCGGCGGCCGGCACGGCCGATGACCAGGACGATCTCGCCCTCATAGTCGAGCTGTTCGGATTCGTGTGGCACGGTGAGCAGAGCGCCATGCGGCACGAAGGAAGCCGCGCCGCGCATGAACAGCGACGGGTATTTCGGCGCGTCCGAGCCGTCCTTGTATTCCTCGTTGCGGTTCATGTAGTTGACGCCGACGCAGAAGATGCGCCCGGCATCGGGGATGGGCAGTTCGAGCCGCGCCTCGGCCAGCCGGAGGTCGGCCGTTTTCGCCGCATTGGCAGCTTCGCCAATGCGTTCCTCCTCGATGATCTGGCGAACGCTCGACGCGCCGATCCGCGCGGTGAGGTCGGCGATGCCGTCTGCGCCGACCAGCGCGCCGGGTTTCAGGACGCCGTCATGGCGGAAGGTCAGGAGACGCATCAGGCAAGCTCCACATTGGAAAGCCCGGCCCTGGAAAGGACTGCATCAAGCCGCTTCTCCAGCTCCGCCGTGGCCGGCATCAAGGGCAGGCGGTGCTCGTTCGCGGGCATGATGCCGAGCCTCTTCATCATGTATTTCATGGGGATCGGGTTGATGTCGTAGAACACGGCCTTGTTGATCTCGAACAGCTGGCGGTGCAGGGCGCGGGCGCCGTGCAGGTCGCCGGCCCAGACCGCCTCGCAAAGATCGGCCAGTGGCCGGGGGCGCAGGTTGCCGACGGCGTTCATCAGGCCGCAGGCACCGACGGCCATCATCGGGAAGGACAGTTCCTCGAGCCCGACGAAGATGCGCAGATCATCGTCGATCTCCTCCAGAAGGTCGGAGACGTAACCCAGATCGAGCGATGCATGCTTCATGCCGACGAAGGTCGGGCAGGCGCGATCGATCTCCTTTGCCGTCTCCAGCTTCACGTCGACCGCCGCGCGGCCCGGTATGTGATAGATCATCCACGGCTTGTCGTGCAGGGCGTTGAGCACGCGGTAATATTCGACCAGTCCGCGCTGCGGCGGGCGGGCGTAGTAGGGCGTGACGATCAGCAGCGCGTCGACGCCGCTCTTGGCGGCGGCGTGCCGGGTCAGCGCCTCGGTCTCGGCAAGGCTCTGCGAGCCGGTGGCGACCACCACCGTCACCCGACCCGCCGCGGCCTCCACGGCAACGTCGACGATGCGGTTGCGCTCGTCGACCGTCAGCGATGACGGCTCGGATGTGGTGCCGTTCACCAGAATCCCGTGCGAGCCTTCCTTGACCTGGAATTCCACCAGGCCGGCATAGGCGTCGTAGTCGACCGCTCCCTCCTTGAACGGGGTTACGAGCGGCGGAATCGATCCCTTGAGGAAATCCTTGTCGATTGAAAGCACGCAAATCCTCCCGGCGCGATTGGTCTTGACACTCCTGGCGATATAATTAACTTGTTAATGAGAATGATGCAATGCCCTGCGGGCAGTTTGGGAAGATCTGGAGGCGTCATGCCGCACTTCATTTTCGAGTATTCGGCTAACCTCGAGCGGCATCTCGATATCGGGGCGCTGTGCGATTCCACCTTGCGGGTGGCGGTCGAAACCGGCGTCTTCGAAAAAGGCGGCATTCGTGTGCGGGCGCATCGCTGCGATGCCTACGCCATCGCCGACGGGCTGCCGGAAAACGCCTTCCTGCACCTGATGGTCAGGATCGGCGCCGGGCGGCCGCTGGAGGTGCGCAAGGCGGCGGGCGAGCGTGTCTTCGAGGCGCTCTCGGCATTCTGCGCGCCGCTGCTCGCGCGGCCGCATTTCGCCCTGTCGTTCGAACTTTGCGAGATCGATCCCGAGACGAGCTGGAAGAAAAATACAATTCACCCACGCCTGCGCGACGATCACCCACGCTTGCGCGACGGGAAGCAGGAGGCTTGATGTCCAAACTAGAGGAGAACCTGAAGAAGGCGGAAACCTATCTGGCCCGCTTCCGCGACAAGGGGGTGTTGAACCGCATCGCCGGCGCCGTGGTGCCGGCCGCCTCGGGCCAGACCTTCGAGACCATTTCGCCGGTCGACCTGAAACCGCTGGCGCAGGTGGCGCTGGGTGGCGCCGAGGACGTCAATGCCGCCGCCGAGGCGGCGCGCACGGCGTTTCCCGAATGGGCGGCGATGGACGGCGGGGCGCGCAAGAAGCTCCTGCACAAGATCGCCGACGCGATCGTCGAACGGGCCGAGGAGATCGCTTTCGTCGAGTGCATGGACACCGGCCAGGCGCTGCGCTTCATGTCGAAGGCGGCGCTGCGCGGGGCGGAGAATTTTCGCTTCTTCGCCGACCGTGCGCCGTCGGCGCGCGACGGCCAGGCGCTGCGCGCGCCGGGCCAGCTCAACGTCACGACGCGCGTGCCGATCGGCCCGGTCGGCATCATCACGCCGTGGAACACGCCGTTCATGCTGTCCACCTGGAAGATCGCACCGGCGCTGGCCGCCGGTTGCACCATTGTCCACAAGCCCGCCGAGTTCTCGCCGCTGACGGCAAGCCTGCTGGTCGAGATCGCCGAGGAGGCGGGCCTGCCGAAAGGCGTGTGGAACCTGGTCAACGGCATGGGCGACGGGGCCGGTAAGGCGCTGACGGAGCATCCGGCGATCAAGGCGATCGGCTTCGTCGGCGAGAGCCGCACCGGCCAGCACATCATGCGCCAGGGCGCCGACACGTTGAAGCGGGTGCATTTCGAGCTCGGCGGCAAGAACCCGGTGGTGGTCTTTGCCGATGCCGATCTCGAGCGGGCCGCCGACTCGGCCGTGTTCATGATCTATTCGCTGAATGGCGAGCGCTGCACCTCTTCGTCGCGTCTTCTGGTCGAGGAGAGCATCTACGACGCCTTCACGGAAATGGTCGCCGAGAAGGCCAAACGGATCAAGATCGGCCATCCGCTCGATCCCGAGACGGTCGTCGGCCCGCTGATCCATCCCGAGCACGAGAAGAAGGTCCTGTCCTATTTCGACATCGCCCGGCAGGAGGGCGCGACGATTGCCGCCGGCGGCGCAAAGGCGGATGGACCGGGCGGCGGCTGTTACGTGGCGCCGACCCTGTTCACCCACGCCAATAACGGCATGCGCATCGCCCAGGAAGAAATCTTCGGCCCGGTGCTGACGGCCATTCCCTTCAGGGACGAGACCGAGGCCCTGTCGCTCGCCAACGATGTCGACTACGGTCTGACGGGCTATCTGTGGACCCGTGACGTGACGCGGGCGTTGCGTTTCAGCGACGGCCTGCAGGCCGGCATGATTTGGGTAAATTCGGAGAATGTCCGTCACTTGCCGACGCCGTTCGGCGGCGTCAAGAATTCGGGCATCGGCCGCGACGGCGGGGACTGGTCGTTCGACTTTTACATGGAAACCAAGAACATCGCTTTCGCCACGGCCGAGCACGCGATCCCCAAGCTCGGCGGCTGATGTTTGTTTCTTTCAACCGCATTCATGCGGATGTCAGGTGTTTCCACCTGGCTGCAAGTTGCTCAAGCTTCTCGGGAGGACACCATGCCGGTACCGGCGCCCAATCTCTACCCATCCTTCAATGTCGTTCGGCTGAGCCATGTCTGCTACACGGTGCGCGATCTTGAGGCGAGCCGCGCCTTCTACGCGGACACACTCGGCCTGCAGGTGACCCATGAAGACAGCGAGATGATCACGCTGCGCGCCATGGAAGAGCGGGGCCATCATTGCCTGGTGCTGCGCCGCGGCGAGACGCCGGCGGTCGATTACCTGGCCTTCAAACTCTATGGCGATGCCGACCTGGAGAAGGCCGAAGCCTTTTTCCGCGCCAAGGGGTTGCCGGTCGAGTGGGTCGAGCGGCCGTTCCAGTCGCGCACCTTGCGGACGCGCGACATTCACGGCGTGCCGATCGAGTTCTACGTGCGGATGGACCGGCTGCCGCCGATCCACCAGCACTATGCCTTGTACAAAGGCGTCAAGCCGCTGCGCATCGATCATTTCAACGTCTTCTCGACCAATGTCGATGAATCCGCCGCCTTCTACAGTGAATTCGGCTTCCGTGTGACCGAGTATACGGAGGACGAGGAGACGGGTCGCCTGTGGGCCGCCTGGATGCACCGCAAGGGCGGCGTGCACGACATGGCCTTTACCAACGGGCGCGGACCACGCCTGCATCACATCGCCTTCTGGGTGCCGACGCCGCTCAACATCATCGACCTGCTCGACCTGATGGCGACCACCGGCTATGTCGGCAATATCGAGCGCGGCCCGGGCCGGCACGGCATTTCCAACGCCTTCTTTCTCTACGTCCGCGATCCCGACATGCATCGCGTCGAAATCTACTGTTCGGATTACCAGACGGTCGATCCCGACCATGAGCCGATCCGCTGGGATCTGAAGGATCCGCAGCGCCAGACGCTGTGGGGAGCGGCCGCGCCGCGCTCCTGGTTCGAGGAGGGGAGCCTGTTTGCCGACACGCCGGTCGGCGAATCCGTGCTGAAGGCGACGCCGATCGTCGCGCCCTGACACGGACGCGGGTCGACGGCCAGGGGCGGTCCGCTTCCAGGCCGGGCGGTTCGACAGGGGCAAGAAGACGCCGACACCGCCTTCGAAGCGATGACCGCTATAGCCTTTTGCAGTCAGGTGGAATCACCTGACGTCCGCATAAACGCGGAAAAACAACGAGATAGAGTGGGACAGCGTTTCAATGAAACGATGAACCGGTCTAATGCCAGGGAGCCGGTCACGCTTCGCCGAGGATGAAGTCGGCACAGCGATCGGCGATCATGATGGTCGGTGCGTTCGTGTTGCCGCTGATCAGGCGCGGCATCACCGAGGCATCGCAGATGCGCAGGCGCGGCACGCCACGCACGCGCAATTGCGGGTCGACCACCGCGCCGTCGTCCGTGCCCATGCGGCAGGTTCTCGAGGGGTGATACACCGTCTTGGCGTGTTCGCGGACATGCGCCGCGAGCGCTTCATCCGGCAGATCGTCAGCACCGCCGGGGGCGAATTCCTGACGCACCACCGCCTGCAGCGCCGGCTGTCGCAGGATATGCCGGGCGATCCTGAGGCCGGCGATCAGCGTCGCCATGTCGTCGGGATGCGACAGGAAGCCGGTGGTGAAGCGGATCGGTTCGGCCGGTTCGGCGGAACGCAATTGCACTTGCCCGCGCGATCTGGGCCGCAACACGCACGGGTTCAATTCCATGCCATGCTGCTGGACTGCGCCATGCTCGGCGCCGGCGATCATCACCGGCAGAACGTGGAATTGCACGTCCGGCCGCCCATCGCCATCCGTGTCGAAAAAGCCGCCGCTCTCGACCACGTTCGAGGCGAGCAGCCCGTTGCGGAACAGAAGATACTGCAAGCCGTGGCGCAGGGCCCGAAAGCCGCGATCCTCGCCCAGAAGCGAGATCGGCTCACGCGTCAGCGCGTAGACCGGCGCGGCAACATGATCCTGCAGGTCGCGGCCGACACCGGGCATGTCGCGTCGCACGGCAATGCCATGTTCGGCCAGATGCCCGGCCGGGCCAAGGCCCGACAGCATCATCAGTTTCGGCGTGCCGAGCGCGCCGGCGGCCAGGATGACTTCCTCGCGTGCCGTGGCTGAAACGGGGCCGGCGCCGGTGACACGATAGGAGAGACCTGTCGCCGCGCCGTTCTCCAGCGTCAGCCCCGTCACCAGCGCATCGGTGACGACCGTCAGGTTGGGATTGTCGCGGATCGGCTTTAGGAAAACGGCCGATGCCGAGCGCCGTTCGCCACCTTCGGTGGTGGTCTGGTAGAACCCGACGCCGTTTTGGGCCGCGCCGTTGAAATCGTCATTGTAGTGAAATCCGGCTTGCTGCGCGGCGCGCACATAGGCAAGCGACAGGGGATGGCGATGGCGTGGATCGGAGACCGGTAGCGGCCCTTCGGCCCCATGATGCTGGTCCGCCAGCCGTTCATTGCGTTCCAGCCGCCGGAAGACCGGCAGCACGTCCTGCCAGCCCCGGCCCGGGCAGCCGAGGTCGCGCCAGCCATCATAGTCCGCCGCCTGGCCGCGAATGTAGAGCATGGCGTTGATCGACGAGCCGCCGCCTAGCGTCCGCCCTTGGGGGATCGGCAGGCGGCGCCCGCCGACCGCTTCCTCCGGCTCGGATTGATGGATCCAGCTGCGCGCCGTGCCGATCACCTTGGCGAACGTCGCCGGCATGCCGATGAAGCGGCTGTTGTCGGCCGGTCCGGCCTCGATGAGGAGGACGCGCTTGCCGGCCGTGACCAGCCGGTTGGCGAGCGTGCAGCCGGCCGAGCCGGCGCCGGCGATGATGTAGTCATAGGCCTGCATGTCGTTTCCCATCGCCTCAGCCGCGCCGCATGAGGGCCGCCTCGCTTTCCAGATAGTTTCCGGGGTTTCCAGCAGTCGATCCGGTCCGTCCATCCACTCGGTATGGCCGGCGCGGCCAGTGTTCAAGAAGGCCGACGCGCAAGTGCGCTTTCAGTCAAAACAAAGTTCCCGCTCGGACAAGACGTCCGGGAAGCAAATCTTCAGTATCGCAGGCAAGGTGATCTGCACCTCAGGGTGTGCACGCTTGCCGAAGCGATGGGGTGATTTATTGATGAACGATCAGGCAAGACCGGCCGACTGGAAGCACTTTGACGATTTCTCCGCCGGCATCGCCACCAACCGCCTGCCGACCACCGATGCGCTGGTCGGGCAGAACTTCAAGATCACGCTCGACGACGACCGGCAGATCGACCTTGCCTTCACAGCCTCCGACACCGTTGCCTGGAGCGAGGCGGACAAGGCCGGCGCGGACTGGTATGAGGCGCTGGAAGTGGCGCCCGGCGTGTTCTTCATCAACATGGTGTTCGCCGCCAGTTCCGCCGAGGACGAGGCCTTCATCGTCGCACCGGCGACACGGCGTGTCCTGTCGGTGCGCGAGCGCGTACGCCCCGCCGACGAGGCGCCCGGCGAGCCGCGCGTGGCGCAGACCTACATGCCCGGCGTTCTGGGCGATCCCAAGGTTGCGCCGACCGGCTTCAAGCCGGCGCCGACGCGCGACCTGATCGGCCTGACCGCGCACTACGAGTACAGCCCCAACCATCTCTACGAACACGTCTATCTGAGCGCTGAGCGCTATGCCTGGCAGAACCTCGTCGGTGTGCAGCGCGGCCATGGCGATGTCGATCTCGCCACCACCTACAAGTTTGCCGAAAACCAGTATGTGTTCGGTTTCCGCGAATTCATCATCCCGGTCGCCTCACTGTTCTTCTACGACTGGGACAGCATGCGCTCGACCGGAAAATTCCTCGGTGTCGCCAGCACGGGCGCCATCGAGAACAAGCCGGCCGGCGCTTTCATCGAGAAGAAGTCGGTCACCATCTACGCGGAAGGCAGGGCGCCGGTCTGACCGGCGGAACAAACGCATGCGTGAGAATTTCGAGGCAATCAAGGCGCATTACGCCGGGTCCGACGCGAAGGACATCGATGCGATGATGGCGCCCATCACCGAAAAGACCGTCTGGGTGGAGATGGCGGGATTCCCCTATGCGGGAACCTATGTCGGGCCGGAAGCGATCATCGCCGGCGTCTTCAAGCGGATCGGCGAGGACTGGGACGGCTACACGTTCTCGCTGGAAAAGCTGGTCGATGGCGGCGCGACGGTGATCGGCATCGGCACGTACTCCGGCCGCTACCGCAGGACCGGAAAACCGATGGCGGCGCGCGTCGTGCATGTGTGGGACATGGAGGACGGCAAGGCCGTTCATTTCGAGCAGTTCACCGACACGAAGAACGTCGCGGAGGCAATGCGCTGAGGCGCTGTGGAACTTCATAGCGGGCTGGCCATAGCGCCGGTTCGGCCAATCCACGGGAGGAAGCTTATGACAATGGTTCTAAGAGGAATGCTTGCGGGCCTGATCTTATGGTGTGGACTGGCCCTTGGACTTTTCGGCGCGGCGCAGGCCGCCGACGGCGAAATCGTCATCGGCGCGCCGGTCTCATTGACCGGTCCGCTGGCCGCCGACGGACAGGAGCAGCGCTGGGCGTACGAGCTCGCCGTCAAGGACATCAACGAGGCCGGCGGCATCTTCATCAAGGAAGCGGGCAAGAAACTGCCGGTGCGCCTGGTCGTCGCCGGCGCCATCGTCGCCGAGAAGTACAAGAAGTTCTACATGATGACCACGTGCTTCCCCTTCATGTGGTCGCCGCAGAATTTCAAATGGTCGGCCCTGTTCTTCTTCACGGCGCCGAGCGCGGCGGAAGTGCCGTTCAAGATCTGGAACGACCTGCCCGAGGCCGACCGCCCGAAGAACCCGGCGCTGCTGTCGGAAGACACGCCCGACGGGCACGGTTTCGGCGAGGGCTTCCGCGCCTTCGCCAAACAGTATGGCTACACCTTCGCCGTCGACGAGCCGTGGGCCGTCGGCGCCAAGGATTACTCGGCCAACATCCTGAAAATGAAGGCAAACAATGTCGATGCGCTGCTGATCTTCGGCTCGCCGTCGGACTCCATCACCCTGGTGCGCCAGATGAAGGAGCTCGGCCTGAGCGTCAAATACCTGCACGGCTGGAAGGGCACCTGGACGGGCGAGTTCGCCGAGGCGCTGGGTTCGGATTCCGACTACGTCATTTCCGACGGTTTCTGGTCGCAGGACTTCCCCTTCACCGGCAGCAAGGAGCTCGGTGAGTGCTATACGGCCGAATTCCACAAGCCCTCGGTGACGATCGGCGCCTTCTACGCCAACGCGCAGGTGCTGTTCAGAGCCATCGAGCGGGTGGGCACGACCGATTCCGCCGCCGTGCGGGATGCCGTGGTGGGCGGCGAGTACAAGGACACGGTGGTCGGTGATCTGCAGTTCAACGATGCGGGCCTGGCGCTGATCGAAAGCACCGCCAACCAATGGTGGGAAAAGCAGCAGATGCTGTTCTACCCGCCGGTCGACGGCGGCTGGCAGGTGAAGATGATGAAGCCCTGGGGCGAGCGCTGAAGCAGGCGCCGGCGGGGCCTGTCACCGGCCCCGCCGGGTTCGCACAGGCCCGGGGCCTTCGGCTCCGTCCTTCACCCGTCTTGAAATGCCTGTTGGAAAAGCACGCCGCATGCCTGAACCCGTCCTGAAACTGGAACGCATCACCAAGCGCTTTGGCGGGTTGACGGTGCTGAGTTCCGTCGATCTGCAGGTCGACGCCAACCAGATTGTCGGCCTGATCGGTCCGAACGGGGCCGGCAAGTCCACCCTGTTCAATGTCGTGACCGCGCTTTACCGGCCGGAGGAGGGGATTGTCTTTCTGGACGGCAAGCGCATCACGGGCGCGCCGCCGCACCGCATCTGCCGGCTTGGGGTGGCGCGCACCTTCCAACTGGTGCGCACCTATCTGACGATGACGGCGCGGGAGAATGTGATGGTCGCCGCCGTTTATGGCGGGGGGGCCATGGCGGATGCGGGGCGCGCCTGTGATGAGGCGCTGGAGCTGGTCGGCCTGGCCGCCAGCCGCGACCTGATCACCGAGCACATGACGCTGTCGGCGCGGCGCCTGCTCGAAATGGCCCGTGCGCTGGCTTCGCGTCCGCGCGTCATTCTGCTGGACGAGCCGATGGCCGGCCTGAACGCCTCGGAAATCGAGGAGATGATTCAGGTCATTCGCCGCGCGCGCGATGAACGCGGCCTGTCGGTTCTGTGGGTCGAGCACAAGGTGGATGCCATCATGCGCGTCTGCGACCGGGTCGTGGTGCTCGACCACGGCGTCAAGATATCCGACGGCACGCCGGCGGAAACCATCGTCAATCCCAAGGTGATAGAAGCGTATCTCGGTGAACCATCTTCTTGAAATCAAAGACCTGAGCGTTGCCTATGGCGACGTGCAGGCGCTGTGGGACGTGTCCGCGCATGTGGACGAGGGCACGGTCGTTTCCGTCGTCGGCGCCAATGGCGCCGGCAAGTCGACGCTGATGCGCGCCATCTCGGGCCTGCTCGAGCCGCTGTCCGGGGACATCCTGTTTCGCGGCGAAACGCTGGTCGGCGTCCCGGCGCAGGAAATCACCGCGCGCGGCATCAGCCATGTGCCGGAGGGGCGTGGCCTGTTCACGCAGTTGACGGTGCAGGAGAATCTGGAGCTTGGCGCCTATCTGGCGCATGTGCGGCCGCACTTTGCCGCCTCGCTCGACCATGTCTTCACGCTGTTTCCCAAGCTGAAGGAACGGCGCGGCCAGAAGGCCGGTTCGTTGTCCGGCGGCGAACAGCAGATGCTGGCCATCGGCCGGGCGCTCATCGCGCGGCCGAAGCTGCTCATCCTCGATGAGCCTTCGCTGGGCCTCAGCCCGTTGGTCGTGCGCCAGATGTTCGAGCTGATCGCCCGGCTGCACGATGAAGGGGTGACGCTGCTCCTGGTCGAGCAGAACATCCGCCAGGCACTGAAGGCGGCCGACCGCGCCTATGTGCTGCAAACCGGCCATGTGGCGATGCAGGGCGAAGCCGCTGCGCTTCTGGAAAATCCGCAGGTGCAGAAAACCTATATGGGAGCGCTCGACTAGCCGATGCTCGATATTCTATCCGTTCGACTGGTCGTCGAAATCTTCATCAACGGCGTGCTGTTCGGCGCCATGTACGGCGTGGCCGCCGTTGGCCTCAGCCTGATCTTCGGCACGATGCGCATCATCTTCATCGCCCAGGGAACGATCATCGTCCTGGCGGCCTATGTGGTCTACTGGCTGTTCAACACGTTCGGCCTCGATCCCTATCTGTCGCTCGTCGTGGTTGCGCCATTGGCTTTCGCCACGGGTGCGACGACCTATCGCTTCCTGTTTCGAAAGGCGGCGGCGATGGCCGACAAGAACACCTCGCTGCTGATCGCCGTCGGGCTGATGTTCCTGGTGCAGAACGTCATCTCCTTCGTCTGGACCCCGAACCCGAAGTCGATCATCACCTCCTACACGGCGGTGGGCTTCGAAGTGTTCGGTTCGCGTATTTCCGTCACCCGCTCGATCAGCCTCGTCATCGCACTGGCGGCAACCGCCGCCGTGGTTCTGTTCCTGCGCCGCACGCTGGTCGGCAAGGCGGTGCGGGCTGCGTCGGAAAACATGCAGGCCGCGATGCTGATGGGCATCGATCCGCACCGGGTCAACGCCATCGCCTTCGCCATCGGCTTCGCGCTTGCCGGAGCTGCCGGTGTGGCGCTCGCCACCACCTATCCGTTCGATCCCTATTACGGTTTCAGCTTTGCGCTGAAAGCGTTGATCGCGCTGGCGCTGGGCGGCATCGGCAATGTCGTGGGGGCGCTGCTCGGCGGCATCCTGCTCGGCCTGATCGAGAGTTTCTCTTCCTTCTTCATCAGTGCCGGCTGGGCCGATGCCATCGCCTACGCCGTGTTCCTGCTGGTGCTGATGTTCCGCCCGGAGGGATTGTTCGCCACCTCGTTCAAGAAGGCCTGACCGTGACCAGGGAAAAACGCATTATCGGCCTTTCGGCCATCATCGTCGCAGCCCTGGCGTTGCTGCCGTTCGTCCCCGGCGCCGCCGACAGCTACCTGTTCTTTCTCCTGTATCTGTTCTTCCTCTACACGATCATCGGCCAGGCCTGGAACCTGGTCGCCGGCTACACCGGGCAGATCAGCCTCGGCCAGCACGCCTTTTTCGGCCTTGGCGCCTATACGGCGGCGCTGGTGTGGTCGCGTGGGCTGTTCGGCGCCGAGCATGTCTACTATTTCGACCCGCTGACCCTCATCGCCAGCGGCCTGGTGGCGGCGGCGTTTGCGCTGGTGATCGGCTTTCCGCTTCTGTCGAAGCTGCGCGGCGACTATTTCGCCCTCGGCACGCTGGGCTTCGGCGAGATCGTCCGCGTCGCCTTCGTCAAGGGCGGTTCCTATACGGGAGGGCCGTTCGGCATCGTCCTGCCGTCGAGCCTGTACGAGAGCTTGAGGCCGCATTACTGGCTTGGCCTCGGCCTGGCGGCGGGGCTGACGCTGCTGATCTTCTGGATTCGCCGCTCGAGCCTCGGCCTGGCGCTCGTGGCCATTCGCGACGATGAGATGGCGGCCTCGTCGAACGGCGTCAACGTGCTGAAATACAAGCTCGTCGCCTTCGCGCTCGGCGCCTTCTTCACCGGCATGGCCGGCTGCCTGCAGGCCTACTACCTGTTTCACGTCAGCCCGGAGGGCTTCCTCAACCTCAACTGGACGCTGTATCCGATCCTGATCGCCGTCATCGGCGGCTCGGGCACGGTGCTCGGCCCGGTCATCGGCGCCCTGGCGGTAACGGTGGTGTTTTCCTACGCCAACATCTTCTTTCCCGAACTGCATCCGATCTTTTCCGGCCTGGCGATCATCCTGGTGATGCTGTTCATGCCGAACGGCATCATGCGGCTGCGTTTCAGGGGGCGGGCCTGAGGTCGGCGCTCTTCATTGAGCGTCACGGAATGGATGCCCGGCTCGGGGGCCGGGCATGACGAATTGCAGAAACGTGGTGTAAACCTTCGACGTCCACGATTGACATGGCCACCCCTACCATTCGTCACCCTCGGGCCCCGACCCGAGGGTCCATGCCGGAATGTCTCATGTCCACGCCTCAATGCAATGCCGCCCGCACCCGTTCCCTAAGGGCGCGCGGGGCAATGCCGTAGCGGCCCTTGAAGGCGCGCGAGAAATGGGCGCTCGAGTTGAAGCCGCAGGCGAACGCCACTTCCGAGATCGACAGCGCGCCGTTTTCCGGCGCCAGCAGCGCCGAACGGCTGGCCTCCAGCCGACGCTCCCAGATGAAGCGTTCCAGCGTCACCTCCTCGTTCTCGAAAGCGCGGTGGAGATAGCGGCGCGAACAGCCCATCTGCCGGGCGATTTCGTCGAGCGACAGATCGCCCTGGCCGATATGCACGTCGATATAGCCGACGATGCGCGCGCGCAGCGCATTGAGCGGTGTCAACCGTCCGGGCGCCTCGTCTTCACCGGCGTGGACCAGGCCGTGCACCAGCTGGATCAGGCTGTCGCCGACACGCCGGCAGCCGGCTTCATCAAGCTTGTCGGCTTCCTTGATCGCCATCTGCATCAGGCTGTAGACGATGCGCACCAGGCTGTGTTCCTCGGAAGGAAGCACGAGGGGCCGGGCCAGCCGCGCCAGCGTGTTGCCGCCGCAGGTGGTACGCGGCACCTGCAGGATGAGTTGGTCGACATTGCTGAAATTCTGCAGTGAATAGGTGTAGACCGGATCGTAGACGATGGCCGAACGGGCCTCCAGATCGACGGTGACGGCATCCTGGGCGAAGCGTGTGTGGCCGTTGAGCTGCATCAGGATCTTGACGGAGTCGGGATCGAAGCTGCGGCGCATGGCGCGATCGCCGATCACCGAATGGGCGGCTGCCTGAATGCGGCTCAATCGGCAGGCGCTGAGGTCGATCGACACCAGCTTGGGCCTGGCCGGCGGCAAAGCGGTGGAAAAAACCTGCCTGATCGGGCCGAAGAGCTGGCGCGACGTGGCGATGAACGCGTCTCCGTCGGCCCGCACGCGCAGTTGCGGCTCTGCCGTTCGCATGGACAATCCTCCCCTGCTGCGTCAATCGGCCGTCGCGGCATCGATGCGATGCCGGACACCCACCGGGCGCCTCCACGCCCGCATCGCCGCGACCGGCGATACAACAACGGCCAGTCGACCGCCTCCTTATAATTTAACATGTTAATCAATCTGCCGGCTCTGTCAATCACGGCGCCGGGAAGCGGCGCGGGCGTTAGGCTCTCAGCCGCCCATACCGGCCCAGGATATCGACCATCGCGGCATGATCGATCGCGGTCACGCGGGCGCGGTCGTATGGCGTGCCGCCCATGTCGCGCGCTGCCACCATGGCGTTGATGACCGCTTCTTCCGTGGCCTGGATGGCAGCCTCGTAGATGGGGTCGAACAGATCGTCATTGACCATCTCGATGGTGAAGCGCGGTGGCGTCTGATGCGGCAGGGGGCGCTCGTTGGCGGTGGTGAAGGCGAGGAAGATGTCGCCGGACGAGTTTCCGCCGCAGGTGCCGCCGCGGCCGATGCCGATGGAGCCGCGCCGCGCGAGGCGGGCCAATTGATGTGGCGCCATGGGAATGTCGGTGGCGATGACGACGACGATGGAGCCGCGCTCGCCCGTATCCTGGAGGACGCGGTTCTCGCGCAGGTGCCGGCCGACCGGCGCGCCGAGTATGCTCAGCCAGTCGCGAATGCCGTGATTGGCCTGCACGAGAACGCCAATCGTGTGCGCCTGGCCGCCGATCTCGAGGCGGCGCGAGGCGGTGCCGGTGCCGCCCTTGAATTCGTAGCACACCATGCCGGTGCCGCCGCCTGTATTGCCTTCGGCAACGGGACCGGGTCGCGCGGCATCCAGCGCGGCCAGCACGTCGGTCTCCGATACCGGCAGGCCGTTGATGTCGTTGAGGAGACCGTCATAGGTTTCGGCGACGACCGGCATCAGCCAGATGGGATGGTTGTCATCGAAGGTTCGCGCGTGGCGCTGCAGCATCCAGCGCGTCGCCGCCTGGTGGGCGACGCCGACGGCATGGGTGTTGGTCAGAAGCACCGGCCCGAGGAAATAACCGCCATCCTCGATCCAATGCGTGCCGGTCATCTCGCCATTGCCGTTGAAGCGGTGGACGCCGGCCCAGACCGGGGTTGGCGTTTCCTCCAGGCCGCGCGGCAGGATGGCGGTCACGCCGGTGCGGGCGGGCCTGGCGCGGCCGGGACGTGGCGTGTCTTCGATCAGCGTGGTCATTCCGACCGCGATGCCCGCGACATCGGTAATGGCATTGAACGGCCCAGATTCGCCGGCAAGGTCGAGGCCGAGGTCGCGGGCGCGGATCGCAGGGTCTTTTTTGCTCATGAACTTGATCCGATCTAGCGGTTGCGTCGGCGAAGATAGAGACCGGCGGCGGCGATCGTGAAGGAGAACAAGAGCATCACCGTAGCGATCGCATTGACCTCCGGTTTGATGCCGCGCCGGAGCATGCCGAAGATGAAGATGGGCAGCGTCTGGGTCGACGTGCCGGAGATGAAATAGGTGATGACCAGGTCATCCATGGAGATGATGAAGGCCAGCAGCGCCCCGCCGACAACGCCGGGCATCACCTGCGGCAGGATGATGCGCCGGAAGGTCGTCCATTCGTTGGCGCCGAGGTCGGCGGAGGCGTTTTCCAGCGAGCGGTCCATGCCGGCAAGCCGGGCCGAGACGACGATGAAGACGTAGGAGATGAGAAACGTGCATTGGCCGATGATGATCGTGCCGATGCCGAGCGATATGCCGACGCCGACGAAGAAGATCAGGAGGGCGATGCCGAGCACGATGTCCGGCATCAGCATCGGCACGAACAACAGCACGCGGTAGAAGCGCTTGCCGAAGAAATTGAAGCGGTAGACGGCGAGTGCGGTGGCCGTGCCGAGCACCGTGGCGATGACGGTGGTGGAAGCGGCGACGATCAGGCTGGTGCGCACGGCGGCGATCAGCTGGTCGGTCGATTCGATGTAGAGGGCCGCTTCCGACGCTGCGTTCCTGAAGCCGAAGATCTGCCTGTACCAATCGATGGTGAAACCCGACCAGCGCATCATGTTCACCGGGTCGGCGTTGAAGGAATAGACGACGATCAGGGCGATCGGCAGATAGATGAAGGCGAAGAAGAGAAGCGTGTAGACAATGAGCCCGGTGGTGCCGATCCTTCTGGCGAAGCGCATGGTGCCTCCTAGCGGATGACGGGCGCGTCGTCGCCGCGCCGCGCCTCGTAACGGATGTAGATGAACAGCAGGGCCAGGACGATCGTCATGACCAGCATGGCGAGCGCGGCGCCGAACGGCCAGTTGCGCGCCGCCAGGAATTGCTGCTCGATGAGATTGCCGAGCATTAGCGATTTCGCCCCGCCGAGCACGGCGGGCACGACGAAATTGCCCAGCGCCGGTATGAAGACGATGATCGAACCGGCGATCACGCCGGGAAGGGTCAATGGCAGGATCACGCGGCGGAAGGTCTGGAACCCGTTGGCGCCGAGATCCTGCGAGGCGCGCACGAGCGTCCAGTCGAGTTTCTCGACGCTGGCATAGACCGGCAGGAACATGAACGGGATGAAGATGTAGACCATGCCCAGCACGACGGCGCCTTCGGTGTAGATCAGCTCCAGCGGCGTGTCGATGAGCCCCAGTTCGCTCAGCGCGACGTTGATGAAACCGGTCTTCTTCAGGATCAGGATCCAGATGAACAGGCGGACGATCAGGCTGGCGAAGAAGGGCAGGGTGATGAGGAACAGGGCGAAGGATTTCCAGCGATCCGACAGCCGGCTGATCTGAAAGGCGGCCGGGTAGCAGACCAGAAGCGTAATCAGCACCGTCGTCAGCGCGATGCGCAGCGAGCGCAGGAAGATGGCGATGTAGACCGGGTCGAAGATCTCGAATTCCGGGTCGGCGAAGCCGAGAATGCGGCCGAAATTGTGCGGGTAGAATTCCCACTCGACACCGCCGTAGAGGCCGGGCGCCAGGAAGCTGTAGATCAGCATGATGATCAGCGGCCCGGCGAGGAAAATGGCGAGGAAAAGCGAAACGGGTCCGAGCAGCAGGGCAAGCTGCGCCCGCGCGCGGCTGCGCCGGCTGAACCCGCTCATGACCGGTCCCCGCCGCCGGCGATGATGTGCACGGCGGCCGGATCGTAGAGGAGCGTCGCCTTGCGCGAGATCTCCGCGCTGGCCACCTGGGCTTGCTGGGCGGCGGCGATCGCCGCGACCACATCGTGACCATTCATGGTGCGCCCGTGGACTTCATAACCGGCGCCCGTGAAGACAATCTGCCGGATGCCGATATCGAGCTTAGCGGCCGCGCCATTGCCGCCGCCATTGGCGATGGTGAACTGCTCGGGTCGTAAAAGCGCGGTCACGCGGGCGCTGCCGGCCGCTGCCGCGTCCGTGCTGATGACGTCGCCCTGGGCGGTCATCACCCGGCCGCTCTGCAACATTCCCTGAAACAAATTGCTGGCGCCGACGAACGACGCGACGAAGGCGTTGGCCGGGTTGTTGTAGACGGCGCGCGGCGTGTCGATCTGCTGGATCGACCCGCCGTCGAGCACCGCGACCCGGTTCGACATGGTCAGCGCCTCTTCCTGGTCGTGGGTGACGAAGATGAAGGAGATGCCGAGTTCGGCCTGCAGCGTCTTCAGCTCGATCTGCATGGACTGGCGCAGCTTGCGGTCGAGGGCCGACAAGGGTTCGTCGAGCAGAAGAAGCTTGGGCCGCGCTATGATGGCGCGCGCCAGCGCCACGCGCTGCTGCTGGCCGCCGGAAAGCTGGCGCGGCAGGCGGTTTTCAAGACCCGCCAGCCCGACCATCTCCAGCGCGGCACCGACACGGCCGCTGCGCTCGGTGCGTGGCGTGCGGGCGATGTCGAGCGCATAGCCGACGTTCTGCCCCACCGTCATGTGCGGAAACAGGGCGTAGTTCTGGAAGACGGTGTTGACCGGGCGGCGATGCGGCGGGCGGTCGCTGACATCCTCGCCATCGACGAAGATGCGGCCGTCATCCAGTTCGACGAAGCCGGAAATGGCGTGCAGCAGGGTCGTCTTGCCGCAACCGGAAGGGCCAAGCAGCGTCAGGAACTCGTTGCGCGCCACCTCGAGATCGATCGCGTCGAGCGCGGTCACCGTGCCGCCCTCGGGCAATGGAAACGCCTTGCACGCGCGCTGAAGCCTGACCATGCTTTCGGCCATTTCACTCCTCCTGGGTTCCGCCTCGTTATCCCGCATCGGGTTTTTGTTATTAAAATATCTGTTGCGTGATATAGTTATGATGATACCATTCAGCTTGCCTTGTCAATGCGCGGACGGCGAGCCAACACTCGCGGATGACCCAAGGAAGGCATGGTCGCGGCGCGGCAGGGTTCCACACACAATGGGAGACCTGAACATGACCGACAAAGGGACCACCAGACCATATCAGACACCATGGACGGCCGGCTTCAAGGCGTTGCGCAGCTTAGCGTTTGCCACGACCGCAGCTGTGACGCTCGCCACGTTTCCGGCGGCGGCGGACGGTGTCCTCAACATCTACAATTGGGGCGAGTACATCAATCCGGAAGTGCTGAAGAAATTCGAGGCCGATACCGGAATCAAGGTCAATCTCGACACCTACGGGTCGAACGAGGAGATGCTGGCCAAAGTGCAGCCGGGCGGCACCAGCTACGACATCGTCCTTCCCTCCGTACACATGCATGACATCATGTCGAAGCTCGATCTTCTGGAGAAGACGAACATCAACGAGTATGAGGGTTTCAAGAACATCGACCCGGCGTTCCTGCGGGCCCAGTCCGATCCGAACGGCGAATACTGCCTGCCCTATGCCTGGGGCTCGGTCGGCATCGTCTACAATCGCGACCTGCTGGGCAAGGACATAACCGGCTGG
Organism: Nitratireductor soli; assembly: GCF_001050155.1. Lineage (GTDB taxonomy): Bacteria > Pseudomonadota > Alphaproteobacteria > Rhizobiales > Rhizobiaceae > Nitratireductor > Nitratireductor soli. Next base: position 102,232 of record NZ_LFVY01000007.1, read on the forward strand.
CGCGACCTGATCGAGACGGTCAAGGCGAAGAACCTGAAGTTCACCCTGCTCGACGACATGCGCGAGGTGATCGCCGTCGGCCTGATGCTGAACGGCAAGCCGGTCAACTCCGCCGATCCCGACGACCTGCAACTGGCGGCGCAATCGATCATCGACATGAAGCCCCATGTGGCGGCCTTCACCTATGAATCGCGGCCGATGGTCGAGGCCGGCGACGTGGCGGCCGGCCACTTCTTCGTCGGCGCCATGGTCGATGTGCTCCGCGAACCGGAGAAGCTCGGTTACATCATCCCGGAAGAGGGCGCGACCATGTACCAGGAGGACATCTGCGTCCTCAAGTCCGCGCCGAACAAGGACAATGCGGTCAAGTTCATGCAATTCTACACCCAGCCGGAGGTGGCGGCGCTGAACATCGCGCAGCAGACCAACGGCACGCCGAACGTGCCGGCGCGATCCCTGACGCCGGAGAACATCCGCAATTCGCAGGAGATCAATCCGCCGGCGGAGGTGATGGAGCGCTTGCAGATCTTCGTCGATCTGGGCAAGGACATCCGCAAGCTCGACCGGGTCTGGACCCAGATCAAGACGGCGCAATAAGGTAGGGCCGACGATCAGCGCTCCCGGCGAATGCCGGGGGCGGAACGGCCGACCGCAGGGGAGTTTCAGGGATCATGTCCGTCAACATTCTGGCGCGGCTGCGCGCGCCCGCCGCGCGGCAGACGAAATCGGACATCCTGATCGCCAACTATATCGAGCGGAATCTGGCTGAGCTGCCGTTCGAGACCGCCAAGTCGATTGCCGAGAGGGTCGGCGTCAGCCAGATGACGGTCGGACGCTATTTGCGCCGGCTCGGCTATGACGGGCTGGAAGAGCTGAAGCAGGAAATGCGCAACGGCTCGAGCCGCAGCGCCTGGCACATCAAGGGCAAGTTCGACCGCCTGCAGGAAGACATCCGCCAGGGCCGGCTTCTGGCGCAGCTCATCGAACAGCAGATTGGCGACCTGACGAAGATGTACGAGATCACCGTATCGCACGACTGGCAGCGGGCGATCGAGGCGCTGGTGCAGGCGGACGAAGTGTTCGTCGCCGCCTACCAGAACGTGCGCGGCGTGGCGCAGTATTTCGCCGCGCAGCTCTCCTACGCCCGCCCGAAGGTGCAGTTCATCGACGGGCTCAACGGCACCTATGCGGAACTCCTCGACGGCAGCGGGCCGAACCGGCTTCTGGTGCTGGCCGATGTGCGCCGCTTCGCCGCCAAGGCGCGCACATTGGCGCTTGAGGCGCGTGCCGCCGGCGTCAAGGTGCTGCTCGTTTCGGACGATGCCTGCACCTGGGTGGATGAGGCGAGCGACATTCCCATCATCATGCCCGGCGCGCGCGGCCCGCTCTGGGACGGCGCGGCGACCATGGTCGCCGTGTTCGACCTGTTGATCGCCAATGTGATCGTCGAACTGGGCGACCGGGTCAACGGCCGCGTCGACACGCTGGCGCGACTGCAGGATATGTTCGGCGATTTCGAGGATTAACGCTTGGGTGCGTCATCCTCCCCGGCGCTGCAAGGCCTCTCCCTTTCAAGGGGCAGGACATTCGCACATACCGTCTTCCCGGATAGCCCTGAGGTCGGCCGGGATGACGAGGGGGCGTGCCTCGTCTTGACTGCTTACCGTCACCTGGCCGAGAGACCGGCTTCCAGCCCTTCGGCGATGGTTGCCACATCCGCGGAGGTCAGGATGAGTGGCGGCGACAGGATGATGTTCGAGCCCGAGACGCGCAGCATGACGCCGGCCTCATAGGCGGCATCGGCGACGCGCGCCATGGTCGGCTTGTCGGCGGGCGTCTTCGTGGCGCGATCGCCGACAAGTTCGAGGGCGGCCATCAAACCCTGGCTGCGCACGTCGCCGATGATGTCATGCCTGGCTTTCAGCGCCGCCAGCGCCGTGGCCAGTTCCATGCCGCGGGCGGCGGCGTTTTCATGCAGCTTGAGGCGGCGGGTCTCGGCGAGTGCGGCAAGGCCGGCGGCGCAGCCGACCGGGTGGCCGGAATAGGTGTAGCCGTGGCCGATGGAACCGAAGCTCGACTTGTCGCTTTCGAAGACCTCGGCCATCGTCTCGCCGATCATGGTCGCGCCAAGCGGGAAATAGCCCGATGTGATGGCCTTGGCGAGCGTCATCATGTCGGGCTTGACGCCCCACAGCCGGGCGCCGGACCAGGCGCCGGTGCGGCCGAAACCGGTCACCACCTCGTCGGAGATGAGCAGGATGCCGTGCCGGTCGCAGATGGCGCGCACGCGCTGCATGAAGCTTTCATGCGGGACGATGACGCCGCCGGCGCCAAGCACCGGTTCCATGATGAAGGCGGCGATGGTGTCGGCGCCCTGGAAGGCGATCTCGTCTTCCAGCGCGCGGGCGCACAGTTCTGCCAGGCGCGCGGGGTCTGTCTCGTCGAAGGGATTGCGGTAGGTCCAGGGTGCGGGAATGTGAAACACCCCCGGCAGGAGCGGCTCGTAATTGCGCCGGAAATTGGCGTTGCCGTTGACCGAGGCGGCGCCGAAATGGGTGCCATGATAGCCCTTCTTCAGGGCGATGAACTTGGTGCGGTCGGCCTCGCCCTTGATCTTCCAGTATTGCCGGGCGAGGCGCAGGGCGGTCTCGACCGAATCCGAGCCGCCGGAGGTGAAGAAGGCGCGCGCCATGCCCTCGGGCCGGAACCAGTCGACCAGCTCATAGGCGAGCTCGATCGACGGGGCGGTCGAGGTGCCACGGAAGCCGGAATAGTAGGGCAGCATGTCGAGTTGTTCGGCCATTGCCTGTTTGATCGGCGCTGAGCTGTAGCCGAGGTTGACGTTCCACAATCCGCCGACCGCATCGAGCGTGGTGCGGCCGTCGAGGTCGGTGACGTGGACGCCTTCGCCCTTGATGATGACTTTCGGCGCATTGGCGCGCATTTCGGCGGGATGCGCCATCGGATGCCAGATCGGCTTTCCGTTGTTCTCGATGAGGAAATTCATGTCGCGCATGGCGGGTCCGTCCTGATGGTCAATTGAGGGGCAGGCCGAAATGCGCAAGCGCCTCGGCATAGGATTGTCCGGGAGCCCGGACGTCGAAATGGGTGGTGCGCATGCCGAACGCCGCCGCACCGTCGATGTTGCGTTTCTGGTCGTCGACGAAGACGCACGCCTCCGCCGGTAGCGACAAGGCGGCGGTGACCGCCTGGTAGGCGCGCGGGGCCGGCTTGAGAATGCCGGTGTGGGTGGCGTCGACGATGACGTCGAATTGCGCCAGGAACGGCAGCCTGCCGCGAAACCCGGCGCCGTAGAACAGATCCAGCTCGTTCGACAGGATGGCAAGCCTGAAGCCGGCGCGCCTGACCTGGCCGATCGCCTGCAAGGCCTCCGGACGGATCGCCGCTTGCGCGTCGGCGCCGCGCGCCCTTTGCACGAAGGTTTCCATGCGCTGCCAATCCTCGCCGACCAGCCGGCCGACCTCGCGCGTGCGGGTCAGCCAGTAGTCGCGCTCGCTCAATTCATCGCGCTGCATGGCGCTCCACAGCGGGTCTGTTTCCGGGTCGAACGGACCGCGCCAGGTGAGCGTGCCGGGTGCAAGACCGAGCGCCGCCTCCGTGACCGGGTGCGTCTCGAACAGTGTTTTCGTGACGACGCCGCCGAAATCGAGAACCAGCGCCGATGCGCGCACAAGGCTCATGCGACCACCACGGTTTCGGGTTGACCGGCTGGCACGAGGCCGCGCGCCACCCAATCGTCGAAGATCGCCAGCACCGTTGCAACGAAGGTGGGACTGTTGATGTGCGCGTCTATCTCATGGAGTGTCGCCGGCGCACGCACCGCGCCGCGCATTTCGTCGACGAAGGCGGCAAGCCCTTGTGCATCGTGCAGCGGCTCGCCCGCCTGGTCCCATTGCTGGATGCCGCCGGCCGGCAGGACAAAGGCGACCGGCCCCTTGGCCAACGCCAGCTTGTCGCCGATGGCGCGGGCAATGCGACGGCGGTCTTCCGGACCGGTGGTGACCGAGGCCAGCAGGCGGTTGTGGGCATGATAGGGGCGGTCGGAGAATCGCTCCGGCGTCGGCTGCCAGGTGGGGAAGTCGACCATGTCGATGGCGCCCGGCGCGACGATCTGCGGAATGCCGGCGCGGCCGGCATTCTCCAGCCGGTCGGGACCGGAATTGACCACCGAACCGTTCATATGGTTGGCCAGTTCCTGCAGGCTGAAATCCATGACGGCGGCGAAACCGCCCTGCGCGGCCATCGATTCCATCGCTCGTCCGCCCATGCCGGTGGTGTGGAAGACCACCACTTCATAACCGCGACTTTCGAGTTCCGGCCTGAGTGCCACCATGTAGCTGAGGCAGCTTTTGCCGAGCGAGCTCATGGCGACGACCGGCCGTTGCCGAATGACGGGCGTGGCGAGCCTGGCCGCGCCGACGACCGCGCCGCAGGCTTGCGACAGCACGGAGACGCAGGCGCTGTTGAGCCCGTAAAGGCCGCCGGCCCAGAGGATCATCATCAGGTCGGCGGCGACCCGCTCGGGTGGCAGCAGATGCGAATAGGCGATGGTCGAGACGATGAATTTGGGCACGCCGATGGGCAGCGCCTGCGCCACGTCGAGCGCTAGATCGGTGCCCATCGTGCCGCCCAGGGCGATCATGCCGTCGATCGCGCCATCGCGATGCAGCCTGGCTGCAAGGCCGGCCGCTCCCCGGGCCATCAGAACCATGGCGCTGTTTTCGTCGCCGCTTGCGGCAATGGCGGCAATGGTGGTGCCGGCAGCGGCGGCAACGGCATGCTTGTCATGGTCCGCGCGGTAGGGCGGGTCGCCCAGAATGCTGACGTCGAGCAGAATAGGCACGCCGCCCGCCTCGGCGATGCGGTCGCGCATGAAGGTCAGTTCCTCGGCCTTGGTGTCGCCGGTGCCGATCACCAGGATGCGGGGGGCATTCGTCGCCATCATGATGCGCGCTCCAGAGCCGCGGCGACGGGCTCGCCACTAAGGCGCGCCGATATTTCGCGCGCGGCGTCAATGGCGGCGCGGCCGTGCGCCTCGGCGATGGTGTCGTCGATGCGCGACAGCGGCGAGGCGATGGCCAGGGTGCCGATGGCGCAGCCATCGACGCCGAGGATCGGCGCGGCGACGCTGGAGACGCCCTCCTCATAGCCCTGGTCGCTACGCGAATAGCCGCGCGCGGCGGCAGCCTGCACGGCGGTCATCAACGCGTCGGGCGCGGTCACGGTGTAAGGGGTGAAGGCCGCCATGGCTCGGCGCATGCAGGCTTCCATCACGGTGGGACGCGAGAAGGCGAGGAAGGCGATGCCCGACGCCGTGCCGTGCAGCGGCAGCAATTGGCCGACATCGACGTTGACGCGGTTGGCGCGCGCCGACAGCTCGACATGGACCGTTGCCAGCGCGCCGGCGCTGTATTCGGAGACATGGATGGTTTCGCCGGTCTCCTGGGCAAGGCCGCGCGCCACGGGGACGGTGACCTTGAGAAACGGGAAATGCATCTCGCGGATGCGCGCCAGGCGCGACAGGCCGGCGCCGAGCCGGTAGCGGCGGCTTTCGGCGTCCTGCTCGACCATGCCGCCTGTGGCAAGCGAAACGAGAAGGCGGCGCGTCGTGGCCTTGTCGAAGGCAGCCTTGCGGGCCAGCTCCGAAAGCCCGTGCTCGGGCTCCTCGGCGGTGAACAGTTCCAGCAGGAAAATGGCCTTGCCAACAGTTCCCATCGATCAGCAGCCTCCTCCAAAAATGCTTCACGTGTGAATTAACTTGACAGGAAGCAGGGCGGTTTGCAAGTCTATATGTAAAACATGAGTTCAAATAATGAACCGACAAGGGAATGAGCGCTGCCTGTTGGCAGCCCACGGAGGAGATCGACGCATGCGCAAGCTCTTACCGCTCTTAGCCAGCACGGCGATGCTGGCAGCAAGCCTCGCAATGCCGGCCATGGCCGAGTATCCCGAACGGCCGGTGACGTTCATCGTGCCCTGGCCTCCCGGAGACCTGGAAGACCAGCTCACCCGTATCATCGCCGAAGAGATGATCGCCGAGACGGGCGTGCCGGCCAAGGTGGTCAACCGGCCGGGCGGCGGCGCGGTAGAGGGTGCCACGGCGGTGGCCGGCTCCGATCCCGACGGCTATACGGTCGGCTCCCTGGTGATCGACGTGCCGACCATGCACATCATTCGCGGCAACGCCGCCTATGGCCGGGAGGATTTCGAGCCGGTCGGCATCTTCATGACCTATCCGTTCGCGCTCGTCGCGTTGAAGGACGCGCCCTACGACACGATGGCCGAGCTTGCCGAACACGCCAAGGCGAACCCGGTCAAGCTTGGTCATTTCGGCTACGACCTGGTGCCGACCATGGCGACCTTCGTCGCGGCGAAGAAGCTGGGCTTCAGTTTCGGCTCCGACGCAGCGTTCGACATGCTCGACTGCGGCACGCTGAAGAATGGCGATGTCGACGTGATGAACACGACCATGGCGACGGTGCTGAGCTGCCTCGAGGAGGTGAAGGCGATCGCCGCCTATACGGACGAGCCTTTGTCGATCCTGCCCGATGCGGGCCTTCTGTCGGAACAGGTGCCGGGTCTCGACATCACGCTGTGGAACGGCCTGTTCGTGCCCAAGGGCACGCCGCAGGCGGTGAAGGACAAGCTCGCGGCGATCGCCCGGAAAGCCGTCATGTCCGACAAGGCGCAGGCGATCGCCAAGGCGACCGGCGCAGGCGTCTACTGGATGGGCGCCGAGGAGGCGGCCAGGCGCATCGACAAGGATTATGCCGATGCCGAAGCGCTGGTGAAGGCGCTCGACGCACAATGAACGACACCCGGCGCGCCCGGCTGCCGGGAGCGCTGCCATTGCCGCCTTTCGCCCATTGGAGCTTGCCCGCATGACGCATAGCGGACCGCCCGGAGCCGAACAGGAGTTCACCGAACAGGACTTCACCGTTCACGACGCTGAAGACGACATCCCCGCCGAGGCCGAGGGGCTTGCCGGGACGCTGCTTCTGGCGGTGACGCTGGTCCTGATCGTGCTGGCGCCGTTCGCCACCCGGTCGCAGCCGGCCGACAAGGCCTGGTTCCTGGCGCCGATCAACTGGCCGCTGCTGGCGCTCGGCATGGCGGCCCTGGCCGGCGGCATCATGGCATGGCGGTTCGTTGCCGATTGGCGCGCCGGCGGTGCGGCGTTCCGCAGCCGGGCGCTGTGGGCGCTAGGCGGCTTTCGCGGGGCGCTCGAATACAGTCTCTACTTCTGCCTTTATCTGCTCGGTGTCGCCTGGCTGGGGTTTGCCATCGCCACACTGGTGTTCCTGCAGTTCATCGTCTGGCGGTCGGGCCTGCGCGGCGCGCGCTGGGTGGTGACTGCTCTGCTGGTGACGGTCGCCATTGTCGTCGTCTTCCGGCTGGGCATCGGGCTGTGGTTTCCGCTGTCGCCGCTGCTCAAGCTTTTTCCAGGCTGGGTCGGCAACATGCTGGGCGGGGTGCTGTGATGGACAGCATCCTGCTTGGACTGGAGCATATCGCCACCTGGCAGGTGATCCTGGCGCTGCTGTTCGGCGCGCTTTGCGGCATCGTCGTCGGCGCGGTGCCGGGGTTGGAGCCGGCGGGCGCCATGGCGATCCTGTTGCCGTTCAGCCTGCAGCTCGAGCCGCTGGCCGGCGTCATGCTGCTGCTCGGCGCCTATGGCGGGGCATGGTATGGCGGGGCCATCCCGGCGATCCTGATCCGCGTGCCGGGCACGCCGGTCAATGTGCTCACGACCTATGACGGCTATCCGATGGCCAAGCGCGGCGAGGCGCATCGAGCGCTGTCGATCGCCTATTCCTCCTCCTTCATCGGCGGCACGGTGTCGGTGCTGGCGCTGATCTTCCTCGCTCCGTATCTCGCCAAGGTGGCCGAGCGCTTCGGCGCGCCGGAATACGCGATGGTCGCCGTGCTGGCGCTGGTCTCGGTGATCCTGGCGCATCAGCGCCACGTGGTGCCGGCGCTTCTGTCGCTCGGCCTCGGCCTGTTCCTCGGCACGGTCGGCTTCGAGCCGCTGTTCAACACGCAGCGCTTCACCTTCGGCCAGCAATGGCTGCTCGGCGGCGTGCCGATGGTGCCGGTGGTGATCGGCATGTTCGCCATGTCGCAGGCCTTCGTCCTGCTGGAGACCAGGACGCATCGGCCGGACGCCGGCGCGCTCGTCTACCGCAACCGCTTTCGCGGGCTGATGGAGGCGTTCCGCTTCCCGAAGACGCTGTCGCGCTCCTGTGGGCTCGGCCTGGTGATGGGCCTGCTGCCCGGCGTCGGCGAGTTCGGCGCGCAGTTCCTGTCCTATTCGCTGGCGCGGCGCTTTTCCAAGAAGCCCGAGGCGTTCGGCAAGGGGTCACCGGAGGGGCTGGTGGCGTCGGAAACCTCGATCAGCGCCTGCACCTCGACGGTGCTGGTGCCGCTCCTGTCGCTGGGCGTGCCGACCGACCCGCTGATGGCGATGGTGCTGGCCGTGTTCATGATCCACAACATCATTCCCGGCCCGCAGCTTTTCGCCGAGCATCCGGAGTTCATCTCCGGGCTGTATATCTCGCTGCTGCTGCTCAACGTCTTCGTGCTGGTCTTCCTGCTGTTCGCGACGAAATACGTGGTCATGCTGTCGAAGATCAACCCGCGCATGATCGGCGCGACGATCCTCGTGCTCGCCCTGATCGGCACCTACACGCAGAACTACCGGCTGTCGGACGCGCTGATCACGGTCATCTTCGCCATCGTTGGACGCTTCTTCATCCGCAACGGCATTCCGGCCTTCCCGCTGGTGATCGGCCTGGTGCTCGGGCCGATGTTCGAAATGCGCATCATGCAGTCGCTGAGCCTGTCGAACGGCGACCCGACGATCTTTCTGACCCGGCCCGTCGCGGCGACGCTTTTGGCGCTGGCCGTTGCCGGCGTGGCGCTGGGGGTTGTCTCGCACCGGCGCGACCGCGCCGCCGCCCACGGAACTGAAAAGGTGAAAGTCTAGACCATGCTGCAGGAACAGATCGACCAGTTGCGCGCCATGCCCGTTCCGCCGCGGCAGCTCTTCATCGACGGACGGCATGAGCCGGCGTCGTCCGGCGCGGTGCTCGACGTGGTTTCGCCGATCAATGGCACGGTGCTGACGACAATCGCCGATGGCGCCGCCGCCGACATCGACCGCGCGGTGGCCGTAGCGCGCCGCGCCTTCGAGGTCGATGGCTGGTCGCGCGCCGCACCCGCCATGCGCAAGAAGGTGCTGTTGAAATTCGCCGAGCTGATCGAGAAACATGCGCTGGAGCTGGCGGTGCTCGGCGTGCGCGACAACGGCACGGAAATCTCCATGGCGCTGAAGGCGGAGCCGGGCAGCGCAGCGGGCACCTTTCGCTACTATGCCGAGGCGATCGACAAGGTTTACGGCGAGATCGCCCCGACGGCGGACAATGTGCTCGGGCTCGTCCATCGCGAGCCGCTCGGCGTGGTCGGCGTGATCGTGCCGTGGAATTTTCCGCTGATGATCGGCGCGTGGAAGATCGCGCCGGCACTGGCCGCCGGCAACACCGTGGTGGTCAAGCCGCCGGAGGCCGCATCGCTGGCGCTGCTGCGGCTGGCCGAGCTGGCGTCGGAGGCCGGCCTTCCCGACGGCGTGCTGAACGTCGTCACCGGGCGTGGTGCCGTGGCCGGCGAGGCGCTCGGCCTGCACATGGATGTCGACGTGCTCGCCTTCACCGGCTCGGGCGCGACGGGCCGCCGGCTGCTTGAATACGCGGCGCGCTCAAACCTGAAGCGCATCTATCTGGAACTTGGCGGCAAATCGCCCAACATCGTCTTCGCCGACGCACCCGATCTGGACCAGGCGGCGAAAGTGTCGGCCAGCGGCATCTTTCGCAATTCGGGCCAGGTCTGCGTCGCCGGCTCGCGGCTCCTGGTGCAGTCGTCCGTCTATGACAGTTTCATGGATGCGCTGTTGTCCGTCACGGGCAAGCTCAAAGTCGGCGATCCGCTCGATGTGGCGAGCGATATCGGCGCGGTGGCGAGCGCCGAGCAGCTCGAGAAGAATCTCGGCTTTGTCGAGACCGCTGAAAGAGAGGGTGCCGAGCGCCTGGCCGGCGGGGGGCGGCTCCTCGCCGAAACCGGCGGCAGCTACATGGCGCCGACCGTGTTTGCCGGCGTGACGCCGGACATGACGCTGGCGCGTGAGGAGGTGTTCGGCCCTGTCCTTGCCGTAAGCCGCTTCGAGACTGAAGAGGAAGCGGTCAAGCTCGCCAATTCGACTGTCTACGGGCTTGCCTCGGCCGTCTGGACCTCGAACCTCTCCACCGCGCATCGCATGGTGCGCGCCATCCGCGCCGGTGTTGTCCACGTCAACACCTATGGCGGGGCCGACATCACCGTTCCGCTCGGCGGCTTCAAGCAATCCGGCTTCGGGCGCGACAAATCCCTGCATGCGCTGGCCGAATATTCCGACCTCAAGACCGCATGGATCGCCCTATGACCGCCACTGCCATCATCGAGCCTGCGCCAGATCTGATCGACCGCCTCATCGACCGGGAGCAGCAACGCTTCGCCGAGCTGCACCCGAAATCCGCCGCCGCGTGGGCTGAGGGCAGGCAGCATTTCCTTTACGGCGGACCGTCGCACTGGATGCGCCGATGGGCGGGCGGTTTTCCGGTCTATGTGGCCAAGGCAAGGGGCGCCCATGTGACGGACATCGACGGTCACGGCTATGTGGATTTCGCGCTCGGCGACACGGGCGGCATGTGCGGCCACGGTGTCGAGGCGGTGACGGAGGCGGCGGCTCGGCAACTGGCGAACGGCGCCACGATGATGCTGCCGACCGAGGATTCGCTGTGGGTCGGCGCCGAGCTTTCGCGCCGCTTCGGACTGCCCTACTGGACGCTGACCACCTCGGCGACCGATGCCAATCGCGGGGCGATCCGCATCGCCCGGATGATCACCGGGCGCAACAAGGTGCTGGTCTTCTCCGGCTGTTATCATGGCGGTGTCGAAGAGGCGCATGTGGAAATTCGCGACGGCAAGGTGGGCCTGCGCAACATGATCCACGCGAACGGCGTCGATCATGCGGCCGTGTCGAAGGTGGTCGAGTTCAACGATGTCGCGGCGCTCGAGGCGGCGCTGGCCGACGAGGACGTCGCCTGCGTTCTGGCCGAGCCGCTGATGACCAATTTCGGCATGGTCCCGGTGGCCGACGGGTTCCACGATGCCTTGCGCGCGCTGACCCGCAAGACCGGCACGCTGCTTATCATCGACGAGACGCACACCATCTCCTGCGGGCCGGGCGGCTACACGGCGCTGCACGGGCTGGAGCCGGACATCTTCGTCTGCGGCAAGGCCATTGCCGGCGGCATTCCGGCCGGCGTGTTCGGGGTGAGCGAGGAGGTCTCGCAGCGCCTGCGCAAGCACGTGCCCGACGTCAACCCGCGCCAGCGCCAGTCGGCGCATCTGGGCATTGGCGGCACGCTGGCCGGCAACGCGCTGACGGTGGCGGCGATGCGCGCTGCGCTGGGCGCGGTGCTGACACCGGAGAATTACGCGCGGATGATCGGCAATGCCGAGCGGCTGGCTGAGGGCGTGCGGGCCGTCATCGCCGAGAACGCGCTGCCCTGGCATGTGACGCAGATCGGGGCGCGGGCGGAGATCATGTTCATGCCGCGACCACCGAAAAACGGCGCGGAGGTGATCGCCGCGCGGCGCGGCGATCTCGAGACGCTGCTGCATGCCTTCTACATGAACGAAGGCATTCTGGTGACGCCGTTCCACACCATGTTCCTGATGTGCCCGGCGACGGAGGCTGCCGATGTTGATCGGCATACAGGGGTTCTCCGCCGCTTTGTCGCGATGCTCAAGCGTGAGGGCGCGGCATGATGGCGATCGCTCGGACGATGGATCGCCGGCAGCGCATCGCTGCTCAGGCATGGACCCTCGGGTCGGGGCCCGAGGGTGACGAATGGTGTGCAGGTCTCTGCAAACCGTATCGGCAGATATCTGACAGTGACGTCTCTGCCATTCGTCATCCCCGGCCCCCGAGCCGGGGATCCATGCCGGAACGGTACGATCAGAGGGCCACGGCATGACGAGGCCGTTCGATCTTTCCGGGCGGGTGGCGCTGGTGACGGGCGGTGGGCGCGGCATCGGCGCGGCCTGCGTGCGGCGCTTCGCCGAGGCGGGGGCGCTGGTGGTGATCGCCAACCGCACGCAAGCGCCGGCCGACGAACTCGCCGAGACATTGGTCGTGCAGGGGCTGCGGGCCGAAAGCGTGCCACTCCCGTCGCTGGCGCGCAGCGATCTCCATGCGCTGGTCGATGATCTCGTCGGGCGGCATGGCCGGCTCGACATCCTGCTGCACAATGCCGGCGGCTGCCCGTGGGCGGAGCTGCAGGCGCTGGATGAAGACAAGCTCGACGAGGTTCTCGACGTCAATCTGAAGGCGGCATTCTGGCTTGCGCAGGCGGCGATCGCGCCGATGCGCGCGGCGCGCTTCGGCCGCATCCTGGTCACCTCCTCGGTTTCGGCCCGGCGCGCCATGGCGGGCGGCGTGCACTATTCGGCAGCCAAGGCCGGCGTCAACGCATTCATCCGGGGAACGGCATTCGAGCTTGCCCGCGACGGCATCACCGTCAATGGCGTCGAGCCGGGCTTCATCGCCAAGCCGGGGCGCGGCACGCTGAGCACGCCGCAGATGATGGCCGAGATCGGCGCTCATGTGCCGATGGGACATATGGGCGAGGCGGACGATATCGCCGCTGCAATGCTCTACCTGGCCTCGCCGGAGGCGAAATACGTGACCGGCCAGACCATCGTCGTCGATGGTGGCGCGAGCCTGCCGGAAACCGGCTTCGCCGTCGTCCGGCATTGGGGGGCGGCATGAGCGGGCGGCTCGACGGATTGACCGCGCTGGTGACGGGAGCGGCGACCGGCATGGGCCGGGCAATCGCGACGCGCTTTGCCGGGGAAGGGGCGAGCGTCGTCTGCTTCGGCCACGGCGGCGCCAAGCTGGACGCGGCCGCCCAGGCGATCGGCGGCAAGGCAGTGCATGGCGATGTCACCAGGCAAGCAGACATCGACGCAGCGCTGGCCATTTGCGGCGGCAGGCTGGACATCGTTGCCAATGCCGCGGGCATGCTCATGCCCGACACGCCGGAGACGGTGACGAACGCGATCTGGGAGAAAACGCTCGCCGTCAACCTGACGGGCGCGATGATGGTCTGCCGGGCGGCTCTGCCGCTGCTCAAGGAACGCGGCGGGGCGATCGTCAACGTCGCCTCGGTCGGCGCGTTCAATGCCAGCCCCGACAATGCGGCCTATGCGGCGTCGAAGGCCGGCCTGATCGCCTATACGCGCACGCTCGCCTATGCGCACGGGCCGGACCGTGTCCGCGCCAATGCGGTTGCGCCGGGCTGGGTGCGCACGCCGATGAGCGAGAAAGAGATGGACGATGCGGCGCATGCCAACGGCACGACGCGTGAGGCGGAATTTTCCGCGCTGACCCGGCGCATTGCGCTTGGCCGGATCGGCACGCCGGAGGAAATCGCCGCCTGCTGCCTGTTTCTGGCCTCGGCCGAAGCCTCGTTCGTCACCGGCACGGTGCTGGTGGCCGATGGCGGCGGCCGTGCGCCGGTGCGCGGCAGGGCTGCATGAGATGAACGGGAGGGAACCGAGATGAGCGAAGCTGCAATTGCCGATCTGGTGGCCAGGAACGGCCGCGTCTACACGGTCGACCGCGACCGCTCCTGGGCCAGCGCCATTGCCGTGCGCGGCGGGCGCATCATCGCCGTCGGCGATGATGAAGCGGTCAAACCGCATATCGGGGCCGAGACGAAACGCGTCGATCTTGGAGGCCGCATGGCGATGCCCGGCATCGTCGATGTGCACACGCATATGATGATGGGCGGCCAGGCGGAGCTGTTCGAGCTGCGCTTCTCCAACATTGCGCGCCGCGATGCCATCCTGGCCAAGGTGCGCGAGGCGGCGAAAGCCACGCCGGAAGACAAATGGATCATCGGCGCGCAATGGGGCAGCGATTTGATCGCCGCGCTCAACACGGAAGAATCGCTCGCCGCACTCGATGCCGCCAGTCTCGGGCGGCCGGTGATGCTGCGCGACGACACGTATCACAATCGCTGGGTCAATTCGCCGGCCATGAAGCTGGCCGGCATCGACCGGGCGAACGCCGATCCCGAGCAGGGCAGCTTCGGCCGCGATCCGCAAACGGGCGCGCTGACCGGCGTGATGATCGAGTCCGCCTCGGGCCTGATCGAGCGAACCATCGTCGCGTCCGGCCACTACACGGAGGAGATGGATCGCGCGGCGATGGCGCGCTCCATCGCGACGCTCAATTCCCACGGCGTGACGGCGTTTCTCGACGCAGCGGCCATGCAGCCGGTGCTGGCGGCGCTGAAGGGGCTGGACGAGCGCGGCCAACTGACGGCCTGGGCCGGCGCGGCCATGCCGGTGGTGGAGCCTTCCTTCATGTTCGGCATTGCCGGCGAAAAGCTGTTTGCCCTGCGCGAGGACTATCGCAGCGCCCATGTGAAACCGGATTTCACAAAAGTGTTTCTCGACGGCGTGCCGGGTGCGCGCACGGCTGCTTTTCACGAGCCCTACACGGCCGATCCGGTGTTCGGCTGCTGCTTTCGCGGCACGACGCTGGCCACGGTGCCGGAGCTGGTGCGCTGGGTCGGGCGCTGCGAGACACTCGGCCTGTCGGTGAAGATCCATTGCGCGGGGGACGCCGCCGTCACCCAGGCGCTCGACGCGATCGACGTGGTGCGCTCGTTCAACGGACCGACGGCGCTGACCCATCACATCGCCCATGCGAGCTATATCGCGCCGGACGACATCAAGCGCTTCGCCGAACTGGGCGTTGCCGCCGACCTGTCGCCGTTCATCTGGTATCCGACGGCTTTCCTGGAAGGCCACAAGCAGACCATGGGCATCGACCGCGCCATGCGGTTCTGGCCGAACAAGGACTTGCTGGCGGCCGGCACGCTGATGGCCGGCGGCTCCGACTGGCCGGTCATTCCCAATCCCGACCCCTGGAACGGCATGGAGGGGCTGGTGACGCGGCAGAACCCGTCCGGCGATTTCGCCGGCGAGGCGCTGTGGCCCGAACAGGCGCTGGACATCGCCACCGTGCTGGAGATCTTCACCATCAATCCGGCCCGCGTGATGGGCTGGGAGGGAACCATCGGCTCGCTGGAGATCGGCAAGTCGGCCGATTTCATCGTGCTCGACCGCAATGTGCTGGAATGCCCCTCCGACGAGATCGCCGAGACCAAGGTGCTTGAAACCTATTTCGAGGGGCGGCTGGTCTACGAGCGGGAGGGCGGGGCATGACGGCGCGCGTCCCGGTCACCGTGCTGACGGGGTTTCTCGGCTCCGGCAAGACGACCGTGCTCAACCATCTGCTGCGCCAGACGGCGCTCGACGGCACGGTGGCCATCATCAATGAATTCGGCGCGGTCGGTCTCGACCATCTGCTTGTCGAGGCAAGCGAGGAGCGCTTCGCGCTGCTCGACAATGGTTGCATCTGCTGCACGGTGCGCGACGATCTGGTCGCCACGCTGAAGGATATCCTGGCGCGCGGCGCAGCGGGCCTGCTGCCGCCGGTGAAGCGCGTGCTGATCGAGACCACGGGGCTCGCCGATCCGGTGCCGATCCTGCACACGCTGATCGTCGAGCCGGAACTCGCCCAGCATTTTGTCATCGACGGGGTGGTGGCAACGGTCGATGCGGTCAATGGCGGCGCGACGCTCGAACGGCATGAGGAAGCCGCCAAACAGGTGGCGGTGGCCGACCGCATCCTGGTGACCAAGACGGACATTGCCGACAGCGCCGCGACGGCGGCGCTGGAGCGGCGGCTGGCCGCTTTGGCGCCGACCGCAGACCGGCTGACCGTGAGGCACGGCGCGGTCGATGCGGGGGCGGTGCTGAATGGCAGCGGTTTCGACGCGCAGGGTCTGTCGGCCGACGTGGCGCTGTGGTTCCGGCAAGTGGCGCGGGCTGCTGATCGCGCGGGCCATGTCCATGACCGGGAATGCGACGACGCCGATTGCGGGCATGCGCACCATCATCATCACCAAATGCCGCATCACGGCATCCAGTCCTATGCGTTCGTCATAGACGAGCCGGTCGAGTGGGCGGCCTTTGCCGAATGGCTCGACTATCTGACCCTGCTGAAGGGCGAGGACCTTCTGCGCATGAAGGGGCTGATCCATCTGGCCGACGATCCGGACCGGCCGATGGTGGTGCATGCGGTGCAGAGCGTCGTGCATCCGCCGGCGCGGCTGGCCGCCTGGCCGGACAAGGAGCGGCGCACGCGCATCATCTTCATCGTGCGCGGCATTGAAAGAGAGATCATCGAGCGGACCCTGGCCAGGTTCGCCCGCGTCGGCACTGACCGGATCGGCAGGCCGGCTGAGCAGACGGAATTGGCCTGATCGACAAGGCAAACAACAAACAAAGGGAGCAATGGATATGCGTGGGACATCGACATTTCTGACCATTTCCGGGCTGGCGTGCTTCGCCGGACTGGCGCTGGCCGAGCCAGCAGCGGCAGCCGGCCCGACATGCGATGGCGGGGCCATCAGCGTGGGCGCCGTCTCGACCATCACCGGCCCCGCCGATTTCAGCGAGGTGCCGAAGGCGGCGAAGGTTGTTTTCGACGCGGTCAATGCCGATGGCGGCGTCAATGGCTGCCAGATCGACTACACCATTTCCGACGACAAGGCCGATCCGGCGGTGGCCGCGCAGGCGGCGCGCGACCTGATCGACAACAGACAAGTGGTGGCGCTGGTCGGTTCGGCCAGCCTGCTCGACTGCGCCGTCAACGCCACCACCTACAAGCGCCAGAACGTGCTGTCGGTGCAGGGGCTGGGCGTCGACGCCGCCTGTTTCAACGCGCCGAGCGTTTCGCCAGTCAATGTCGGCCCCTACACGCTGACCACGGCGATGCTCTACTACGCCAGCGAGACGCTGAAGAACGAGAAGCTGTGCGCCTTCTTCATCATCATCGGCGGCACCCAGGAAGCCTACAAGCAGGGCATCGCCAACTGGGAGAAGATCACTGGCCGGTCGATCCATCTGGTCGATCTGACCCTGCCGCTGCAGGGCGACCTGACGCCCTATCTCATCAAGGCCCGTGATGCCGGCTGCGACGCGGTCTTGACCAACCAGGTCGAGCCGGGCGTGGTGCAATGGGTGAAGACCGCCGAGGCGCAGAAGATCGACGGCATGAACTGGCTGTTCCTGGCGCCGGGCTACACGGTCGAGGTGGCCAAGGCGCTCGCCGGCACCGAGCAGCCGGTCTATGTCGGAACGGAATGGGAGCCTTTCACGGAGACCGGGTCCACGGCGAATGCCGAATGGATCGCGGTGATGGAAAAGGCCGGCCGCTCGCTGACGGCCTTCTCGCAGGGCGGCTATCTGGCGGCCGTGGTGTTCCTCGACGTTCTCAACGGCATCGATGGGCCGGTAACGCGCGACAGCGTCAACCAGGCGCTGCTGACCATGCAGCCGAAGGCTTACGACCTGGCCGGCAGCCCGTATGTGTTCGGCGCAGCCGATCGGCACGCGCCGATGCAGGCAACCAAGATCATGAAGCTGGAGAAGGGCGCCTGGACGGTGGAGACGCCGGACTGGGTGGTGCTGCCCAGTGTCGAGTAAGCGCCGCCGCTTGCCCCTCACCCTTACCCTCTCCCCGCAGGCGGGGAGAGGGGGACCTCGACGTTGCGGCCATTCTCCTTCTCCCCGCTTGCGGGGAGAAGGTGCCGGCAGGCGGATGAGGGGCGGGCGCGGACACCTTCACGACCCGGACGGCAGGCATCGTCCGCACACAACCCGGAAAGGCCCATGAACGCACTCTTCACATCCGCCGTGGCGGGACTGACGGCCGCCGGCGCCTATGCGCTGCTCGGTGTCTGCGCCGTCTTTACCTACCGGCTGGTCGCCGTGGTGAATTTCACCGGCGCGGCGATCGGCACGGCCGGCACCTTCTCGATGATCGGTTTCATCGCGCTCGGCCTGCCCCTGTGGCCGGCCGTCGCTGCCGGCGTCGCTGTCGGCACGCTGGCGGGCGCGGCCATCGGCTTCGTCATGACCAGATGGTTTTCCGAGGCCAGCGCCACCACCAAAGCGGCGGTGACGGCGGCCCTTCTGGTCGGCATCGTCGCCATGGGGCTGCGCTTCACCGGCGGCCAGCATCCGCAGGAGTTTCCGACGCTGTTTCCCGGTTCGGCGTTCCGCCTCGCCGGCGTCGAGGTCACCATCGCGTCCGTGCTGACGATCGTGCTCGCCGTCGCCTTCACGATGCTGGCCGACCTGTTTCTGAACCGGACGAATATCGGCCTGCACCTGCGCGCCCTGTCGGCGCGGCCGATGGCCGCCGAGCTGCTGGGCGTGCGCGTGGCGCTGCTGTCGCAACTCGTCTGGGCGGTGACCGGCGCCTTCACCACCTTCGCGCTGATGATCATCGCGCCGCAGCGTTCGCCCGATTTCATGTCGCTGTCACTGCTGGTCGTGCCGGCGCTGGCGGCGGCGCTGGTCGGCGCGTTCCGCAGTTTCCGGCTGGCGCTCGCCGGCGGGTTGATGATCGGCCTGATCGAAGGGCTGACCAGCGCTTTCGGCAGTCTCAGCCAATACCGCTCCATCGTGCCGTTCCTGGTGGTTCTGGCGGTTCTGCTATGGTCGCAACGGGGAGCCCGCTGGGATGAAGCACGCTAGTTTGCGCCCGGTCCTGACGCTTCTGGCCGTTGCCGCCGTGGCCGGCGCCGCGGTCGTCGGGCTGTTGCCGGGTTACTGGATTTTCCTCGCCACCTCCGTGCTGATCACGGCGATCGCCTTGCAAAGCCTGGGCCTGGTCACCGGGCGCACGGGCATGATCGCGCTGTGCCAGATGTCGTTCGCCGGCGTTGGCGCGTGGACCGTCGGCTACTTGAACGTAGCCGAGGCGCCGGGCGGGCTCGCCCTGTGGATCGTCCTCGGCGGTCTGGCCGCCGTTCCGCTCGGCGTCGCCATCGGCTTGCCGGCGCTGCGCCTGCGCGGCATCAACCTGGCCATCGTCACCCTGTCGTTCGCCGTCGCCTTCGACGCGATCCTGGCGACGATCACCTTTCCCGGCCAGGTAAACTTCCTCGCGGTGGCGCGGCCGGCGATTTTCGACAGCGACAGCGGCTATTTCATCTTCGTGCTGATCGTCTATGCGCTGATCGCCGCCGCGCTGGAACTGCTGGCGCGCTCGCGGCTGGGCGCGGCTTGGCTCGCCATTCGCCATTCGGAGCGGGCGGCGGCGGCGCATGGCGTGTCGATCCCGATGGCCAAGCTGTCGGCGTTCGCCATCTCTGCCTTCATCGCCGGCGTTTCGGGGGGGCTGCTGGCCGGCTATCTCGGCACCTTGGTGTCGGAGAATTTTTCGATGATGCAGTCGCTGGTGCTGTTTGCCGTCGCCACCATGGCCGGCGCGCACCTGGCCGAGGGGGCGATCATCGGCGGCATATTGGTGACGATGTTCCCGGAGCTGCTGCGGCGCCTGGATCTGGCGCAGGATATCGGCAACGTCCTTTTCGCGCTCGGCGCGACGCAGGCCTTGTCGACCGGCGAGACGATCGCGGAAACCTTCCGCCGGCTGAAGCATATGCTGGCACGCCGCCTGGGCCGGGAGCGGGAGATCACGGCTGCCGCAGCGCCGCTCGGCGACCTGCCGGCGCCCGTCGGGCGCGCTTCAGGTCCGGCGCTGCAAATCTCGGGACTGACCGTGTCCTATGGCCGGGTGGTGGCGCTGGACAGCGTCGACCTGACGGTACCGGCGGGCAGCGTCGTCGGCCTGATCGGCCCCAACGGAGCGGGAAAATCGACCTTCATCGATGCCGTCACCGGCTTTCTCGAAAGCTATGAGGGAGAGGTCCGCCTCGAAGGCCGGCCACTGGAGGGACAACCGGCGCATCGGCGGGCGCTCGGCGGGGTGCGGCGCACCTGGCAGACGACGCGCATCGCGCCGGAACTGACGGTCGGGGCCTATCTCGACCTTGCCGCCGGGCATGGCGGCGGACCGGCGCTGGACGATGCACAGAGGAACGCCGTGCTTGCATGGCTCGGCTGCCCCGACCCGGCGACGCCGGTGGCGCAGGTGGATGCGGGCACGCGGCGGCTGCTCGACGTCGCCGGCGTCGTCGCGGCACGCCCGGCCGTGGTGCTGCTCGACGAACCCGCCGCCGGTCAATCCTATCAGGAGACGTTGGCGCTCGGGCAACGGATCGCCGAGATTCCCGAACTGTTCGGCTCGGCCGTCCTGCTGGTCGAACACGACATGGATCTGGTGCGCAGCGCCTGCTCGAGCGTCACCGTGCTCGATTTCGGCCGGGTCATCGCGGCCGGACCGCCGGCGCGGACGCTGGAGGAAGCCGAGGTCAAGAAAGCCTATCTTGGCATTGAAGAGGAAAGGGCGAGCGCATGAGCCTGTTCGCCATCAAGGGCCTGTCCATCCGGCGCGGCCGGCTGCCGATCGTCAACGAGGCGAGCCTGGCCGTCGACCGTGGCCAGATCAGCGTGCTCCTGGGCGCCAACGGGGCCGGCAAGACCACGTTTCTCGAAGGGCTTTCCGGCATCATTCCGGTGGCGGAAGGCAATATCGAGATCGGCGGCAAGGCGATCCAGGCGGCGCGGCCAGGGGCGCGCTCGCGGGCCGGCCTGGCGCATGTGGAGCAGGGGCGCACCGTGTTCCGCGACCTGACCACGGAGGAGAATCTGCGCGTCGGCCTGCGCGATGCGGCGACGCTGTCGGAGGCCTATGCATTGTTTCCCGAGCTTTTGCCGCGCCGGGCGGTGCGGGCCGGGCTGCTGTCGGGCGGCGAGCAGCAAATGCTGGTCATCGCCCGCGCGCTGCTGACGCGGCCGAAGGTCTTGATGATCGACGAAATGTCGGCTGGGCTGGCGCCGGTGGTGGTGTCGCGACTGATGCAGACCATACGGCGGCTGGCCGACGAGGGCCTGGCGATCGTGCTGGTCGAGCAGTTCGCCGCACTTGCCCTGGCGGTCGGCAACCGCGCCTATGTGATGCGGCGCGGGCGGATCGTCTATGACGGCGACTGCACGACGTTGCGGCAATCACCGGAGAAGCTGCACGCCTTCTATCTCGGCGGAGCGGAGGGCTGAGGCTCGGCGCTTTCGCCCTCGCCCCAGCGGGGGCGGCGCATGGCGAAGGTTTCGGATACGGCGGCGTAGTCCATATAGCCCAGCCGGGCGACATTGCCGGCCTTGCGATGATCGAACAGGCCGTCGTCGAGCATCGCGTCGTCGATGTGGATGCCGACCACTTCGCCCATCACCACATAGACGCCGGCCCAGCGGCCATCGAGCCCCGTGGGCTCAAGGATCTGCGTCAGCCGGCATTCGAGCACGGCCGGCGCGCCGGCGACATGCGGGGCGGCGATGAGCTTCGACGCGGCGGGGACAAGCCCGGCATAGTCGAATTCGCTCGTTGCGCGCGGCGCATCGACCGCCGTGGCGTTCATCTGCTTGGCCAGTTTCGCGCCGACGAGGTTGACGGCGAATTCACCGGTCTCGCGGGCGAAGACGACACTGTCCTTCTCGCCGTCGGCGGAAAACCAGACGAGGTAGGGCTCGACCGACAGCGCGTTGAAGAAGGAATAGGGCGCGACGTTCAGCATCCCCGTGGCGCCGCGCGTCGAAATCCAGCCGATCGGGCGTGGCGCGACGATCGCCTTGAAGGGATCGTGCGGAAGCCCGTGTCCCTCGGACGGCCTGTAGAACATCGGCGTCAGCCCTGCTTCGCCGCGACGACGTCGGCCTCGATCAGCCAGTCGGGATTGGCGAGGCCGGGAACGACGATGGCGGTGGTCGCCGGCGGCGCGCCGTCGAAGAAGCGGTTGCGGATGCCGGCATAGGCGATGATCTCCTCGGCGCTGCGGCAATAGGCGTTGACCTTGACCACATCGGCGAAGTCCATGCCGGCCGAGGCGAGGACGGCGCCGATGTTGCGCATCATCTGCTCGACCTGTTCATCGAAACCCTCGGGCAGGCTGCCGTCCGGCCGCACGCCGACCTGGCCGGCGACGAAGAGCTGGCGGCTGTTGGCCGGTATCTCGACAGCATGAGAATAGAGCCCACGCGCCGGCGGAGCCATATCGGCCGGATTGTGCGTGACATTGCTGGAAGCCATTGCAAACTCCTTTGGAAAAACGATGCCGGGGACGGGCGCCGTGCGGAAGAGCGTTGGTGGATGGACCACCCGGCGCTATATTGGTTGCTGAAATGAACTATATAGTTCACGAAGTCAACTATATAGGCGGGCAGGCGACGCAATTGGGTTTGAAGTCGCGCGGTGATTTCAGCTTGAGAAGGCCGCGTGTTTCATGGCTTCAGAGATGACGAGACATTTGCAGTTTGGGAGACATGGCATGACAACCAATTCTAATGCGGCCGTTTCCGGTGCGGCGGGCCGCGACGGAGCGGACCTCATGGACATGATGACGGCGCATGACGCCCGGGACCTGTTCTCCTTCCAGCTGCAGCGGCTTGCCTCGCTGTCGAGCCGCATCGCGCTTCTGTCGATCGGCCCGCGCTACAAGCTGACGGTGCGCGAATGGCGTGCGCTGGCGGTGCTCGACTATCTCGGCGAAGCGCCGCTGCAACTGCTCGCCAACCACAGCGGGCTGTTGAAAAGCCAGATGAGCCGCACCGTTTCCGGCCTGATCGAACGCGGCCTGATCAGCCGGTCGGAGAACCCGGAGGACGGGCGCAGCATCCTGTTGCGCCTGACGGTTGCCGGCAAGGACGTTGTGGCGCGGATCCTGGCCGATTCCGAGCAGCGCAACGAGATGATGCTGGCCAGTCTTTCCCCCGCGGAGCGCGAGCAGTTGCAGAAGGCGATGCAGGCCGTCTTTGCCAGCAGCATCGGCTATTACGACCAGTTGCGCAAAGATGTGTCGGCGGCGGATGCCGCCGAATACGGCGCGGAAGACTGATCTGCCGCCGCTGACGCCTGCGGTCGCGGCCTTCGCTGCCCGGACAGGAATCTTCCGATCAGTTAGTTGACGAAGTGAACGATATAGTTTACAACATCAACCAAATTGCATGGAGGAAGCGGGCATTGACCGAGCAGGCGCAGCTTTTCATCGACGGAATCTGGACGGATGGCAGCACGGGCCGCACCGGGGCCGTGATCGACCCGGCGACCGGCCAGCCCTTTGCCACCGTCGCCCACGCATCCCCCGCCGATCTGGACCGGGCGCTTGCCGCCGCCGAGCGCGCCTTCGCCGAATGGCGCGCCGTGTCGCCTTATGAGCGTTCCAAGCTGCTGCGCGCCGCCGCCAATCTCCTGCGCGAGCGTGCGCCGGCCATTGCCAGGCTGATGACGCGCGAGCAGGGCAAGCCGCTGGCCGAGGCGCTGGGCGAGACGGTCGGTTCGGCCGATCACATCGACTGGTATGCGGAGGAGGGACGCCGCGCCTATGGCCGGCTGATCCCGGCGCGCGCGCCGGGCGTGCGGCAGATCGCGGTGAAGGAACCGATCGGCCCCGTCGCCGGTTTCTCGCCATGGAACTTTCCGGTCAGCCAGGCGGTGCGCAAGATCGCCGGGGCGCTCGGCGCCGGCTGCACGATCATCATCAAATGCCCGGAGGAGACGCCGTTCAGCTGCGTCGAACTGGTGCGCTGCTTCATCGATGCCGGCGTGCCGGCGGGCGTCGTCAATCTGGTGTTCGGCGTGCCGGCCGAGATTTCGGAACATCTCATTCCGGCCCCGCAGATCCGCAAGGTCTCGTTCACCGGGTCGATCCCCGTCGGCAAGCATCTCGGCATGCTGGCGGCGCAGCATGTGAAGCGCTGCACGCTGGAGCTTGGCGGCCATTCGCCGTTCATCGTCTGCGAGGACGCCGATCCGGATGAGGCGGTGAAACTGGGCATCGCGCTCAAATACCGCAATGCCGGCCAGGTCTGCGCTGCGCCGTCGCGCTTCTACGTGCACGAGCGCCACTACAAGCGCTTCGTCGATGCCTTTGTTGCGGGATCGGAGGCGCTGGCGGTCGGGCCGGGCGACCAGGACGGCGTGACGATGGGGCCGCTCGCCAATGCGCGCCGGCTGGAGGCGATGGAGGGATTCGTCGCCGATGCGGAAGCGCGCGGCGCGAAGATCCTGACCGGCGGGCGGCGCATCGGCAACCAGGGCAATTTCTTCGCCCCGACCGTGCTGACGGACACGCCCGAGGACGCCCGCCTGATGATCGACGAGCCGTTCGGGCCGCTGGCGCCGATCGCGCCTTTTGCCGATCTCGACGAGGCGATCGCCCGCTCGAACAGCCTGCCCTTCGGCCTGGCCGCCTTCGCCTTCACCCGGTCGGAGCGGACGGCGACGCTGCTCGGCGACCGGCTGGAAGCGGGCATGGTGTCGATCAATCATTTCGGCATCGCCGCGCCCGAAACGCCGTTCGGCGGCACGAAGGAGAGCGGCTATGGCAGCGAAGGCGGAAGCGAGGGGCTCGACGCATTCCTGCAGACCAAATTCATCAGCGAGGTCGGTCTGAGGGACGCGGCCGCCTGAGCGCGGACAAGAGCCGAGGAACGCGTTGTCCGGTGTAATCAACTGCACGTCATGAATGGGAGAATGACATGAAGAGACGCAGTCACATCAAGACGGGAATGCTGGCGGCGACGGCCATGGCCGTGGCCATCTCGACGGCGCACGGCGCCGACACGCTGACCATTGCCGGGCTCGGCGGCAAGCTGCAGGACGACCTGACCGCGACCCTGTTCGCACCGGCGGCCGAGAAGGCCGGCGTCGAACTGCGCGGCCAGTCGCATGACGGCCTGGCCGGCGTGCGCGTCCAGGTGCAGTCGGGCTCGCCCGGCTGGGACGTCGCCCATCTGGGCGCCGAGGATTGCGCCATCGGCGCCGGCGAGGGCCTGTTCGAGCCGATCGACTATCAGGTGGTCGACGCCGACGGCATTGCCGAAAGCGCGCGCGGCGAAAACTGGGTCGGCACCAACACCTATTCGGTGGTGCTCGCCTGGCGGACGGACAAGTATGGCGACAACCCGCCGAAGGACTGGAAGGATTTCTGGGACGTCGAGGCTTTCCCGGGACGCCGCGCGCTCAGCGTCTATCCGCAGGAGATGATGGAGATCGCCCTGCTCGGCGACGGCGTGGCGCGCGAGGATGTGTATCCGCTCGACACGGAACGCTCGCTGGCGGCGCTGGAGAAGATCAAGCCGCATATCGGCGTCTGGTGGAGTTCCGGCGCGCAGTCGGCGCAGCTCATCAAGGACGGCGAGGTCGACATGGAGGCGATCTGGGGCAGCCGCGTGGCCGGCGTCATCGCCGACGGAGCGCCGGTCGCGTTCACCTATCAGGACGGGGTCATCGGCTTCGGCTGCGTTGCCGTCCTGAAGGGCTCGAAGAATGTCGAGGCGGCGCAGAAGCTGATCGCCAACATCGTCTCGCCGGAGATCCAGGCGCGCATCCCGACCATGATGAGCTATTATGGCCCGGCCAACAGGAAGGCGTTCGAGGTCAAGGAGTTCCCGGCCGACGTGATCGCCCAGTCGAACGCCTCGCCGGAGAATGCCGGCCGCCAGATCGTCATGCAGCCGAACTGGTGGGCCGAGCACAACCAGGACGTTCGCGAGGACTACAAGAACCTGATGATCGAATAGTCTGCGTCAAGTGGAGGCCGCCATGCGAAGCAAGGTCGCAATACAGAAAATCAGCAAGGCCTATGGCGCCTTCATCGCGCTCGACGACGTGTCGCTCGACATCAATCCCGGCGAGTTCCTGACGCTCCTGGGACCCTCGGGGTCGGGCAAGACGACGCTGCTCAACGTCCTGGCCGGCTTCGTCCGGCCGGACAGCGGCAGCGTCACCGTCGACGGCACGGAATTCCTGACCCTGCCGCCGCACCGGCGCAATCTGGGCATGGTGTTCCAGAACTATGCGCTGTTTCCGCATATGAGCGTGCGCAGCAATGTCGGCTATCCGCTGCGCCTGCGCGGCGTGCCGAAGGCGGAACTCGACCGGCGCGCCGGCGAGGCGCTCGACCTGGTGCAGATGGGGCATCTGGCCGACCGCGGCGTGCACGAGCTGTCCGGTGGCCAGAGGCAGCGCGTCGCGCTGGCGCGTGCCATCGTCTTCGAACCGTCCATGCTGCTGATGGACGAGCCGTTGTCGGCGCTGGACAAGAAGCTGCGCGAGCACATGCAGCTCGAACTGAAGCGGCTGCACCAGCGCCTGGGCACGACCACGGTCTACGTCACCCATGACCAGCGCGAGGCGCTGACCCTTTCCGACCGCATCGCCCTGATCAATGGGGGCAAGGTCGTCCAGCTCGGCACGCCGGACGAGATCTACGACCGGCCGCGCAACAAGTTCGTCGCCGATTTCATCGGCGAAACCCGCTTCCTGCCGGTCGAGCCCGGCGCCTCGGGCCCGCTGCTTTACGGCCGCGCCCTGAAGACGCGCGACGGCGCCGCCGGCAGAAACGAGAAATCATGGCTGGTCGTCCGCCCGGAACGGCTGCGCTGGCGCGGCGGCGACGACGACGGCAGCAACCGCATCGACGCCGAGGCGACCGATGTCATCTACCAGGGCGACAGCTATCTGATCACCGTCCGCCTGCCGGACGGGGCGGAGATCGATCTGCGCCGCTCGCCCGACATGGCCGGCGGCCGGCTGCCCGACCGGGGCGAGGGCATCCGGCTCTGGCTCGCCCCCGAACACACCATCCTGGTCACGGATCACGCATGACCATGGCCATCGACCTCAAGGGCGGGGCTGCGCCCGCCACCCTCAACGAGCGCCTGCTGAAGCGCCACGACCGGCGCGAGCGGACGGCGCTGTCGCTCCTCACGGCGCCGGGCGCGCTGCTGATCCTCGTCGTTCTGATCCTGCCGATCGGCTGGCTGTTCTGGCTGTCCTTCTTCGACGCCTCGGGCGAGCCGACGCTGGCCAATTACGCGCGCATGCTGCGTCCGGTCTACGTCAAGACCTTCATTTCGACCTTCCAGGTCGCCGGCCTGGTGACGGCGGCCTGCGTGCTGCTCGGCTATCCCGTCGCCTATCTCCTGTCGCAGCTTTCCGAGCGGACCGCCGGCATATTGATGATCTTCGTCATCCTGCCGTTCTGGACGTCGGTGCTGGTGCGCACCTATGCCTGGCTCGTCATCCTGCAGCGCACGGGGCTGATCAACACCTGGCTGACCGGCGCCGGCATCATCGAGGAGCCGATGCCGCTGGTGCACAATCTGCTCGGCACGGTCATCGGCATGGTGCATGTGATGCTGCCGTTCCTGATCCTGCCGCTCTATGCCTCGATGCGCGCCATCGACCCGGTGCTTATGCGGGCAGCGGCCAATTGCGGCGCGACGCCGGCGCAGGCGTTCCGCCAGGTGTTCCTGCCCCTGTCGCTGCCGGGCCTGGCGGCCGGAATCGGCCTGGTGTTCGTGCTGTGTCTCGGCTTCTTCGTCACGCCGGCCCTGCTCGGCGGCGGGCGGGTCGCCATGTGGGCGATGCAGATCGCCGACAACATCGCCGTCTACGGCAATTGGGGCGCGGCCAGCGCGCTGGGCGTGGTGCTTCTGGCGGTGACGGCGCTGATCCTGGTCGTGCTGCGGCGCATCTTCAAGGTCGACACGTTCGGAGGGGCACGCTGATGCTCGGACGCCCCGCGACGACCACCCAGATCACCCATTTGCAGCGCTTGTGGCTGTATGTGCTGGTGGGGCTGGTCCTCGCCTTCCTGATCATACCCTGCCTGATCGTCATTCCGATGTCATTCTCGGGCAGCCAGTATCTGGAGTTCCCGCCGCGCAGCTGGAGCCTGCAATGGTACCAGGCTTATCTGGGTTCGCCGGAATGGCGGGCGGCAACATTCGTGTCGTTCCGCGTCGCGCTGCTGACGACGCTGCTTGCGACGGTGCTGGGCACCATCGCCGCCTACGGCATCGCCCGCGTGCGCGGCCTGTTGCCGGCGGCGGCGCGCGGCGTGTTCATGCTGCCGATGCTGGTGCCGCTGATCCTGGTCGCCATCGGCTGCTTCTTCGTCTATGCGCGACTCGGCCTGAACGGCACGATCCTCGGCCTGGTTCTGGCGCACACGGTGCTGGCGCTGCCGTTCGTCGTCATCGCCGTGTCGAGCGGGCTTGCCAGCTACGACATGAACCAGGAGCGCGTGGCGCAGAGCCTCGGCGCATCGCGGCCGTGGGCCTTCCTGACGGTGACCCTGCCGCAGATCAAGCTGTCGGTGATGTCGGGCGCGCTGTTCGCCTTCGTCACCTCGTTCGACGAGGTGGTGGTGGCGCTGTTCATCTCCAGCGGCGAGAACGCGACGCTGACGCGATTGATGTTCGCCAACATCCGCGACCAGATCGACCCGACCGTGGCGGCCATCTCGTCGCTGCTGATCGGCCTTTCTGTCCTGCTTTTGGTCGGTTCGCAATTGCTGCGGCGCGGAGGCGAGCGCAGATGACCGCCGCCGTCACCATCTGCGAGTGCTTCGCGCGCGACGGGCTGCAGCATGAGCCGGAATTCGTCGCCACGGCCGACAAGGTTGCTCTCATCGACGCCTTCACGGCCACGGGCTTCGCCCGCATCGAGGCGACGAGCTACAGCCATCCGGGCCGCGTGCCGGCGTTTGGCGATGCGCGCGCGGTGCTGGCCGGCATCGCCCGCCGTCCCGGCGTGTTCTATAAGGCCACCTGCCCGAACCGCATGGGCGTCGAGCGGGCGCTGGCCGACCTCGACGCGGGGCATGGGGCCAATGAAATCAGCCTGCTTGCCTCGGCGACCGAGGCCCATACCCGGCGCAACCTCGGCACGACCCGCGAGGGCCAGTGGCAGCGTATCGAGGAGATGGTTGCTGCGGCAGGCAGCCGCTTCCGCCTGGTCGGCGTCATTTCGGTGGCGCTCGGCTGCCCGTTCGAGGGGGCGGTCGATCCGCAGCGGGTGGTCGACGACGTTCGCCGCCTTGCCGCCATGGGCGTGCGCATGGTGACCATCGGCGACACGACCGGGCTTGGCACGCCGACAAGCGTGAAACGGCTTTTCAGACTTTTGGCGGACGCAGCCGCCGAGGTGACGGCCGTGGCGCATTTCCACGACACGCGCGGTACGGGGCTGGCCAATTGCGTCGCCGCGTTCGAGGCCGGATGCCGCCATTTCGACGCCTCGCTCGGCGGTGTCGGCGGCCATCCCGCAACGATCCGTTACGGCTCTGGCCGCACGGGCAATGTGGCGACGGAAGACCTCGTCAATCTGTTCGAGGCCGAGGGCATCGCCACCGGTCTCGACCTCGACCGGCTGATGGAGGCTTCTCGCCTTTGCGAGCGCGTCCTGAAACGTCCGCTCGACAGCAAGATTGCGCGGGCGGGCTTTGCGCCAACGGTCGCGAAGATGGCCGAACATGCTTGAAAGGAACGGGATGGGACAGAGCCTGATTGTGGAAGACCGGGGTGGCGGGGTGCGCATCATCCGCATGAACCGGCCCGACAAGCTCAACGCGCTGAACACGGAGCTGACCCAGGCGCTGCTCGACGCGCTGGTCGAGGCCGACACGGCAAGCGAAGTGCGCGCCGTGGTGCTGGCCGGCGAAGGACGGGGCTTCTGCGCGGGCGCCGACCTTTCCGAATTCAAGGACCTGACGCCGGAGCACCAGCACCGCGTGCTGGAGCGCGCCGACCTGACGTGCCGCCTCCAATCGCAACTACAGCGTCTGTCGAAGCCGATCGTTTCGGCGGTGCAGGGCGCGGCCGTCGGCGGCGGGGCGGGGCTCGCCATTTCCTGCGACATGATGGTGGCGGGCAGCGACCTGAAATTCGGCTATCCGGAACTGAAGCACGGCATCGTGCCGGCCCTGGTGATGACCGGGCTGCAGCGGCAGCTCGGCCGCAAGGCGGCCTTCGAGATGATCAGCCTTGGCCGGCTGATCGGCGCCGAGGAGGCGAAGGCGCTGGGCCTCGTCAACCGGATCGCCGCGCCGGAGGCGGTTGTCGATGCGGCCCTGGAAATCGCCGAGGCCTGGGCCAAGGCCAGTCCAATGGCGATGGCGGCGACGAAAAGCCTGTTCTACCGCGTCGCCGATCTGCCCTTCGACGCGGCGATGGCTGCCGGACGGGACATCAACGCGCTGATGCGCGGCTTTCGCGAGCGTGAAGAATGAAGCCGCTCGACGGATTGAAGATTCTCGACTTCACGCGCGTGCTGGCGGGGCCGATGGCCACCCAGATCCTCGCCGAGCTCGGCGCCGAGGTGATCAAGATCGAGCGGCCGGGCACGGGCGACGAGACGCGCGTCTTCGAACCCAGGCTCGACAGCGGCGACAGCGGCTATTTCTTCGCCTTCAACCGGGGCAAGAAATCGGTGACGCTCAATCTCAAATCGCCGCGCGGCCAGGAGATTGCCCGTGCGCTGGCGCTGGAAGCCGACGTTCTGGTGGAGAATTTCCTGCCCGGCGAGATGGAGAAGTTCGGCCTCGGCTATGAACGGCTGGCGGCCGGCAATCCGGAACTCGTCTATGTGTCGAGCACCGGTTTCGGCCAGACGGGTCCGTACCGCGACCGCAACGGCTACGACACGATCTTCCAGGCTCTTTCAGGCGTCATGGCGCTGACCGGGCATCCGGACGGTCCGCCGGCCAAGGTCGGCGTTCCCTTCTCCGATCTCACATCCGGCCTGTGGCTGGTGATCGCCGTGCTTGCCGGGCTGGCCGGGCGCGGAACGAGCGGCAGGGGAACGCATGTCGACCTGTCCATGCTCGACGTGCAGGTAAGCCTCCTGACCATTGCCGCATCGCGGCATTTCCTGCTCGGCGAAGACCCGCAGCGCACGGGGACGGAGCATCCGGGACGGGTGCCTTCCGCTGCTTTCGAATGCGCCGACGGCCGCTTCCTGCACATCAGCGGCAGCGACCAGCATTGGGCGGGGATATGCGCCGTGCTAGGCCTCGATGAGCTGGCGGCGGATCGGGCGCTCGACCGCAATGCGGGACGCGTTGCGGAACGCGGCCGGGTGATGGCGGCGATGAGCACAGCCGTGGCGTCGCGCCCGCGCGATGAGCTCGCTGAGACGCTGCGCGCCGCCGGCGTGCCGGCCGGCGAGGTCAACAGCGTCGCCGAGATCCTTGGCGATCCGCATGTGCAGGCACGAGGAATGGTTTCTTCGTTCGAGCATCCGCAGGCGGGCGCCGTGCCGGCGTTGAAGACGCCGATCCGCCTGTCCGGCTTCGACGAGATTGCGCCGGGCGTGCCGCCGCTGCTGGGCAACGACACGGAGACGGTGCTGCAGGAGGCGCTCGGCCTGAACCGGGACGAAATCGACAGCCTGCGCGGCGAGGGAGTGATTTGACGATGTCCGAAGCAAAACCGGTCGAACTGGTGCGGGAAGGCGCGATCGCCCGCGTCGTCCTGATGCGCCCCGAGGCGCGCAACGCGCTCAACCTGCCGATGTGCCTGGCCCTGTCGGACGCCTTCAAGGCCATCGACCGCGACCAGGCGGTGCGGGCGGTGGTGCTCGAAGGGCAGGGGCCGGTGTTCTGCGCCGGCGCCGATCTGAAGGAGCGTAAGGGACGGGATGCCGACTGGATCCGCCGCCGCCGCCTTGCCGCCTTCGAAGCCTATGCGGGGATCGAGCGCTGCTCGCGCCCGGTGATGGCGCTGGTGCAGGGGCAGACGGTCGGCTCGGGCGGCGAAATCGCCATGAGCTGCGACTTCATCGTCGCCTCGGACGACGCCAGTTTCCGCTTTCCCGAGGCCCATTGGGGCACGGTTGGCGCGACGCAGCGCCTGCAGCGCGTGATCGGCCGCTCGCGGGCCAAGGAATTGCTGTTCACCGGCCGCGAAATGCCGGTCGAGGAAGCGCTGACCCTCGGCCTGGTGGCCCGCGTCGTCGCGGCGGGAGACCTGAAGGAAGCGGGGCGGTCCATCGCCCAGAGGATCGCCGAAGCGCCGGCCTTGTCCATGGCGCTGACCAAGCAGGCGGTCGACCTCGGCTCGCGGACCGATCTCGATGCCGGCATCCGCATCGAGCTGGCGGCGATCGAGCGCGTGCTGGCCGACAGCGGATGGAAAAGCGGCGTCGACAAGTTTCTGCGCACCGTCGGCAGCAGTGCGGCCGAAGCCAGTTGAATTTCGCCGCAGCCAGCGGCCTTGCAGGAGAATCGCAATGACCATGATCGCCAACTCGCCCTCCGCGCGCGACATCCTCTACCAGGTGCATCCGCAGACCAACATCCGCCTGCACGAGCAGGACGGGCCGATGATCATCGCGCGCGGCGAGGGCGCCTATATCTTCGACAATGACGGCAACCGCTATCTGGACGCCATGTCGGGCCTGTGGTGCGTGTCGCTTGGCTATTCCGACACGGCGGTGAAGGACGCGGTGAAGGCGCAGATCGACGAACTGCCCTATTTCCACCTGTTCGCGCATCGCTCCAACAACCCGTCGATCGACCTGGCGCAACGTCTGGTGGAGAAGACGCCGGGGATGGCGAAGGTCATCTTCCAGTGTTCCGGTTCGGAGGCCAACGACACCGCCGTCAAGCTGATCTGGTATTACTGGAATGCGCGCGGACGGCCGGAAAAGAAGAAGATCATCGCCCGCAAGCGGGCTTATCATGGCACGGGCATCGCCTCCGGCAGCCTGACCTCGCTGCCCAACATCCACCGCGAGTTCGACCTGCCGCTCGACCGCTTCCTGCACGTCACCTGCCCGCATTATTACCGGGAAGGGCTGCCGGGCGAGAGCGAGGCGGCGTTCGTCGAGCGCCTGGCCGACGAACTCGACGCGCTCATCGTCGCCGAAGGACCGGAGACGGTGGGCGGCTTCTTCGCCGAACCGGTGATGGGCACGGGCGGCGTCGTGGTGCCGCCGAAGGGCTATTTCGAGGCGATCCAGAAGGTGCTGAAGAAGCACGAGGTGCTGACCGTGTCGGACGAGGTGATCTGCGGCTTTGGCCGTACAGGCCATTACTGGGGTGCCGAGGCGGTGGGTTTTAAACCGGACATTCTCACTTGCGCCAAGTCGCTGTCCTCGGCCTATCTGCCGATCTCGGCGGTGCTGGTTTCGGAGGCGATCTTCGAGGCGATGCGCGAGCAGTCCGACAAGGTCGGCGTGTTCGGCCACGGCTATACCTATGGCGGGCATCCGGTCTGCGCGGCGGCGGCGCTGGCCTCCATGCAGCGCTATGACGAACTGGACGCGACGCGCAACGCGCGCGAGACCGGCGCCTATCTGCAGGAAAGGCTGCAGGCACTGGCCGACCATCCGCTGGTCGGCGAGGTGCGCGGCATCGGCCTGATGGCCGGGGTGGAACTGGTGCGCGACAAGGAGACGAAGGCGGCGTTCGATCCGGCCATGGCCGTCGGCGGCGCATGCTCGGCATTCGCGCTCAAGCGCGGGCTGGTGACGCGCAATCTCGGCGACACGATGTCGTTTTCGCCGCCGCTGATCATCGGCCGGGCGGCGGTCGACGAGATCGCCGACACGTTCGCCGCCGCCCTCGACGAGACGCTGCAATGGGCACGGCAGAACGCCTGAGGGCAGGCGGCGGGCGCCGCCCGCGGACATCTGCAACCGAATGAAAAGCCCCGCCGGGCGATCCCGGCGGGGCTTTTCATTGGTGCCGTCATGAGGGTCAGGCGATGGTTTTCAGCGTGTCGTCCAGCGCTTCGAGCAGGGTGTCGGCGTGCTGGCGGGCAAAGATCATCGGCGGGCGGATCTTCAGCAGATTGCGGTTCGCGCCGGTGATGCCGACGAGCACGCCGCGTTGCAGCAAACCCTCGATGGCGGCGCGGGCCCTGGCCGGCGCCGGTGCGCCGTCCGTGACGATCTCGACGCCGGCGAATAGGCCGGTGCCGCGCACGTCACCGATCAACGGATGCCGCGGCATCAGGGCCTTGAGGCCGCTGCGCAGATATTTGCCGATGGTCAGCGCGTTGTCCTGGAGGCTTTCCTCGGCCAACACGTCAAGCACGGCCATGCCGGCCGCGGCGGCGACCTGGTTGCCGCCGAAAGTGTTGAAATAGCGCTCGCGCTTCAGGAAACCCTCGACCAGCTCGCGGCTGGTGACGACGACGGCGAGCGGGATGCCGTTGCCCATCGGCTTGGCCATGGTGACGATGTCCGGGACGATGCCGGCATGCTCAAAACCCCAGAAATGCGTGCCGGTGCGGCCGAGCGCCGTCTGCACCTCGTCGGCGACGATCAG
This sequence comes from Nitratireductor soli, assembly GCF_001050155.1. Taxonomy (GTDB): domain Bacteria; phylum Pseudomonadota; class Alphaproteobacteria; order Rhizobiales; family Rhizobiaceae; genus Nitratireductor; species Nitratireductor soli. Next base: position 136,458 of record NZ_LFVY01000007.1, read on the forward strand.
GCCGCCGGCGGCGCGGATTTCCGCCATGGCCGGGGCGAGATAGCCATCCGGCACGGAGCGCAGGCCATCGCTGGCAAAGACCGGGCAGACGAAGAAGGCGGCGGGCCGATGTCCGCGCTCGGCCAGGCCGTCGATCGCGCGCCGGTATTCGGCGGCGTAGTCCCCGGGGCCGGGCGGGGCCGGGGCATCGGCCGCCGCACCGGGAAAGCCGGGGGCGGGCACGGTCGCCACCCAGGGTTCGAGACGGTCGGCTGAAAGCGTGCTGGTGTCGAGCGCGCCGATGATGGTGGAGTTTCCGTGGAACGCCGAGCGGGTGACGAGCGCGCCGTCGGCGCCGGTGTTGGCCCGGGCGATGCGCCAGGCCAGCTCGTTGGCCTCGGTGCCGGAACAGACGAACATGCAGACCTTCAGCGGGTCCGGCATGGTGGCGGCGATGCGCTCGGCATAGTCGACGATCAGGTCGCTCGAGTATCGCGTGTTCGAATTGAAGGTGCGGGCCTGGCGGGCGATGGCCTCGGCGACATGCGAGTGGCAATGGCCGACATGCGGCACGTTGTTGTAGGCGTCGAGATACTTGCGGCCGCGATGGTCGGTGACCCAGACGCCTTCACCCTTTACGGGGAAGAAGGGCTGCTCGTAAAACTGCTTGTAAAGCGGTCCGAGAAAGGTCCGCCGCCGCTCCATCAGGGTATCATAATCGGGGTCCGAGGTTGTCGGGTGCGGGGCGATTGCGTTCGAGGTGGGGGACACTGCTTTCTCCAAATGGTGGGTCGCCTGGTCGGGATTGATGGCCATGCAAAGCTCGAGGGCCTGCCAGCCCATGTCAGAGATGTCGGATCGGTAGGTGGCGGCGCTGCCCGTCGCGGCGCGCCAGGCGGCGATGATCTCGCGCGACAGCAGCCGCATCTTGACCAGGTCGAACAGGATTGCGCTCTCGGCCGGCTCGATGGGCAGCACCGCGCCATATCCTTCCAGGAACTCGGTGGCGGCGGCCAGCACGTCCTGCTGCCGATAGAGCTGGTGGGCGATGGCGATGGCGATTTCGTTGACCAGGCAGGATCGCGCCATGTCGCCGAAATCGATGATACCGGTGATCTCAGCCGTGCCGGCGCCGCGCATGACGTTGTTCTGGTTGATGTCGTTGTGGATGAACTGGCGGCGCAGGTTGCCGAGGACGGGAACCGCGTGTTCGTCGAACCGGTCGATGACGCGCTCGGCAAGCTGTCGCCGGCGCGGATGCTCGATGAAGCCGATGCGGTCGCGCAGTTGCGCGGCGTTGCTGAGATCCCAGATCAGGTTTTCCGGCGCGCCATCGTGGTGAAAGCTGGCGAGCGCGCGGTCGAGCCGGGCGACCATCCTGCCGAGCCGTCGGCGAAACAGCGGTGTGGCGCGGGCCGTCAGGGCGGGTTCGCCCGGCATGTGGGTGAGAAGCCGGGCGTTGAAGATGTTGCCGTTGCTGGCGACGGGCACGATGGTCTCGCCGGTGAGCGCGGGAATCGGGCGTGGGATCGGCAGACCAGGATCCTCGGCGGCAACATGTTCGAGCGCGGCGTTCTGGCAGGCGAGGAAATCCGGGTCCTCGGCCGTGTTGGCGATTTTCAGGACAAAGCTCGCGCCGACGGCCGTCTTGATGGCCAGGTTCTGGTCGCGCTCGCCGCTGAGCGGGCGGGACGCGCCGCAAAGACCGTATTTGTGCTGCAAAAGCTGCTCCAGCTCGGCGGTTTCCAGGCGCGGTATGGCGGCCGTCAAAATGCCTTCAGCGTCGTGCCGGCGGTCTGATTTGGCTTCGATCATGGCGTCCTTTCCATCACTCCCGTGTTCCAGCGGCAGGCATCAAGCGCCGGCGCCCGAGCGAAAACCCTCCATGAAGCGGATGAGATTTTCGCCGAGGATCGGTGAGGGATAGCCGCCTTCCTGGATGATGACGGTCGGCCGGCCGATGGCGCCCAGCATTTCGCCCATGCGGGAAAAGCCGTCGCTGGTCACGCGCATGCAGGCGAACGGGTCGGCTTCCGAAGCATCCAGGCCGAGCGCCAGAACGACGAGATCGGGGCTGTAGGCGCGCGTCGCGGCGATCGCCTGCTCGACCGCGCCCAGATAGGCTTCGTCGCCGGAGTTCGCCGCCACCGGCAGGTTGAGATTGTATCCCTCGCCGGCGCCCGCGCCGCGTTCGTCGGCATAGCCGGCGTAGAAGGGAAAGGTGGTTTTCGGGTCGGCGTGAACGGAGACCGTCTGGATGTCGGCGCGGTCGTAGAAGATCGACTGGGTGCCGTTGCCGTGATGGACGTCGACGTCGAGGATGGTCACGCGGTCGATCGAGCGGCGGGCCAAGGCGGCGGCGATGCCGGTGTTGTTGAGGAAGCAGTAGCCGCAGGCCATGTCGCGATAGGCGTGGTGGCCGGGCGGGCGGCACAGCGCGTAGGCCGCCACCTCGCCGTCGAGCACGCGCTGCGTGGCGTCGAGGGCACTGGCGGCGCTGGCAAGGGAGGCGGTCCAGGTGTCCTCCAGAAGCACGCTCGCCGCGTCGTTGATGTAGTATCCGGCGCGGCCGAGCAGATCATCGGGCAGGCGGCGCATATAGGCGTTCGGATGCAGGCTCGGGCGAAGCTCGATGCTGTCGGGAAAGCGCTCCTTCCACGCCGCAAAACCCGTTTCGAGGAATTTCAGGTAATCGCCGTCGTGAATCTCCGCGATGACGGCGATGTCGGCGGGTTTCGGCTCGACGATGGCCGAGGTGCAGGTCCTGGCCGCTTCGAGCAGGGCGGAAAGCCGGCCCGGCGTCTCGACAGCCTCGACCAGCCGGCCGCCGAGCAGGCGCGTGCGCACGTGGTGTCCAAGCTCGTCGGGGTGAAATACGGTGATCATTGGGTCCTCCGATGCTGTTTCATACGGACGAAGGCGCTGCGGAACGCCGTCGAGAAAAACGATTGTCGGTGCGGCGACGCGCGCGTTGACACGGGACGATGACAGCCGTTTGATGCGGCCATCGCAAGGAGATGGAGAAGACATGGCCGAGAACAAAACCGTCCTCATCAGCGGCTATGCGCAGGCCCCGAGGGGAACCGGCATGTCGGAGACCATGACGTGGATCGGCGTCGTTCTCGAAATCGACCTCAACACCCACGTCATCGTCGCGGCCGACGCGACCTTCGTCACCGACCTGGCGCGCGACTTCTTCCGCCGCACGGTGATCGGCTATAAGCTGACGGACGGGCTGGACGGCCTGGTGAACCTGGTGGAAACGCGGATCCATACGCCTTCAAAGAACTCCTTGCAGACGGCGCTTCAGGCCGCTTTCCAGCGCTATGTCGAATTCCGACAATCGGGAAAGGGCTGAGCCGCACTCGGCGATCAGGCGGGCGGTGAGTTCGCCGGCGCCGGGCAGATCGTCGATCAGGCCGGCGCTCTGCCCGGCCTCGATCTTGCCGTTGTCGACGTCGCCATCGAGGGCTGCCAGCTTGAGCGAGCTTTGCGCGAAAAGCGCGCGCCGCGCGGCGAGATCGTCGCCGCCCGCCTCGCTTTCGAGGTAGCGGGCCGAGAAATCATTGGCGATCATGCGGATCGGGCCGAGCTCCCGGCCGACCAGGCGCGTGTCGGCAATGCCGGCGGCCAGCACTTTTTCCTTGTAGGCGGCATGCACGCCCGCCTCGCGGGTCGCCATATAGCGCGTGCCGAGCTGGACCGCATCCGCCCCGAGCGCCAGCATGGCGACGATGCCGGCGCCATCGGCGACGCCGCCGCCGGCGATAAGGATCGCCCCGGGGGCAGCCCTGGCGATGGCGCGCACCAGGACCAGCGTCGAAACCTGATCCGGCGGCGGATGGCCGCCGGCCTCGCCGCCTACGGCGATGATCGCGTCCACGCCGGCTTCGAGCGCCTTCAGGGCGTGCTGCTCGGAAGCGACCACATGGATGCATTTGATGCCGGCCGACTTGAAACGTTCGATGTATTTGCGCGGTCCGCCCTGCGAGGCGATGAGGATCGGCGCTCCTTCCTGGACGACGATGTCGAGAATCTCGTCGGCCTGCGGCCGGTACAGCGGCACGTTGACGGCGAAAGGCCGGTCGGTCGCCTGCTTGAGGGCGCGCAGGGCCTGGCGGAAGTCGTCGATGAACATCGGCCCGGCCGCCAGCACGCCGAGGCCGCCGGCGTTCGACACCGCCGCCGGCAGGGCGGCGTTGGAAGACGCCCAGCTCATGCCTGCCTGGACGATCGGCTGGGCAACGCCGAAATGATGGGTGAAGCGCGTGTTCATGACGCGGCCTCCGGCGCGGCAAGGCCGAATTTCTCCAGCGCATGCTCGATCAGCAGGCGTTTCGGCACTTTCGAACTGGCTGTCAGGCCGATCACGTCGAAGCTTTCGATGATGGCGACGTGTCTCGGCATCTTGAAGCCGGCCAACCGCGGCTTTGCCCAGGCGAGCAGCTCCTCGACGGTCAGCACCTCGCCCTCGCGGGGAACGATGTAGGCGCCGGGCACCTCGATCAGCCGGGGATCGGGCAGGGCGAAGACCTGCGCCTGGCGCACCTTGGGATGGCCGTTCAGCACGTCCTCGACCTCGGCCGGCGCGACGTTCTCGCCGCCGACGCGGATGATCTCCTTCAGCCGCCCGACGAAGGTGACGCGGCCGTCGGCGCGCATGATGCCCATGTCGCCGGTGCGCAGGAAGCCGTCCGGGGTGATCGTCTCGCGCGTCGCCTCGGCATCCTTGTAATAGCCTTTCATGACGCACCAGCCGCGCACGCGGATTTCACCCTTCTCGCCATGGCCGAGCGCGGCGCCGGTCGACGGGTCGCAGATGCACACTTCGAGGCCCGGATGCGGGCGCATCCAGCCGGCGATGCGCTCGGCGACCGGGTCGGCGTGATCGGAGGCCATGATGTTGGGCGAGGCTTCGGACAGGCCATAGCCGGTGACGGTTTCGACAGCGCCGAATTCCTCGACGGTGCGCGCCATGATGGTCGGGCTGATGGCCGCCCAGCCGCCGCGCAATGTGTAGCCGCGCGGTTCGAAATCGGCACTGTTGAGCATCATCAGATACATGGTGTCGTTGCCGGAGGTGAGCGTGCAGCGTTCCGCCTTGATGAGCCGGAGGGCGTCCTCGCCGGTGAAGCGGGCCATGGTGACGAGCGTGATGGCGTGGACGCTGGCCAGCACCACGGCAAGCGTGGAGCCGGCGACGTGGAAGAACGGCCGGGCGCTGAGGTAGCGGTCGTCCGGACGCACGCCCATCCGCCTGCCGAGGAAATAGGCGTCGGTGACCATGTTGCGGTGGGTGAGGAGCACGGCTTTGGGGAACGAGGTCGATCCCGAGGTGAACTGGATCAGGGCCACATCGTCCGGCTCCGGCGTGGTGGGCAAGGGGTGGTTCCGGCCGTTCTCGATGAATGCCCGGAAGGTTTCGCAGGCGGCCGGCGCATCCTCGCCGAGGATGACGATGCGCTCGAGACAGGGCAGTTCGGAGGAGGGCAGGCGGCTGTCGACGGCGGGGCAGATCGACCGCATGACCGCGACGAAATCGATCTTCAGGAGCGTCTCGACCGTCAGCAGCATGCGGGCGTCCGACCGCTTGAGCTGCATCATGATCTCGCTCGGCGTCAGGCGCGTGTTGACCGGCACGCAGACGGCGCCGATGCGGACGACGCCGTGGAACAGGATCGCCCATTCGACGCCATTGCCGGCGCAGATCGCCACGTGGTCGCCCTTGCCGATGCCGGCGGCGGCAAGGGCGCGGGCGACGGCCAGACTTTCGGCGTGCAGATCGGCATAGGTGATGCGGCCGCCATTGCCGACGATGGCGTCGGCCTGCGGGCGCCGGGTCGCGGCCGCGTCGAACGCTGTGGGGACGGTCGGCGGGATGTCGGCGAAGTCGGCCATTCCTGGCTCATTCGACGGGGAAACGCTCAACGGGGACACGTTCAACGGCAAGCCTCCAAAACAAAAAAAACCGGCGGCTGCCGTGGCTGTTGGGCCAAGGCATCCGCCGGTTCGAAATCTTCGTCTCGACGCGGCCGATTTGGGCGGCGCGTCCAGAAATCTCCTAGCGCCCCAAGTCAGCCAGCCCGGCCGCCTTTTGTCAAGGGAGCCACCTCAGTTTTGCACGGAGAGCGCCAAAGGCCCTCATTTGCCGCCCTTGACGACCCCTGGCTTGGGCGAGAACTTGAACACGCGCTTGTGCGTTTCGAGGATGGCGCGGGTGTTGACGCGGACAATACCATCGACCGCCGCCAACTGGTTGGTGAGGAAATCGACGAACTCGGCGTTGCTGGCGAAGGTGGCGCCGGCGAAGATGTCGAAGCTGCCGGTGGTGATGTAGACGAAATAGATTTCCGGCAGGTCGGACAGCTTCTTCGCCACCCGGCGGATGCTTTTCGTCTCGACCTCGATCTCCATCATGATCCAGGTCGAGTGGCCCAGATTGAGGGGGTTTGTCAGCGCGACGAATTCGATCACGCCGGCCTTGATCAGGCGGCCGAGCCGGTTGCGCACGGTCGATTCCGGAACGCTCAGCGATTCCGCGATGGCCTTGGCCGGAGCGCGCGCATCCTCATGTAAATGTTTGATGATTCCGACATCGAGGTCGTCGAGATTCATTGCCGCGCTCCGCTTCTCTTATGGCGCGCCACATTACGGTGGAGGCCGGTGGATGGCAATCAAAGGGCTGGTTTACCCCCTGTTCGTCACGATGCGGGATGCGCAGACGGTGCGTTTGCGGGAGCAACGAGCCGCCCAGCGCAAGGCTTCGCGCGGCGATTTCGAGCGGCTATCGCGGCGCCATGATTGTCTTATCAACATAATTATACGCTTTAAAATACGATTTCAGCAAAAACTATTGAATAATATTGCTGAAAAATCCATATTGACCTCATTCAGATAAGGCGCCGTGCATTCGACACGGTCGATGCCCGTTGACGATCGGAGGAGGAGCGGTGCTGGATCCATTATCAGGCGACAAAGCCGGCCCGAGACAAGAGGCCGCCGACGCGGATCGGCCGGCATCATCCGTGGCCGCCGCGTATGCGCGCTGGCGCAGCGAGGCCTATGAGCGCGAATTCGTGGGGCGCTCCCCGCGGCGGCCATTCGTCACCGACGTCGGGCTGGAGATTGAACCGCTGTACACGCCCGCCGATCTGGAAAAGGCCGGTTTCGACTATGGTCGGGACCTCGGGTTTCCCGGCGCTTACCCATTTACGCGGGGCGACCGTGCCGCGATGTACCGTTCCGAGCCCTTCGTCATCTCGGCCTATGCGGGCTTCGGCGACGGCGAGGTCTGCAACCGGCGTTTCAAGAACCTTTTGGAGATCGGCGCCGAGCAGATCCTGGTGGCGCTCGACCTGCCGACCCAGTGCGGCTACGATTCCGACGACCCGATGGCTGCCGCTGAGGTCGGCCAGGTGGGGGTGGCGATCGACACGCTGGCCGACATGGAAGCGCTGTTCGACGGCATCCCGGTCGACAGCGTCAAGCGGGTCGGCACGCTGGGCAATTCGATCGGGCCTATCGCGCTTGCCCTCTATGCGGCGCTGGGCGAGAAACAGGGTGTCGCCTGGAGCGACTACACGGTCAATCTGCAGAACGACCCGCTGAAGGAATACATCGCGCGCGGCACACAAATCCTGCCGCCGGCGCCGGCGGCCAGGCTGGCCTGCGACGCCGTCACCTGGTGCATCGACAAGACGCCGCACTGGTCGCCGATGACGGTCTGCGTCAACCACATCAATGCCGGCGGCGCCGGGTCTTCGGCGGCGACGGCGATCGCCCTGTCGAATGCGCTGCACTACATCGACGCCATGCTGGCAGCGGGCCACGCGATCGACGACGTGGCGCCGCTGATCCACATGTTCCCCGATGAACGGCACGATTTCTACATCTCGATCGCCAATCTCAGGGCGTTGCGGCGCATCTGGGCGCGCCTGATGCGCGAACGCTACGGCGCATCGCGCGCCGAGGCGCTTTCGCTGCAGACCACGGTCTACGGCCATGGCCAGGAATCGCTGCAGGAACCCTTGAACAACATCGTCCGCACGGCGTTCGGCACGCTGGCCTATGTGTTGGGCGGGGCAAGCTACGTCTATCTCGCCTGCTATGACGAGGCGGTGTCGACGCCGGGCGAGGAATCGATGCGCGTGGCGCTGCGCACGCTGCAGATCATCGCCAACGAGCATGGCATCGCCGATGCGATCGATCCGATGGGCGGATCCTATCTGATCGAGACCCTGACCAACCAGGTGGAGCGGCAGATCCTCGATTCGCTCGCCGAGATCGAGCGTCTCGGCGGGGCGCTCAGCGTCATCGACACGGGCTTCGGCCGGCGGCTGATGACGGAGGGCGCGGTGCGCCGGCAGCGCGCCATCGACAGCGGCCAGCGGCCCTGGGTGACGGTGAACCGGTGGCCGCAGAAGCCGAATGTGCCGAACACGGCGTTTCGCGGCGACCCGGAAGCGGTCGACCGCCAGTTGCGGCGTCTCAACGCGGTGCGGGCGCAGCGTGACGGCAAGCGCGTTGCAGCGGCGCTGGCTAAGATCGACCGCGCCTGCGCCGAGGGACGCAACGTCACCCCGGCGGTGCTCGAGGCGGTGCGGGCCTATGCCAGCGTCGGCGAGATCTGCCGCATCTGGCGCGACCGATTCGGCATCTTCACGCCATCGACCGATTTTTGATTGTGGGTGCGCAATGACAGGACGGCGACTGCGTATTCTGATCGCGAAGGTGGGCCTGGACGGGCATGATGTGGGTGCCAGGGTGGTGGCGCGGGGCCTGCTCGATGCGGGCATGGAGGTCATCTATACGGGACTGCGCCGGACACCGGAGCAGATCGTCCGGGCGGCGATCGAGGAGGATGTCGACTGGATCGGCATCAGCCTCCTGTCCGGCGCGCACCGCGTGCTGGTGCCGCGCATCCGCGAACTTCTCGACGAAAGCGATGCCGGCGATATCGGTATCCTGGTCGGCGGCATCATTCCGCAGGAGGACGTCGCCGAGCTGGAAAGCGCCGGGGTGGCAAGGGTCTTCCTGTCGGGGACGTCGATCTCGGAGATCGTCGCCTTCCTGCAAACGCAAAGCGCGGATCTGAAGAATGCATGAAACCGAGCAGGCACACGGCAGCACGGTCGGCCGGCTGATGGGCCAGGCGGCGCGGCGCTTCTGCGACCGGATCGCCTTGCGCCATGGCGGGGAAAGCTGGAGCTTCGCCGCCTTCGACGACATCGTCGCGCGGCTGGCGGCGGGGCTGTCGGATGCGCTTGCGCCGGGCAGCCGCGTCGCCCTGATGATGCGCAACCGGCCGGATTATCTTTTCCTCCAGGCGGCAATCGAGAGGGCGGGGCTGGTTCGCGTCCCGGTCAATGCGCTGGCGACGGTGCACGAGACGCGGCTGATCGACGAGGACTGCGCGCCCGCGGCCTGGTTTCACGACCGGCAGAGCGCCGACCGCGTGCCGCATCGCGACGGGCTGTGGCGCGCCTTCGTCGACGGGGGCGAAGCCGTTTGCGGCCCCGCCTACGCGGCGCTGCGCGCCACGCCGCTGCCGCAAGTCCCGCCAGCCGGGCCGCGGCTGGATGATCTATGCTCGATCAACTACACGTCGGGCAGTTCCGGCCGGCCCAAGGGGGTGATGCTGACGCATCGCAACTGGGCGGCGGTCTACCGCAACATGCTGATCGACCGTGATGTGCGGACCGACGACGTGATCGCCCATATCGGACCGCTGACGCATGCGAGCGGCACCTATTTCGTCCCCTGGTTTCTGCGCGGCGCCACGAACCTTTTGATCGACGGCGCGTCCGTCGAGGGGATGCTGGAGGCGGTGGGGCGGCATGGCGTGACGGTCTTCACCTGCGTGCCGACCGTGCTGACGCGGATGGTCAATCATCCGCGTGCCGCCGGCATCGACTTCTCCTCGCTGCGGATGATCGGCTATGGCGCCGAACCGATACCGCGCAACACGCTGACCCGCGCGCTCGATCTGTTCGGGCCGATCCTGGTGCAGAATTACGGCCTGACCGAAGCGATGATGACATGTGCAACGCTCGGCGCGGGCGATCATTTCGACGGCGATGGCAATCCGCGCTTCGGCGCCATCGGTCGCGCCTACACATTCGTCGAAATCGTCCTGCGCGACCGCGACGGGCGACCGGTGCCGGCCGGCGAGATCGGCGAGATCACCATCCGCTCCGACCATGTGATGCGCGGTTATTGGGGCATGTCGGAGGCGACGGCGGCGGTGCTGCGCGATGGCTGGCTGTGGTCGGGCGACCTGGCGCGGATGGCGCCCGACGGGATCATCACGCTGGCCGGCCGCAGCAAGGACATGCTGATCTCGGGCGGGTTCAACATCTATCCGCAGGAAATCGAGGCGGCACTGACGAGCTGCGCCGACATCGTCGAGGCGGCGGTGCTGGGCGTTCCCGATGCCGACTGGGGCGAGATCGCGGTGGCTTTCGTCGCGCTGGCGGGGTGTTCGCCGCGCACATCGGAGGACATCATCGCCGAACTGAAGCCGCGCCTGGGGATCCGCACGCCGAAGCGCCTCGAAATCCTCGACGCCCTGCCGAAGAATGCCAATGGCAAGGTGGACAAGAATGCGCTGCGGGCGCGCCGGCAGCTTTCGCCGACGGAGGCTTCATGAGCGGCCGGATCGTCATCGGCTCCTACGCCCGCACGCCGTTCGGCAAGTTCGGCGGGGCGCTCAAATCGCTCTCCGGGCCGGAACTGGGCGCCTTCATCATCGATGCGGTGCTCGACCGCTCGGGAATCACGGCCGCTGATGTCGAGGCCGCCTATTTCGGCGTCGGCATGATTGGCGGCGGCATGCTGACGCCGACGCGCCAGGCGGTGCTGCGCTCGCGGCTGCCGCAGGAGACGCCGTCGCTCGCCGTCGACCGCGCCTGCTGTTCGGGGATGTCGGCGATCGGCCTGGCCTACAAGGACATCAAGGCCGGCGAGGCGGGCCTGCTGATGGCCGGCGGTTTCGAAAGCCTGTCGCGCACGCCGCAGCTTCTGCCGCGCGCCAGGGAAAAACAGGTCGGCCGGCTGACGGTCGATGATCCCTTGCTGATGCGGGGGGAGGTGGTCGAGGCATCGATCGCCGGCTACACCGCCCGCGAGGCGCTGCGGAACGGCATCGACCGGGCGATGCAGGACGAATGGGCTCTGGCCAGCCACGAACGGTATTTCGCCGCCGACGCCAGGGGGTTCTTTGACGCCGAAAGGGTCGCGGTTCCGGTCGGCAACGGCATGATGGCGAAGGACGAGGCGCCGCGCGCCGACACTTCGCCCGACAAGCTCGCCGCCCTGTCGCCCGTCTACGACAGCGAGACCGTGACGCCTGGTAACGCGCCGGGACTGAGCGATGGGGCGGCGGGGCTGCTGGTGGCCAGCGAGGCGCGCGCGCGCGATCTCGGCCTGCGAGCCGAGGCCATCATCCATGGCTATGTGCAGGTCTGCGACGGACCCACTTCGGGCTCCTACACGCCGGCCATCGCCATCCGCCGGCTGCTCGACCGGCATGGACTATCGCTCGACGACATCGCTCTGATCGAGATCAACGAGGCCTTTGCGGCGACACCGCTTGTCTCGACGCACAGGCTCGCCGATGGCGAGGCGGGATTGGCGGAGAAATTGCGCCGGCGCACCAACATTCATGGCGGAGCGGTGGCGATCGGGCATCCGCTCGGCGCCAGCGGCGCGCGGCTGGCGATGACGCTGGCCAGCGCGCTGCGCGCACGCGGTGGCGGGTTCGGGATTGCAGCGATCTGCGGCGGCTTCGGCCAGGGCGACGCCATCCTGCTGGAGGTGGCCGGCTGATGGATGGGAGCGCGCGCCGCAGGATTGCCCGGGCGATCAGCGCCGTTGAGAACCGCAGCGGCGCCTACGAAGCGACCCTGCGCGACGCCTACCGCTCGCCGCAATGGGCGCGGATCATCGGTGTGACCGGGCCTCCAGGCGTTGGAAAATCGACTTTCGTCGACCGGTTCTCACTGCATCTGGCCGAGGCGGGCCACCGGGTGGCGGTTCTGGCGATCGATCCCTCAAGCCCCTATTCGGGCGGCGCGCTGCTGGGCGACCGGGTGCGGCAGGGCGACAGCGCGGCGCACGACGCCATCTTCTTCCGCAGCGTCTCGGCGCGCGGGCATATCGGGGGCTTGAGCGAAACGGCGGTCGACGTGATCGCCACGCTGAGCAGCTTCGGCTTCGGTTACGTGCTTCTGGAGACCGTCGGCGCCGGGCAATCGGACGTGGAGATCCAGGAGATCGCCGATTGCACGCTGGTGATGACCGTTCCTGGCCTTGGCGACGGCGTCCAGGCATCGAAGGCCGGGCTGATGGAGATCGGCGATCTGTTCATCGTCAACAAATCCGACCAGTCGGGCGCCAAGGACACGGCAAGGCTGATCCGCTCGGTGATCGCGGCGGCCTATATGGGCGAACCGGGGCTGAACCGTGTCGAACGGCAGCAACTTCATGGCGAGCATAGGATGCCGGCCAGTGCCGGGTCGCTGGCCCTGATGCGCCGGCATGGCGACATGGTGAACGAGGAAACGATCTGGGTGCCGCCGGTGCTGCAGGTCTCGGCGAACGCCGGGCAGGGGATCGACGCGGTGGCAGGGATGGCGCAGTCGTTTCTCGACTGGTTCGCGGCCACGGGACGGCGCGAGGCGCGCCATCGCGACCGGCTCTACCGGCAGATCCTGCGCGCCTTGTCGGCGCTTTTCCTGGCGCCTTACCGGGTGCCGCCGACAACCGCCGACTATCCCGCCGCCGTCGGCGCCTGGGTCGATCGTGTCTCGGCCGGCGAGGCAAGCCCGTTCGATGCCGCCCGCGCTCTGGCCGCCTGTGCGGGCAGCGCTGCCGGCCGGCGGCCCGACGCGGCGAAGAACAACAAGGGAGGATGAGATGGCGACCGTCGAACTGCAGGGGGTGCGCAAGAGCTTTGGGCAACTGGAAGTGGTGCATGGCGTCGATCTCGACATTGCAGAGGGCGAGTTCGCCGTGCTGGTCGGGCCATCCGGCTGCGGAAAATCGACGCTTCTCAGGATGATCGCCGGGCTGGAGGAGATGACGTCCGGCGCGATCCGCATCGGCGGCGCCATCGTCAACCACCTGCCGCCGAAGGACCGGGACATCGCCATGGTGTTCCAGAACTATGCGCTGTACCCGCACAAGACGGTGCAGGCGAACATGGAGTTCGGCCTGAAGCTCAGGAAGACGCCAAAGGCCGAGATTGCAAGGCGGGTCGCCGACGCCGCTGAAATCCTCGGCCTGACGGAACTGCTCGGACGGCATCCAAGGCAGCTTTCCGGCGGCCAGCGCCAGCGTGTCGCCATGGGGCGGGCCATCGTCCGCGACCCGCAGGTCTTTCTCTTTGACGAACCGCTGTCCAATCTGGACGCCAAGCTCCGGGTGCAGATGCGCACCGAGATCAAGGCGCTGCAGAAGCGGCTCGGCACCACATCCGTCTATGTGACGCACGACCAGGTGGAGGCGATGACCATGGCCGACCGCATCGTCGTCATGCGCAACGGCCATATCGAGCAGGTGGGCGCGCCGCTCGATCTCTACGAGCGGCCGGCGAACATGTTCGTCGCCGGCTTCATCGGTTCTCCGGCGATGAATTTCATTCCCGGCACCGTCGTGCGCAACGGGGCGGGACCGGTGCTGCGGGCCGCCGACGGCGTGACCCTGCGGCTGGCGCCCGATTGCGCCTGCGAGGAGGGGCGCCAGGTGGTCTGCGGCATCCGGCCCGAGCACCTGACGATCTGTAGCGACGCGGAACAGGATGCCGTTTCGGCGGCGCTGCGCTACATCGAGCCGACGGGATCGCAGACCTTCGTCTTCGCCGACATCGCCGGCGGCGTCCAGCTTTGCCTGATCGCCGCGCAGCCCCGCTTGCTAGCGGCGGGATCGACGATCCGCCTGCGCGCCGAGCCTTCGGCGGTGCATCTGTTCGACGGCGCGTCGGGCGCGGTGCTTCACTAGGGCATTTTGCAGTCAGGTGGAATCACCTGACGTCCGCATAAATGCAGAAAAACAAAGAGTTAGACCGGTTCAACGTTTCTATGAAACGCTGAACCGGTCTAGGGCAGCACGAACGGTTCCGGGTCGATGAAGCGTTGCAACACATTGCCGGTTAGCCGGGCGATGTTGTTGGCGTAGCCATTATGGGCGAGGCTGCCGGCATAGGCGATCGAGCCGGTGGAGAAGACCGCGCCGCCGCCGGGGCATTCGAAGAACACCATGTCGGCCCGCACCGCCGGGTTGAACGGGCCGGCGGTGCCGCCATGCGGCACCATGACGGTGTCATTTGCCGGCTGATAAGTCGGCGAATGGTTTTCCGACGAGGCGATCACCAGCGCGTGCCGGGGCGAACCCTGGCGGAGATCGAAACTGTCGAGCTCCTCGCCCGCCGCGCCGTCGCCGGCCGTGCCGAAATCGCCGAGGATCTCACCCTCCACGCCGTCGAAGATGAACGCCACGCGCGGGTCGCGGCTTGCCGGCGTGCGACGATAGTAGCTCGACCGGTCGAAACCCTGCGCGGCGAAGCCGATGCCGGCCAGCATGTGCGGCGCCCGTCCCTGGCGGCGCCACAGGCCGCCCATCTCGCCGGTAAAGCCCATATGGTATTCGCCGGCTTCGGCATCCCATGCGCGCGTGCCGTCTTCGGCCCGTCGCGTCTCGACGATGCCGGGTTCGCCGGGGCGAAAGGCGATGCGCCAGTAGAAGCCGTTGCCGCCCAGATAGATGAAACGGCCGCCGCCCCTCACATAGGTTTCCAGCCCGTCCAGCATTTCGAGGCTGACATATTCGGGATGCGTGCCGGTGACGACGCATCGGTAAGGGGCGAGCAGCGTCGCGCCCTCCCGGTGCAGATCATCGTCGGTGATGACGTCGAACGGCTCTCCCAGATGTTCGAGCCACTCGATGACGAACAGGTCCTCGCTGAAATTCCACAGGCGGCCCTTGGGGCGGAAATTGGTCACGGGGCGCAGGCGCGTGCCGTAGCAGACGCCGCTGCCGTCATTGTGGACGCAATAGGTCGACAGGCCGAGCGGGTGGTCGAGAAGCTGCAGGTCGGCGGCGTCGAAATCGAGCAGGCGGCCGCGGATCAGCTCCGTGGTGGGGCTGAAGAAGCGGGCGCGGTTGTTGGCGTAGACCGTGTAGGTGGCGGTCGGGGCGAGGAAAGCGATGCGCGCCCTGGCGGCTGCCGGGCGGACGAAGAAGGGAATGTAGGTTTCAGCCGCGCCGCCGCGCAGGCGCGCGGCGTAGACGCCGCTTTGCCAGTCGTCGCCGACGGTGACCTCGATGTCGGTCTGCCAGCCGGCATCGTCGATGTCGTCGTCGTGGAAATGGATGGCGCCATAGTGCGCGGGGGCCTGGGTCCAGTCGCGGACGGTGCCGTCCCAGAGATGGCCGGTCATGGCGCGCGTCGGCTGGTTGACCAGCCGCGCGTGACAGCCGGCCGGCCCGCGGTCGATGACGGCGCCGGTGTGCATCTCCAGGGAGAAATCCCAGGCGGCGGCGATGTCGGGCAGGGTGGCCAGTGTCTCGCTGGCCATGGGCAGGGCGCTGAGCGCCTCGGCAGTGACGGCCGCGCCGAGGATCGCCGGTGCCTCGATCTTGCCGTTGAAATGGCCGCCATGCGCCGCACCGTGCGCGTCGTCGGCATGCCAGGCGGCGATCAGGCCGGGACGGTGCGGCAGGCGCGGGCGCAGTTTTGTCCGGCGGCTGACCGCAACGGGCCTGGCGGCGCTGAAGCCGTGGGCGCCGATTGGCTCCTGCAGCAGGTGAACGGTGCCGCCGGCGGCGTCGAAGCTGGCGCTGACGCGGCTCCATTGGCGTGGCGGAAGGCTGACGCCGGTGGAGATTTCCTCCTGGTCGGCGCCGTCGCCGATGCGCAGGGCGAGCGACCCGGCGGCATCGACGATGAGGGCGATGCCGGTCCGCTCGGATTGCGACCAGTTGCCGATCAGAGCGGCCGCATCGCGGTTGAGCGTCGGCCAGACGAGCGCCTGCAGGGTGAGGCTCATCGGTATGCGCAGCGTGTCGGGCAGGCGGGCGAAGGAGCCGAGACGCAACGGTTGCACACGGCCCACAAACGCGCCCAGGCCCTGCACCATGTTTTCGCGAAACCCTTCCTCTCCCGCCGCGCGCGCCGGGGCGTGCAGGCGGACGATGTCGGCGCGGTAGTTGGCGATGCCGGGCGTGCTGACCTTGAAGGCGATCGTATCCCCCGGCTTGACGCCGAGCCTGTCGGCGTAGGCGAGGATGACGCGGCTCGTGTCCGGCGGCGCGAGGGGCGCGGCCGGCTGGTGCGGCGGTTCGCCGAGCGCTTCATCGAGATCGTGGCCGGTGAGGATCGCCCAGCGCAGCTTGAACACCGTCCATTCGGCCTCCTCGATGGACGAAAAGACATAGCCGGGAACGACCTCGGGCCTGGGCG
Organism: Nitratireductor soli; assembly: GCF_001050155.1. GTDB lineage: Bacteria > Pseudomonadota > Alphaproteobacteria > Rhizobiales > Rhizobiaceae > Nitratireductor > Nitratireductor soli. The sequence continues at coordinate 152,896 of NZ_LFVY01000007.1, forward strand.
GAGCGCCGGTGATGCGGGCGAGCAGCCATTTGCGGCGCGGCTCGACGACGATCAGGCAATGCTTGCCCTCGATCGGCAGGCCGCGCATGCGCAGCAGCACGGCCTGCAACTCCTGGCTATGGGCCCCGAGGGGATTGGCCTTGAACTCGCGGGCGAGGTCGAGGCGAGAAGGGTCGATCTCATACATGAAGCGCTCGTTGAAGATGCGTGGCGGCAGATGGCGTGATGCAGGCGGCGCGGCCGGTGGGATCCGCGAATGGCGGGGCGGAGAGTCCAGTGTTGCAGTTTCACCGGATTTTCCAGTGCGAGGCAATGGGCGGTGATCGGATTCGTGAATAGCTGAAAACGTCCAATATATATAATGATTTTGCGATTTACGCAATACACAGGCTTAAATTGTGTTGAAAATGCATAAAAGATACCCTACGGTTATGTTGGCCAATGGGAAGGGCCAGGGAGGATGTCATGTCAGGCAAGAGAATTTCAGGCACGACAAGAAGAGCGTTCATGCGCAATGCCGGCCTCGTGTCGCTGGCTGCGGCGACCGGAGGATTGTCCGCGCGGTTCGCGCGGGCGGCGACGCCGATCAGCCTGGTCGGCTGGACGTTCAGGCCGGACATGGTCCAGGCCTATATCGATTTCTTCAACGAGAAGTATGGCGAGGCGGTCGACTATTCGACGCTGCCTTGGCCGACCTTTCACCCGACGCTCGAGCAGCGGGCCTTTGCCGGCGACATCGTCGACGTGATGTATTGCACGCACAACAACCGGCAGCGCTGGTTCGAGCGCGGCATGATCCGCAGCCTCGAAGACCTGCCGGGCTTCGACGAGATCAAGTCCGCCATGCTGCCGGCCAGCCTGTCGAGCCTGACCAGCAAGGATGGCGCGCACGTGATCGCCCTGCCGTATTACTCGGCTTACTACATCATGATGTACAACGACCCGATGCTGAAGAAAGCCGGTTTCGACAAACCGGGCGCCGGCTGGGACGAGATCATCGAGCAATGCGTCAAGCTGAAGACGGACGGCATCTCGGAATATCCGATGCTGCCCAACTGGAATCCGACGCAGACGGGCACCAACCCGCAATTCCTCAGCGATTGCTTCGCCGAGGGGGCGGCGCTGTTCGACGACGCCAACAAGCTCCAGGCGGACCAGGACGCGGTCGCCCATGTGATGGAGCGGTGGCAGAAGATGTACGAGCTGGGACTGGTGACGCCGGAAATCTTCACCCAGGCCTCGTCGACCGACACGCACCGGATGATGTTCACCGGCAAATACGCCTTCCATTCGAACCATTGCAACTATCTGCAGGACACGGCGACGGACGCGGCGCAATCGCAACTCGCCGGCAAGAAGGCGCGCATCACGCCCTATCCGGGCAAGACGGGCGACACCTATGCGTGGACGGATTCCTACGTGATGAACGCCAAGACGGCGGCGTTGGAATCCGCATGGAAGCTGCTGCAGTTCCTCGGCGCCAACCTGAACGGCGACTGGTATGTGCAGAAGGAGTGGGCGATCTCGTCCGGCGTGCAGAACCCCTATCCGGCATTCTACGAGGACCCGGCCGTCATCGCCTCCACCGAGGAGTGGGTCGATCCGGCCATCCTCAAGGAGCAGGCCGGCAAGGGCAAGGTCATCAACGCCTTCAAGGAGACCTGGTATCCCGAATACGACACCAAGGTCGTGCCGATCATGCACGACATGATCCGCAAGAAATCGTCGGTTCCCGAGGCGATCAAGGCGATGACCGACCTGTATCAGTCGCTCGCCTGAGACCCGCCTGACCGGGGCCGCCCGAAGCAATAACCCGTGGGAGAAACACGGCCGATGGCCGATCTTCTCGAACCGATGAAAAGAGACGTTCGGGCACAGCCCGGAACCGGGCGAAACGGCGGTCTCATCCGCCGTTTCAGCCTCTATGCGAACACGCAGGCGGGTTTTGCGACATTGCTGATCCTGCCGGCGCTGACGGTGATCTTCGCCGTGGTCTTCTTTCCGCTGGTCTATTCGATCTGGCTCAGCCTGGCGGAGGTCGACCTGCTTGACACGAGCGGGCCGACGCTGAACCTGTTCGGCTTCAACCTGCCGCTCTACAAGTTCATCGGCTTTGGCAATTACCGCGACATCGTCGGCGATCCGCTCTATTGGGGCGCGCTCGGGCGCACGGTGTTCTTCGTCGCCGCCTTCGTCGTCGAGGCGACGGTGATCGGCCTCGCCATGGCGCTGATCCTCAATTCGGAATTCTTCGGCCGGCCGATCCTGCGCGCCGCGCTGCTCATTCCATGGTCGATGTCGCGGGTGGTGGTGGGCCTGTTATGGCTCGGCATGCTGTCGGCCGATTTTGGCGCGCTCAACGCGATCCTCAGCCGGCTGGGCCTGATCGACCACTACATCTCCTTCTTCCAGAACGGCTTTTCGGCGCTGAACGTGCTGGTGCTGGTCTATGTGTGGAACCAGGCGCCCTTCGCCACCGTGCTGTTCTTGGCCGGGCTGCAGTCGATCCCGAAGGATCTTTACGCGGCGGCCGAGGTCGATGGCGCGGGGTTCTGGCGCAAGCTGTGGCATGTGACGCTGCCGTCGCTCCGGCCGATGATGTTCCTGGTGCTGGTGCTGTCCACGGTCAACGGCTTCCTGATGCTCGATCTGATCTTCGTCATGACCTTCGGCGGTCCGGGCAACGACACGACGACCGTTTCCTGGCTCGGCTATGTGACGGCGTTCAATTTCTTCCAGTTCGGGCCGGGCACGGCGATCCTGTTCACGCTGACGCTGATCTGCGTCGTGCTGACCGTGGTCTACCAGCGCCTGATCCTGGCGAAATTCCAGGCGGAGTGAGGGCGATGAGCGTGCAAGCGGTGCCCTATCGTCAACCCGTCCTGACCAGGATCATTTCCGCCTGCGGCATCTATGTGCTGGCGGCGCTTGTCGCCATCTGGCTGATCGGCCCGTTCCTGTGGCTGTTCATCACCTCGATCAGCTATCAGCGCGACCTGCTCGCCCTGCCGACACCGCTGATCCCGGTCAATCCGACGCTGGAGAATTATGGAAAGATCCTCGGGCTGGTGGAGTTCAACCATGCCGACCAGGCGCGGCTGGTGATCGCCTCGCTGGGCAACAGCTTCATTGTCGCCATGGCCGTCACGCTGATCAACATCGTCTTCGGCAGCGCCGCCGGCTATGCCTATGCACGCCATCGTTCGCGGCTGATGAGCCTGTCGCTCTACCTGGTCCTGTTCACCCGCATGCTGCCGGTGGTGGTGCTGATCCCGGCCCTGTTCCTGATGCTGCGCCAGCTTGGCCTGCAGAACAGTTTGACCGGCCTGACGATCGCCTATTGCTCGTTCACCTTCCCGTTCACCATCTGGATCATGAAGAGCTATTTCGAGACGATCCCGCGGGAACTCGAGGAAAGCGGGCTGGTCGACGGCTGCACGCGGTTCCAGGTGTTTTGCCGGCTGATCGTGCCGATCTCCGGGCCCGGCTTCGTGGCGGCGGGCGCCTTCACCTTCGTCCTGTCCTGGAACGAGTTCCTGGTCGCCCAGGTGCTCAATTCGAAGCGCGGCATGACGACCCTGCCGCCGGCCATCGCCGGCATGCTGGGACAGGCCAATCTCGACTATTCGATCATCGCCGCCTCGGGTTTCCTCTCCGCCCTGCCGGCGGCGGTGCTGGCGCTGCTGTTCCAGCGCTACATGGTCCAGGGGCTGACCGCCGGCTCGGTCAAGGGCTAGAGCAATTCCAGGAAAAGCGGAAATGCTCTAGCGGAATCACACCATCGGGCCAGGCCGGTCCGCATCTTTCCACGGCGCCTGAATGCGCCATGAAGCAGGAGGTTTGCACCATGAACATCATCGCCCAGGAACGACCGGCGTTTCTGACCACCGGACCGAAAAAGATGCTGATCGACGGCCGGTGGGTGGAGGCCGCCTCCGGCAAGACGTTCGAGACCGTCAATCCGTCGACCGGCGAGGCGATCGCGACCATTGCCGAGGGCGAGCGGGAAGACGTTGACCGCGCCGTGGCGGCGGCGCGAAAAGCCTTCGACGAAGGACCGTGGCGCAAGTTCAAACCGCACGACCGGCAGGAGATCCTGCTCAAGCTGGCTGATCTGGTGGACAGGAATTTCGAGGAATTCGCCCTGATCGACGCGCTCGAAATGGGCGAGCCGATCACGCGGCGCAAGAATGCGCGGCGGCGGGTGCTGGGCCTGATCCGCTATTACGCCGGCATGGCGACGGCGCTGCATGGCGAGACGGTCGAGAATTCGATGCCGGGCGGCGACTTCACCTCCTACACGCTACGCGAACCGGTCGGCGTCGTCGGTGCGATCGTGCCGTGGAACGGGCCGATGGTGTCGTGGATATGGAAGCTCGGGCCGGTGCTGGCGACCGGCTGCACCGCCGTCTACAAGCCGTCGGAGGAGGCTTCTCTGTCGGCGCTGCGGCTGGGCGAATTGCTGTGCGAGACGGGCATTCCGGACGGCGTGGTCAACATCGTGCCGGGCTTCGGACACGCCGCCGGTGCTGCGCTGGCCGAACATCCGGGCGTCGACAAGATCGCCTTCACCGGCTCGGTCGAAACCGGCCAGAAGATCCTGATGGCATCGGCCGGCAATCTGAAGCGCGTGACGCTTGAACTGGGCGGCAAGTCGCCCGACATCGTCTTTGCCGACGCCGACATGGAGCTGGCCGTGCCGGGCGCGGCGATGGCCTGCTTCGGCAACACCGGCCAGGTGTGCAGCGCCGGCACGCGGCTCATCGTCGAGCAAAGCGTCTATGACGAATTCAACGAGCGGCTGGCCGATTTCTCGAAGACGCTGAAGGTGGGCAATTCGCTCGACGCGGAAACGCAGATCGGTCCGCTGGTTTCCAAAAAGCAGCTCGACCGCGTGTCCGGCTATCTCGATCTCGGGCGGTCGGAGGGCGCGCGCGTCCTTTCGGGCGGCGAGCGGCTGAGCGACCCGGACCGCGCCAACGGCTATTTCATCCCGCCCACCGTTTTCCGCGACGTGAAGCCGGAAATGCGCATCGCCCGCGAGGAAATCTTCGGCCCGGTGGTCAGCACCATGCCCTTCACCGACATGGAGGAGGTGGCGCGGCGGGCCAATGACACGCATTTCGGCCTCGGCAGCGGCGTGTGGACCCGCGATGTGAGCAAAGCGCATTACCTGGCTAAAAATATTCGCGCGGGCTCCGTCTGGATAAACTGCTATCAGATGATGGACCCCGCCATGCCTTTCGGAGGATACAAGATGAGCGGTTATGGACGTGAATCGGGCACCGCCCAGTTCGACGATTATCTGAACGTCAAGGCCGTGTGGATCCGGACCGCTTGATGGGCGCGACACTGTTTTCCCCGCTGACGGTCGCCGGGACGACGTTCCCCAACCGGATCGTCGTTTCGCCGATGTGCCAATACCGCGCCATCGACGGCGCGGCGTCCGACTGGCACATGATCCATCTCGGCCAGTTCGCCCTGTCGGGCGCCGGGCTGGTGATGATCGAGGCGACCGGGGTCGAGGCTGCCGGCCGCATCACGCCGGGTTGTCTCGGCCTGTACACCGACGCGCAGGAAGAGGCGCTGGCGCGCGTGCTCAAGGTCTTCCGCCATGTGGGGAAAATGCCGGTCGGGATTCAGATCGGCCATGCCGGGCGCAAGGCATCGAGCCATGTGCCGTGGGATGGCGGGCACGGCCTTGCCGAAGGCGAGGGCGCCTGGACCATCGTCGCGCCGTCGGCGGTCGCTTATGACGAACACAGGGCGGTTCCCGAAGCGCTCGACGGCGAGGGCATGCGCCGCATCGTCGCCGCCTTCGTGCAGGCGGCCGAACGGGCCGAGCGGATCGGCCTCGACGTGGTCGAACTGCACGCGGCGCATGGCTATCTGCTGCACCAGTTCATCGCGCCGCTGGTCAACCGGCGCACCGACGCCTATGGCGGCAGCCGCGAAAACCGGCTGCGCTTTCCGCTGGAAGTGGCGGCGGCGCTGCGCGCCGTCTGGCCCGAGGGGAAGGTGCTCGGCGCGCGGATCAACGGGCCGGACCTGTTGCCGGGCGGGGCGACCATCGAGGACACAATCGCCTTCGCCGATGGGCTCAAGAAGGCCGGCTTCGACTATGTCTGCGTCTCGGCCGGCAGCCTCATCGGCGGGCAGCGCTTCGAGGCGTTTCCAGGCTACCTTCTGCCCTATGCGGAAGCGGTGAAGCGGGAAACGGGGCTGGTGACGCAGGGCGTCGGCATGATCGTCGATCCGTTCCTGGCCGAACAAAGCATCGCCACGGGCCAGGTCGACATGGTGGCCATCGCCCGGGCATTTCTCGAAGACCCGCGCTGGGTCTGGCACGCGGCCGAAAAGCTCGGCATCGCCATGCCGTTCCCGCCCGAGTATCGCGGCGCCGATCCCGCCATCTGGCGCGGCGCCGCTCACCGGCCGCTGCTGTGCAGCGAGCCTGGAACCACCGCCGAAGCCATGCGAACCGCTTCGGCCGCAACCTAAATCCGTTACCGAACCGCTCAGGGAGACCGCCATGACTTCAAGCAACGTCCGCCACAATCCCGCAGAACTCGCCCCGCCGACGCAGAACCTCTATTCGCACGCGGTGGAGGTGCCCGAGGGCTGCCGCACGCTGCATGTGGCCGGCCAGATCGGTGTTCGGCCGGACGGCACGATCGCCGACACGCTGGAGGAACAGGTCGAGCAGCTGATGAAGAATTTCGAGGCGATCCTGGCCTCGGCGAAGATGAATTTTGCCGACGTGGTGAAGATCAACGCCTATTGCCTGACCGCCGCCGACATCATCACCTATGCCGGCCTGCGCAATCGCTATTTCAACGGCAAGCCGCCGGCGACGACGGCCGTCGTCGTGGCCGGGCTGGCGCTGCCGCAATGGAAGATCGAGGCTGATCTGGTGGCCGCAAAGCGCGGGTGACGAGGCGTTTGCCCGCCCGCTCCGGACGGCATAGGCGAAATCAGCCTTTCAATAGCCAATATTTGGCAAATTACGCAAAATGAATTGACTTATTTTGCTGAAATGCCAAAATACAACAGCGGAAATTGGCGATGCCGCCAATGATGGGATGGAGATACCTGGCAGGCATCACAAGCGCGCAGACCGCATTGTCGCCGAAGGGCCGCAATGCGGGCGAGACGCTGGCCTGTTCCGCGCAACAGGGAGGAAATCGATGCGCAGATACATGGCATTTGCGGCGGCTTGCGCTGCGCTGATCGCCGGTGGGGTGAGCGAAGGTCGGGCGAACAAGGCCGACGACACGCTCAACTGGGCGACGGCAACGGAAATCGACACATTCGACATCTATTATCAGGGTTTGCGCGAGGTGGTCATCGCGACGCTCTACAATTGCGATTCACTGATGTATCGCGACCCGGCGAGCAATGAATACAAGCCGCTTCTGGCGGAAGCCTATCGCTGGGTCGACGACACCACGCTGGAGCTCGATCTCCGGCAGGGGATCAAGTTCACCGACGGCACCGATCTCGACGCCGAGGATGTGGCCTACACCTTCAACCATGTGATCAAGCCGGACAGCGGCATCAATGTCCGCCTGACAGTCGACTGGATCGACAGTGTCGAGGCAGTCAATCCGCATCAGGTGCGGATCAAGGCCAAGGCGCCGACGCCGGCGGCGCTCGAATATCTTTCCGGCAACACGCCGATCTACCCCTCCGGACATTACGACAACGCACCGGTGGTGAGCGTGGCGGGCGACAAGACCCGACAGGATTGGGGCGCCGTGCTGCCGGTCTGCGCCGGACCCTACAAGCTCACCCAGTTCGAGCCTGGCCGCACGGCGACCTGGGAGAAGAACCCGGACTATTTCGCCGACAGTCCGAAGGGCCAGCCGCAACTCGGCAAGATCGTCTATCGGACGATCAGCGACACCGAAGCGCAGCTCGCGGAACTCTTGACGGGCAGCGTCGACTGGATCTGGGGCGTTCCGCCGGAGAATGTCGAGCAGTTGTCGACCTATGAAAACGTCACGGTCGAGGCGGCCTCGACGACGCGCATGGCCTTCCTCATGCTGGATGCGGCCGGACGCTCGGGCGACACGCCGGCGAAGGATGTCCGCATTCGCCAGGCGATCGCCCACGCGATCGACCGCGATGCGCTGGCCGACCTGGTCGGCAACTCCGCCGGCGTGCTGCGCTCGATGTGCTATGCCGACCAGGTGGGCTGCACCGAGGACGTGACGCAATACGACTACGATCCGGAAAAGGCGAAGGCGCTGCTTGCCGAAGCCGGCTACAAGGACGGGCTCGACCTGCCGTTCTACGCCTATCGCGACCGGCGCTATTCGGAAGCGGTGCTGGCCTATCTGAGGGCGGTCGGCATCCGCCCGGATTTCCAGTTCATCCAGAATGTGGCGCTCAGGCCGCTGATCATCGACGGCAAGGTGCCGATGGCGCATCTGACCTGGGGGTCGCAGGGCATGATGGACGCCTCGGCCTCGGTTAGCCTGTACTTCAAGTTCGGCGTCGACGACTATGCCCGCGATGCGGAGCTGAGGGACATGCTGGTGGCGGCGGACACGGCGATGGATCCGGAAAAGCGCAAGGAGCTGTACGCCCAGGCGCTCGCCCGCATTGCCGACCAGGCCTATTCCGTCCCGCTGTTCACCTATGGCCGGGCCTATGCCTACAGCAGCGACCTCGGCTACCAGGTCACTTCGGACGAGATCGCGCATTTCTATCTTGCCAAGTGGAAGTGATCTGCTGATCCTTCCCGGGCTTGCCGGCCGGCGCGAAACCGCCGGCCGGAATCTGTAAAGCCGCGGCGGAACCGCCGCTTCCGGTTTCGCCACGCAATTCAAGCCGGCACAGGAGAGCGCCATGGGCATGTTCATCGTCAAGCGGCTGGGCGTGACCGCCCTCGTCCTGTTGGTGACGTCGATGATCTCGTTCTCGCTGATCCATCTGGCCGGCGACCCGGCGGTGGCGATGGCCGGCGAGCGGGCGACGCCGGAGCAGATCGAGACCATCCGCCGCCTCTACGGGTTCGACCGGCCGTTTCACGAGCAATACCTGCATTGGGTCGGCAATGTGCTCGAGGGCAATCTGGGGCGCTCGAACTATCTGAAGGAGGAGGTGGCGCCGATCCTCGCCCGCCATCTGCCGGTGACGGCGCAGTTGGGCGTCCTGGCGCTCGCATTCGCCCTATTCGTGTCGATCCCGCTCGGCGTGATCGCCGCGCTCAGGCCGAACTCGCTGATCGACCGGGCAGCGCTGGTGATCGCGGTGACCGGCCAGTCGATGCCGTCCTTCCTGTCGTCGATCGCGCTGATCTTCGGCTTCGGCGTCATGCTGCGCTGGCTGCCGATCTCCGGCACGGGCAGCTTCGCCCATTACATCCTGCCGGCCATCGCACTCGGCTACTACGCCTCGCCGGCGATCATGCGGCTGACCCGGTCGGGCATGATCGAGGTGCTGCAATCCGACCATGTGCGCACGGCGCGCGCCTATGGGCTGTCGGCCTGGCAGATGATCGTGCGGCATGGCCTGCGCCATGCGATCATCCCCGTCGTTTCCGTCGCCACGGTCCAGTTCGGCTACATGCTCGGCGGCTCAGTGGTGGTCGAGGCGGTGTTCTCGATGGACGGGATCGGCAACCTCGCCTGGTTGTCGATCCGGCGCTACGACGTGGAAGTCATTCAGGCCATCCTGCTGATCGTCGCGGCCACCTATGCGCTGCTGGCGCTGGCGGCCGATCTTCTCAATGCCGTTCTGGATCCAAGGATTCGCGTTTGATGAGCACCATCGCCAACGAACAGACGAACACGCCCGCCACACCCAAACCCGAACGCGTGTCGTCGCCGGGGCGGCTGGCGTTGCGCCGCGCCCTGCGCCACACCGGTTTCTGGGTCGGCGGGGTGATCCTGGCCGTGATCCTGATCGCGGTCCTGGGCGCGCCGCTGTTCACCGGCTCGGACCCGGCGCTGCAGGATCTTTCCCACCGGCTGGCGCCGCCGGTCTGGCACGCGACGGGCGACTGGAGCCACCCGCTCGGCACCGATCATCTCGGCCGCGACTATCTGGCGCTGCTGCTCTATGGCGGGCGCATCTCGCTGCTGATCGGCTTCCTGACCATCGTCCTGTCGAGCCTGATCGGCGTGACGCTCGGGGTCGCGGCCGGCTATTGCGGCGGAACGGTCGATCTCGTGGTCAATTTCATCCTGACGGTGCGGCTGACCCTGCCGGTCGTCCTGGTGGCGCTGGTGGCCGTCGCCGTGCTGGGGCAGTCGCTGCCGCTGCTGGTGCTGGTGATCGGCGGCCTGATGTGGGACCGGCTGGTGATCGTCACGCGGGCGACGACGCAGCAGCTCGCGCGGCGGGATTTCATCACCGCGGCGCGCAGCATCGGCAGCTCGATGCCGCGCATCTTCCTGCGCGAATTGCTGCCCAACATCACGGCGCCGTTGATCGTCGTCTGCACGCTGGAGCTGGCGCGGGCGATCCTGCTGGAATCGACGCTGACCTTCCTCGGCCTCGGCGTCCAGCCGCCGCTGACGTCCTGGGGCCTGATGGTGGCCGAGGCGAAAAGCCAGTTCCTGTTCCGACCCTGGCTGATCGCCATTCCCGGCCTGTCGCTGGCGCTGCTGATCCTGTCGATCAACCTGCTTGGCGATGCGCTGCGCGATGTCACCGCGCCCGACGGGAAGGCTTGAGGGATGGAGTTGCTTCTGGAGGTGCGCGGCCTGAGGATATCGATCCCGACGGATGGGGGCGTGCTGCATCCCGTGCGCGGCGTCGACCTGTCGGTCGGGCGCGGGGAAACCCTGGCCGTCGTCGGCGAATCGGGTTGCGGCAAGAGCCTGACCGCGCAGGCGATCCTTGGTCTTCTGCCGAGGAATGCCCGGCTCGAAGCCGAGCGCATCGCCTTCGACGGGATGTCTCTGCTTGGCCTCGGCAACCGACAATGGCGGCAGATACGCGGGCGGCGCATCGCCATGATCTTCCAGGATCCGATGACGGCGTTCGATCCCTGCTACCGCATGGGCGACCAGATCGCCGAGATCGTCCGCTGGCATCGCCCGCGCAACGCCACGCCGGCGCGGATGACGGAGATGCTGGCGAAGGTCGGCATTTCGGCGCCCGACGAGCGGCTCGGGCAATATCCGCACCAGCTTTCAGGCGGCCTGCGGCAGCGCATGATGATCGCCACGGCGCTGCTGTGCGAGCCGGACCTGATCATCGCCGACGAGCCGACGACGGCGCTGGATGTGACCATCCAGGCGCAGATCCTGCGATTGCTCGCCGACCTGCAGGCGGAGACCGCCGTCGGGCTGATGCTCATCACGCACGACCTGGGCGTGGTGGCTGGGATCGCCGACCGTATCGCCGTGATGTATGGCGGGGAGGTGGTGGAGACGGGGTCCAAGGCGGCCATTCTCGATGATCCGCGCCATCCCTATACGAAAGGGTTGCTCGACTGCATCCCGACGCCCGGCGAGACCGGACGGCGCTCGGCGCTCGGCTTTATTCCCGGCGTCGTGCCGCGGCCGCTCGGCGCGCTGACCGCCTGCAATTTCCGCGACCGCTGCGCGCGCGCCATGCCGGCCTGTCATCGCGGAACGGTTCCGCTCATGCCGATGGAGGATGGCCGCCTGGTGCGCTGCCGCCTGTACGATCCGCCAGGCGCGGTTCCGGTCCGTGAACCACAGAAGACGCTGCGCAACGCCGAGGGGGTGGCATGAGCTTCGTGGCAATGAAGAGCGTGCGCCGGGACTACACGCTTAACCCGGGATCACCCTTCCGCAAAACCACGGTGCTGCGCGCCCTGCGCGGCGTGGAACTGGCGATCGAGGAGGGGGAGATTCTCGGCCTGGTCGGGGAATCGGGTTGCGGAAAGAGCACGCTGGCGCGCCTGCTCCTGGGGATCGAACAGCCGAGCCAGGGCGAGGTGCTGGTCGATGGCCGGCCGATCTCCTCATTCAGCGCGCTCGAGCGGGCCCGGCTGATCCAGCCGGTTTTCCAGGATCCCTATTCGTCGCTCAATCCGCGCATGACGGTGGCGACGACCATCGGCGCGCCGCTCGCCGTGCAGCGGACGGGCGATGCGCGAGCGCGCGCTGCGGCGGTGGCGCGCATGATGGAGGCGGTCGGGTTGCCGCCTTATCTGGCCAATGCCTATCCGGTGCAGCTTTCAGGCGGACAGCGCCAGCGCGTGGCGATCGCCCGGGCGCTGATCGGCCAGCCGAAAATCCTCGTCTGCGACGAACCGACCTCGGCGCTGGATGTTTCGGTGCAGTCGCAGATCCTCAATCTCCTGATCGAACTGCACCGCACATTCAAGCTGACCATCGTGCTGATCAGCCACAATCTGGCGGTGGTCAGCCATCTGGCCGACCGGGTGGCGGTGATGTATCTGGGACGGGTGGTGGAGAGCGGGCAGACCGATGCGATCTTCAACGCGCCGCGCCACCCCTACACACGCGAACTGCTGCGCGCCATGCTGCTGCCGCAGAATGGAACCGGCCTGCCGAAACTGGCGCTGAACAACGAGTTCCCCAGCCCAGTCGCTCCGCCGCCCGGCTGCAGTTTTCACCCGCGCTGCGAAAGGGCCGGTGCGTTGTGCCGCGAGGCGATGCCCGAACTTGTCTCTGCGCTCGGAACCGGCGGGCGCGAAGTGGCTTGCCACGACCCCTTGCCGTCGACGGCTTGAGACCGCCTCGGCGCAAAAAAGAAACGCGGAAGCGATAGCCGCCGCGCTTGGCAACGATCCTGCCAGTGGGGAGTTTTACGTAATCCGCTTCCAGGTGAGCGTCGCGCGGACGATGCGGCCATCCCATGGATTGTTCGACGGTCCGGCGATCAAGGTGAGCGTGTCGCCGTCGACCTTGAAGCGCCGGGGCTGGTCGGTGTTCGCCCAGGCTTCGTTCCAGGATATCTCGGTTCTGTGGATCAGCGTGTCTTCGCCCGTCACCACATAGCTGCCGGCATAGGCGGTCAGCCCCTTGAACAGCGCCAGCGCCTCGGCATCGGTCGGCGCGAGGCCCTTCGGGGCCTCCCGCTCGCCCGGCACGTTGAGGATCGAGAAGCGGCCGTCGTCCGTGTAGGTGACGAGGCCGCGCGGGTTGGGACCGCGCGGGTAAGTGATTTCGCCCGTCTCCATGTCTTCCTGCTTGTGGCTTTCAAGTCGCCACGTGGAAACGAGCGGCATTCCCAGCCGCGCTGCATCCCGATCCGTCATGTCTTGTCCTCTGTTGTTTCTCGGCTTTGGCGTGGGCAGGTTAGCTGCCCGGCACGCCCTGTGTGTTGACATAGAGCGAGTAGACACCACGTCCCGTCACCATGAAAAGCCGGTTGCGCTTCGGTCCGCCGAAACACAGATTGGCGGCACGCTCCGGCAGGCCGATATGGCCGATCGCCTTGCCCTCGGGCGAGATGACGAGGACGCCGTCCCACCCCTCCTTCACCGCGCCATAGGCGCACCAGAGATTGCCATCGACATCGCAGCGTATGCCGTCCGGCGCCTCGCCTTCGCCGCAGGTGAAGAAGACGCGGCCGTTCGACAGCGACGTGCGGTCGTCGGAGACGTCGTAGACACGGACGGTTACCGGCCTTGCACCGGAATCGACGATGTAGAGCCTTTTCTCGTCGGGCGAGAAGCACAGCCCATTGGGCGCGGCGACGTCGCTTGCGGCAATGGTGGCCTGGCCGGTTGCCGGGTCCAGCCGGTAGACGCTGTTCGGCAGCTCGGACTTGCCCTTGTCGCCGGAATAATTGCCGGCGATGCCGAAGGGCGGGTCGGTGAACCAGACGCTGTCATCCGAGGCGACGACCACATCGTTGGGCGAATTCAGGGGCTTGCCCTCGAACGCGTCCATCAGCACGGTGATCGTGCCATCATATTCGGTTCGGGTGACGCGGCGCCCATGCTCGGCCGTCACCAGTCGTCCCTGGCGGTCGCGGGTGCTGCCATTGGCATAGTTGGCGGGCTGGCGGAAGACGCTGACCACACCCGTCTCCTCTTCCCATTTCAGCATGCGGTTGTTGGGAATGTCGCTCCACACCAGGTAGCGGCCGTCGCCGAAATAGACCGGCCCCTCGGTGTAGCGCATGCCGCCGGCATAGAGCTGCTCCACGGCGGCAAAGAAAACCATGTATTTTGAGAAACTCTGATCCAGCGCCCGGATGGCCGGATCCGGATATCGGATGCTGGGCTCCCATGCCGCCACGGCCGGCGAGGCCGCCGCACTGGCTAGAAATGTCATGCCCATTGTCTGCAAGAGACTGCGTCTGCTCGTTCCTGACATGATATCCCCCCTGTTTATAATAGGAGAGTTCATAAAGCCAATTTGGGGCGATTTCAACAAAAAATAGATATCAACAATGTGTAATCAGCAATTATAATAGCACTTTATGGCTGTTTCGACTTTTCAGGCAAGCATGTCGCCTCTGCTGGCGATGCACGGCGAACGGCGGCCATCCGGCCGGGGCTGTGGCACTTGCAACGGCGGTGGCGAGGCCATGATGGGTGATCCGTCCTGGAAGTACTCGGCTCCATGCGCGGGTCCGAAGGCATCGCGTGCCGCCGGACGGCTGGAGTATTTTGCAGTCAGGTGGAAGCACCTGGCGCCTGCGCAAATGCGATAACACAAGACATTACAACAGGTCAGCGCTTCCGTGAAACGCTGACCTTCTCTAAGCGTGGCGATGGGAAACGTGTCCTGCGCTGAAGCGGATCAGCCGGAGCGGTCCGAGTCCGAGATGACTTGCGGTACCTCTTCCTCGCTTGATGCCTTGCCGACGAAGCGGCCGGTCAGGAAGCCGGCGGGGGTGCGGGCGATCAGCAATTTGGCCATGCCTTCGCCGATGTTCTCGACGCGGTGGGGGATGCTGCCGTCCCAGTGATAGCTGTCGCCTTCATAGAGGACGTAGCTTTCATCGCCCTGGGTGGCGCGGATCGTGCCTTCCATCACCAGATGGCACTCCTCGCCGTCATGCGAGTGGTCGCGGTCGGCGGCGTCGTAGCCCGGCGGGATTTCCAGAAGCACCATTTCCAACTGCCGGTTGGGCGCCGACAGCATGTTGATGCGCTTGCGCTGGGATTCCTTCCCCCTGGCCAGGCCGTAAATGATGACCTGACGATCGTCCTTGCGGGTGATGTGGTAGTTGAAGGTGTCGTCGACGAAGAGATAGGAGATCGGAATCTCCAATGCCTGCGCCAGGCTCTCCAGCGCCGTCAGCGAGGGGAGCGCCTTGCCGGTTTCGACCTGGCTGATGTAGGCGCGCGACAAGCCGCTTTTGTCGGCCAGGTCGTCGATCACCAGATCGCGCTGCTTGCGGAATTTTCTTATGCGTTGGCCGACCTGAATTGTCATCGTTGCTGACCCAACCGATCCTTCATGCGTGTCACAATGAGAGAAAGATTGCTATTGGCAATCTTTTATTGACGACAGCAATATTCCTGCCGTAGAAGGAATCACACAAAGTTTGCTGCAGTCAAACATGACGGTAGCGACCCCGGGCAGGGGGGTCAAACATTTCATCACTCTTCGACAGCGAGGGCTTCAAGGGGATTTGAGGCCCGGGAGGATCGCTCGCAAATGGATGTACTTCACATGGCGGTGAGCGCGTTGGGGATCATCATGGATCCCTCGCGCATCGGTTTTCTGTTCATCGGCGTGCTGATCGGCCTGGTGGTCGGCGTCGTGCCAGGGCTCGGCGGCGTGGTCGGCTTATCGCTGCTGCTTCCCTTCACCTTCACCATGGACAGCTACTCGGCATTCGCCATGATGATGGGACTGCTGGCGGTGTGCGTCACCTCGGACACGATCCCGGCCGTTCTGTTTGGCGTTCCAGGCACGGTCGGCTCGGCGGCAACCGTGCTCGACGGCCATCCGATGGCCCGCAATGGTGAGGCGGGCCGGGCGTTCGGCGCGGCGTTCACCGCCTCGATGCTGGGCGGGCTTTTCGGCGCCGTCGTTCTGGGTTTGGCGGCGCCGGTGCTGCGGCCGCTGATCCTCTACATCGGCTCGCCGGAGCTGTTGTCGATCTGCCTTTTCGGCCTGTCGCTGGTCGCCATCCTGAGTGGCAGTTCGCCGGCGAAGGGCGTGGTCGCCGTGTGCATCGGCTTCCTGCTCGCCAGCATTGGCGACGAGCCCAATTCGGGAATGATGCGCTTCACCTTCAACACGCTCTACCTCTGGGACGGGCTGCCGCTGGTGCCGCTGGCGCTCGGGCTGTTCGCCATACCGGAGATCGCCGATCTCGTCGTGCAGCGGTCATCGGTCGCTGGCAGTTCCAAGGCCAAGGGCAATGATCAGTTGAAGGGCGCCAAGGATGTTTTTGCCAATTGGTTCCTGATGCTGCGCTGCTCGGCGATCGGCGCCGCGCTGGGAGCCGTTCCGGGCGTCGGCGCGTCGATCATAGACTGGATCGCCTACGGCCACGCGGCCAAGACGGAAAAAGGTGCAGCAGAAACGTTCGGCAAGGGCGACGTGCGCGGGGTGATCGCCTCGGAGAGTTCGAACAACGCCAAGGAAGGCGGCACGCTGATCCCGACCATCGCCTTCGGCGTGCCGGGGAGCGCGCCGATGGCCTTGCTGCTCGGCGCGTTCCTCATCCATGGCCTGGTACCGGGGCCGAAAATGCTCACCGAGCGGCTGGATGTTACCTATACGCTGGTGTGGAGCGTCGCCATCGCCAATGTGATCGGCGCCGGCATCTGCTTTATGTTCGCCAGCCAGTTGGCAAAGCTGGCAACGGTACGCATAGGTGTTCTGGCGCCGTTGATCCTGTCGGTGATCTTTGTTGGGGCGTTCCAGGGCTCGCAATCCTATGGCGATTTGTGGACGTTGGTGGCGTTCGGACTTCTGGGCTGGATCATGAAACGCCTGCGCTGGCCGCGACCACCGCTGCTGCTCGGTTTCGTGCTGGGCGCGCTGGTGGAGAAGTACCTGTCGATCTCGGTGATGCGCTATGGCTGGGACTGGCTGACTAATCCGGTGGTGATGGTGTTCCTGGCGCTCACCGCTTACGGCCTGATCCGCCCGGCGATCGCCTCGACCCGGGCGCGGCTGGCGCGGCGCGGCGGCTTGACCAGGCCTGGCTTCAGCCTGCGTGCGGCCGGCGCCGACGGGCTTTTCGCGCTGGTTCTGGCAGCGTGTTTTGCCGCTGCCTTCGCCGTTGCGCAGCAATGGCCGGCGACGGCCAGGCTGATGCCGCAACTCGCCTGTTGCCTGGCGTTCGCCATGATTGCCCTGCTGCTCGCCTCGAAGGTTCTCAGGAGCCCCGGCGGCGCGGCCGTGGGCGCAGGCGGCAGCCATTTCGACCTGACCAGCGAGTTCACCGACATTGACGACCGCGAGGTGTTGCGGCGCTCGGGCATATACTTCCTGTGGATCCTGATGCTGTTCGGGATGATCTTCGTATTCGGCATGCTGTCGGCGATCGCCCTGTTCATGCTCACATACCTCGTCTTCTCATCGGAGGAGCGCTGGCGCATCAGCTTCCTCGTCACGGCGGGAGCGCTGGCGGCCTATTACGGGATGTTCCACATCCTGCTCAACACGCCCTGGCCCACCAGCGTGATCGGCCAGATTTTCCCGGCTCTGAAGACCTCCGCCTATTTCAACCTGTTTTGAACACGCCGGGCGGCACCCGCTGGGGGCGATTTCCGGCAAGGCCGGGTGATGGCGTTTGTATGTTGACAGAATACTTTGTTTGCTAATAGAAAACATACCTGGGGAATGGGGGCCATTGCCGCCTCCCTTCCGAAACGGGGTTTCAAAGGGAGGAAGAATGATGTTGCGTGGACTCAAGCGGGCGAAGCTCGCACTCGCTCTGGTCGCGGGGCTTGCCGCCATCCCGGTGGCGCAGGCGCAGGATTTTGCCGGCAAAACACTGAGGATCTACGTCGGCACCGGGCCCGGCACGACCTATGACGCTTATGCGCGGCTGCTGGCCGAGCGGATCGGCAGCTACATTCCCGGCAATCCCGGCGTTATCGTCGAAAATATGGCGGGTGCCGGCGGCACCAAGGTGGCCGATTTTCTTGCCAATGTGGCGCCCAAGGATGGAACGGCGCTCGGCCTGTTGCACCAAAACCTGCCGCTGGGCCAGGTGCTGACTCCCGATGCGATCACCTACAACCTGGCAGATTTCAACTGGCTGGGCTCGATCACCTCGGCGATCAGCGTGATCGCCGTGTGGCACGAAGCGCCGGCCACGACGGTGGACGAGGCCAGGCAGGTCGAGCTGTTCATGGGCACGACGGGGCGCGGCTCCGAGACCTACCAGGTGCCGACGGTGATGAACAATCTGCTCGGCACCAAGTTCAAGGTCGTCGCCGGCTACAGCGCGCTCGGCGAGATGGACAAGGCGATGGAACAGGGCGAGTTGCACGGCCGCGGCGGGTCGCTCCTGAGCTGGACCTCGCGCCACGCCGACTGGGTTGATGAAGGCAAGGTCAAGTTCCTGGTGCAGGTCGGCCTGACCAAGGACAAATCGCTCGAAAATGTGCCGCTTCTGGTCGATCTGGCCGAGAACGAACAGGACCGCGAAATCCTCGAACTGCTGTCGGCAGCTGGCACGATCGGCCGCCCGCTCGCCGCCCCTCCGGGAACCGACGCGGCAGTATTGGCCGTGTTCGAGAAGGCGTTCGAGGAGACGATGAAGGACGAGGCGTTCCTGAAGGCGGCGGCGGCGCAGGACCTGTCCGTCGAACCGGAAGCAGGCGAGACCATCGCCGGATTGGTGAAGAAGACGGTCAATCTTTCCGAAGACCGCGCCAAGGCGTTCCGCGAAGCGGTGGGTTTCTAGAGGCCGTTTCCGCGACCAGAGATTCGCGGGCGATCCCGATGATCGCCCGCGCCGACTGCACATCAAAATGCAACATGATCGAGGTTTTAGACGCCGTGGGCGATACCGCATCCGCAGTTTCCGGCGAGGCATTCTCGCGACCGGTTTTCCTTTCCGCCGAAACGGTGATGTCGGTTCTCGACTGGCCGCAGGTGATCGCACGCATGCGGGCGATTTATACCGTGCCGCAGGGCGCGGATGTGAGCCCGCCGCGCGTGGTGGCGCGCGGCGAAGCGGTGGCGCTACGGGCTCTCGTCGCGGCGCCTGCCGATCATAAATTCATGGGCGCCAAGATTTTTGGGCGTGGACGCAACCGGGGCATGGAATATGTGCTGGTGCTGATCGACCAGGAGAACGGGCGCATCGCGGCGCTTGTCGACGCCAATCCGATCACCGCCTTTCGCACCGCGGCGACCTCGGCGGTGGCGGTCGATCGTCTCGTTAAGACGCGCGCACCACTCGTCGTCGGGGTGCTGGGAAGCGGCACCGAGGCCCGGTCGCATATCGCCGCGATCGCCGCCGTGCGCGCGCTGAAGGAGATCCGCGTCTACAGCCCGACACGCGAGAACCGCGAGGCCTTCGCCGCCGAGATCGGTGCGCAGCTTGGCGTTTCCTGCATGGCGGTGGAGAGTGGGCGTGAGGCGATCGTCGATGCTGATCTGGCCATTGCGGCCTCTCGCTCGCATGACGAGCAGCCGATTCTTCTGGGCGAATGGCTGAAGCCCGGCATGATGGTGGTTTCGGTCGGCTCGACACTGCCCGAGCAGCGCGAAGCCGATACGGCGGCCATCGCCGCCTGCGATCTCATCGTTTGCGATGTGGTCGACGAGGTGCGCGACGAAAGCGGCGACATGATCGCTGCGCGCCGGGATGGTGTCGCCGTCGACGGCAAGCTGCTCTCGCTGAACGATCTCTTGCGCGGCACCGCCGACATCGACGTGGACGCGATCCGCCTGCCGATGTTCAAATCGGTCGGTGCCGCCATCCAGGATATCGCCGCCGCCGAACTCGCCTACGACCTCGCTGTGGCGCGCGGGCTGGCCGGCGAAATGCCGATCGCCTTTCAAGGAAAATCCTGACCTCTCACGCACCGCCTTTCCTCTCGCGGGAGCGGTCCGATCATGCAAGGAGCACGAAGCAAGATGGCATCATATTCAAGGAGTGAGGCGCGGGCATGGGCCAAGGAACATTTGCGGGGCATCGCCAATGTGGTCATCCCCACCTACACCTCCGACCTCAGGGGGCTCAACGAGGCAGGCATCCGCCACGATATCCGCAAGGAAATCGAGCTGGGCTTTTCCGGCGCGCTGCTGGTGTCGGAAGTGGCGATCACGCTGCCTGAATACGAGCAGTTCTTCCAATGGTCGAATGATGAGGCCAAGGGGCGCCTGCAACTCATCCACCATGCCAGCTTCAACACGCTGGAAGAAAACATCGAGGCAACAAAGATCGCCGAGCGCCATGGCGCCGACCTGGCGTTGCTATCTTATCCGGCCAATTTCTACGCCGAGAACGCGCAACAGATCTACGACTACACCAAGGCCTTCTGCGATGCCACGGACCTGGCGGTGATGGTGTTCCAGGTGCCACATTGGGGGTTCGAGCGAGTGCATCCCTCAGACATCGAGGCAGGGTTGCTGCGCCGGCTGATCGACGATTGCCCGAACGTTGCGGCGATCAAGGCCGAGGGCGGCATGCCGAGCATCATGGGCTGGGTCGAGGCGCACCGCCTGTTCAGCAAGGAAGTGGTGGTGACCATGCCGCTGGAGCAGTACGCCATTCCGTTCGCCCAACTCGTGCCTTTGCAGTTCGTCGGCACCAGCGACACGGAATATTACGGGCCGATGATCCCGCGCATCTTCAAGCTGGTGCAGGAGGGAGATTACGACGAGGCGACCAGATTGTACTGGCAGCTTCAGCCGGCGCGCAAGGCGCGGGCGGCAGCCAATTCCTATTCGGCGCAGGCGATGTTCCTGAATCGCATGGTGTGGAAGTTCGAAGGCTGGCTGAACGGCTTCAACGGGGGGCCGCTGCGCCAGCCGACCATGAAGATCAACGAGGCGACCATGAACAATCTGCGTGCCGGCATGGAGAAGTCCGGCCTCGTGCCGACCGACCTGCCCAACCGCGATTTCTTCATCGGCCGCAACCCGGCCTGAGGCGTGCCGATCAGGACACAGAGCGCGCGTGGCGCGCTCACCGGCAATGGAGAGACGAGATGAAACTGGTGACTTTCAGGCAAGGCGGCAAGAGCAGCGTTGGCGTGCAGATCGGTGAAGAGGTGCGACGCTTGGACGAACTCGTGCCAGGCGCGCCGCAGGACATGCTGGGCGTGATCGATGCGGGCGCCGCCTTGCTCGATCAGGCTGATGAGGCGCTGCGGCAGGGGCGTGGACAGTCTTATGCCCTTTCCGACGTGAGACTGCTGGCGCCGATCCCGCTGCCGCGCCGTAACGTCCTTTGTGTTGGCAAGAACTATCATGAGCACGCGGCGGAGTTCGCCAACAGCGGCTATGATTCATCGAGCGGCGGCCAAGACATCCCCGACGTGCCGATCGTCTTCAGCAAGTTCCCCGAGACGGTGATCGGGCCGAACGCCAACATTGAAGGCGGGCTCGATCGGGACGGCACGCTCGATTACGAGGGCGAACTGGCGGTGGTCATCGGCAGGGCGGGACGCGAGATCGCCAGCGAAGCCGCGCTCGCCCATGTCTTCGGATACACGATCGTCAATGACGTCACCGCGCGGGCGGCGCAGAAGCGGCACAAGCAGTGGTTCCTTGGCAAATCCTGCGACACGTTCTGCCCCATGGGGCCGTCGATCATCACCGCCGCCGCCGTTCCGGACGTCACGAAGCTTCGCCTGCGCACCTGGGTCAACAATGAATTGCGCCAGGATGCCTCCGTGCGGGATCTGATCTTCGATATCCCGACGATCATCGCGACAATCTCGCGATCAATCAGCCTCAAGCCGGGTGACATCATCGCCACCGGCACGCCGGCCGGCGTCGGCATCGGCTTCGACCCGCCGCGCTACTTGGCGGCGGGAGACAAGGTGACAATCGAGATCCCTGAAATCGGCACGCTGACCAACCGCGTGGTCTGAGGATCGCGCGGCATCCAACAAGTCTGCAAGGAACGGGAAAAGAGCATGCAATTGATCGAAGGGCTTCAAACCGACCTTCATATTGGTGGAAGCCGGCGGCCGGCCTCCAGCGGGGAGCGCTTCGACGTCATGAACCCGGTCGACGAGACCGTGCTGGCATCGGTGGCGTCGGGCACACCGGAAGATGCCATCGCCGCGGTGGCAGCCGCCCACGAGGTGCTCGGCGCGTGGGGACGCCGTTCGCCGCGCGCCCGCGCCGACGTGCTGCGCCGGGCGTTCGAACTCCTCGACACGCGCAAGCACGCGTTCGCGCGGCTGGTGACGCTGGAGAACGGCAAGGCTGGCGGCGATGCGCTGGCGGAGATCAACTATTCGGCGGAATTCTTTCGCTGGTACAGCGAGGAAGCCTGCCGCAACCTCGGTACGGTTTCTCAGGCACCGGCAAGCGGCGCGCGCATCCTGGTCCAGCATCGGCCGGCGGGCGTCGGTGTCCTGGTCACGCCGTGGAACTACCCGGCGGCCATGGGCGCCCGCAAGATCGCCCCGGCGCTCGCCGCCGGCTGTTCGGTCGTCGTCAAGCCGGCATCGGAAACGCCGCTGACGATGCTCGCTTTGGCGTCGCTTCTGGAAGAAGCCGGTGTGCCGCCGGGCGTCGTCAACGTCATTCCGTCCCGCTCGTCCGGCGCAGTGGTTGGGGCGATGCTGCACGATCCCCGGGTGCGCGTCGTGTCCTTCACAGGATCGACCGAAGTGGGTCGCGAGCTCCTCAAAACGGCTGCCGATTGTGTGGTCAATCCGGCCATGGAACTGGGCGGCAACGCGCCGCTGATCGTCTGTGCCGACGCCGATATCGACCAGGCGGTGGAAGGGGCGATGCAGGCGAAGATGCGCAATCTGGGCGAGGCCTGCACGGCGGCCAACCGTTTCTATGTTCATGCCTCGGTGAAGGAGGCTTTCGTTGAAAAATTCGTCACGGCGATGGGCGCGCTCAAAATGGGCAACGGATTGGATGCGGGCATCGATGTCGGCCCGCTCGTCAATGCGCAGACGCGAGACAAGGTGGAGGCGCTGGTCCGTGACGCGGCAAACAAGGGCGCCAGGGTCCTGCTCGGCGGAACCCGGCCGGGCGGCCCCGGCTTTTTCTATCCGCCGACGGTCGTGGTCGACGTTCCAGACAATGCCGATCTCCTGCGCGAGGAGATTTTCGGCCCCGTCGCGGCCATTCAGACCTTCGAGGATGAAGACGATGTCATAGCCAAGGCGAACGCGACCGAATACGGCCTCGTCGCCTATGTCTTCACCCGCGACATGGCGCGTGGCCTGCGGATGTGCGAGCAATTGGAGTTCGGCATGGTTGGGCTCAACCGCGGCCTGGTTTCCGATCCGGCGGCACCCTTCGGCGGGGTGAAGCAATCGGGCATCGGCCGCGAAGGCGCGACGGAAGGAATGCGTGAGTTCCTCGAAACGCAGTATGTGTCCGTGGTGTGGTGAGGCCAACTGTTTTCGTCGCGGCCGGTTTTCGACAAGCCGATGCGCGGCTCTATACTGTTCGGGCGCCGCTTGCGCGTTCGCATGGCCGCTGGCTGATCTAAAGCCGCGCCCGCGTGCTGTGCGGTGTCGCCAGGAGGAGATTGGTTTCGCTGGCCATGATGCCGGGGATGAGGCGGATGCGGCGCAGCACGGTGTCGAGATCGGTGAGGGTTGCAGCACCCAGCTCTGCGACGATGTCCCAGCGGCCATTGGTGGTGTGGATCGTCGAGATTTCCGGAAAGCCGCTCAAGGCGTGGACGACCCGGTCGGCCATGCGGCCCTCGATCTCGACCATCATGATGCCGCGCACCGGCGAACCCACCGCATCGGCGCGCAGGATCACCGTATAGCCGAGAATGGCGCCGGTCTGCTCCAGCCTGGCCATGCGGGTGCGCACCGTGGCGCGCGAGACGCCGAGATCCAGCGCCAGATCGGAGATGCCGCGCCGCGCATCATGCCGCAACAGGGTGATCAGGCGTTCGTCGAGTTGATCCATGGTGCCAAAACGGGTGTTTGATTTCCCAGATTGATAAATAGTTTTGTCTATCTTGGCAAATTGGATCGTTCAATCCGCCAGTGAAACGCGGTCAAATGCCTGTGGTTTCAGGCGTGGGAGACAGCGATGCATTGCAAGATATTGGGCGCCCCCGTGCAGGACGGGGCGGGCCGGATGGGATGCGAGATGGGGCCGAGCGCCCTGCGCACCGCCGGGCTCATCGCCGCGCTCGGCGATCTTGGCCATACGGTGAGCGATCTCGGCACCGTCACGCCTGCGTTCGGGCAAACTCTCGTCCACGGCAACACGGCGCTGAAGGCACTGCCGCAGATCGTCGCCTGGACGGCGGCCATCGCCGAGGCCGCCTATGCGGCGAGCGGCGAGGGCATGCCGATCTTTCTCGGCGGCGATCACAGCATTTCGGCCGGCACGGTTTCCGGTGTCGCCCGGCGCGCCGCCGAGATCGGCCGGCCGCTGTTCGTCCTGTGGCTCGACGCGCATCCCGATTTCCACACGCTGGACACCACGGCGAGCGGCAATCTGCACGGCGTGCCGCTCGCCTATGCCAGCGGCCAGACCGGGTTCGAGGGCTATTTCCCCGCCCTGCGAGCCCCGGTCGATCCGGCGCGCATCTGCACGCTCGGTCTGCGCAGCGTCGATCCTGCCGAGCGCGCGGCGCTGAACGCGGCCGGTGTTACGGTGCACGACATGCGTGCCGTCGACGAGCATGGGTTGGCGCCGCTTCTGCGGGCATTCCTCGATCGCGTTTCGGCGGAGAACGGTCTTCTGCATGTCAGCCTCGACGTCGATTTCCTCGACCCATCGATTGCGCCGGCCGTCGGCACGACGGTGCCGGGCGGGGCCACGTTTCGCGAGGCGCATCTGGCAATGGAAATGCTGCATGACAGCGGCCTTGTCAGCAGCCTCGACCTGGTCGAGCTCAATCCCTTCCTCGACGAGCGCGGGCGCACGGCGACGCTGCTCGTCGACCTGACGGCGAGCCTGATGGGCCGCCGCATCATGGACCGTCCGACAAGGAGCCATTGACCGCCATGACCGACCATCTTTCTCACGGCCAGCTCAACCTCGTTCCCTTCGTAAGCGTGCACCACATGATGGAGCTGGTGTTGGAGATCGGCGTCGAGCGGTTCCTGACGGAGTTGACCGCCTATATCGAAGAGGATTTTCGCCGCTGGGAGGCGTTCGACAAGACGCCGCGCGTCGCCTCGCACAGCCGCGAGGGCGTGATCGAGCTGATGCCGACCAGCGACGGCAAGCATTACGGCTTCAAATACGTTAACGGCCATCCGAAGAACACGCGCGAGGGGCGGCAGACGGTCACCGCCTTCGGCGTCTACGCGGATGTCGGCAATGGCTATCCGCTGCTGATCACCGAGATGACCATACTGACGGCGTTGCGCACCGCGGCGACTTCGGCGCTGGCCGGCAAGTATCTGGCGCCGAAGGGCGCGCGCACCATGGCGTTGATCGGCAATGGCGCACAGTCCGAGTTCCAGGCGATGGCGTTCAAGGCGCTCATCGGCGTCGACCGGCTGCGGCTCTACGACATCGACCCTGCGGCGAGCGAAAAATGCCTGCGCAACCTGACCGGCCTCGGCTTCGACCTGACGGTCTGTACAAGCGCCCAGGATGCCATGGAGGGCGCTCAGATCGTCACCACGGCCACCGCCGACAAACAGTATGCAACGATCCTGACCGACAACATGGTCGGTGCCGGCATCCACATCAACGCGGTGGGCGGCGACTGCCCAGGCAAGACGGAGCTGCATCGCGACATCCTGACCCGCTCGGATATTTTCGTCGAGTATCCGCCACAGACGCGCATCGAGGGCGAAATCCAGCAACTAGACGCCGATCATCCGGTCGAGGAATTATGGCGCGTCATCACCGGGCAGGCCGTTGGCCGACGCGAGGCGAGCCAGATCACGCTGTTCGATTCGGTCGGCTTCGCGACGGAGGATTTTTCCGCCCTGCGCTATGTGCGCGACAAGCTTGCCGGCACCGGCCATTACGTCGATCTCGATCTGCTCGCCGATCCCGACGAGCCGCGTGATCTGTTCGGCATGCTGCTGCGCTTCCCGGGATCGTCGCTGCTGGCGGGCCGCAAGAGCGCTTGAGGCCTCAGTCAGGTTTGGCCGCGGGTCTATCGCACAAAGTGACGCTGGTTTGTGAGTGGTTCCTCCTGTAGGACGGTTGCTGTGCGGTTGCCGTTTCTTCCTCAGTCTTCAGGCCGGTTCGTTGTTCCATGGGAACGATGCTCCGCCTGACTGCAAATGCTATATGGAAGGCAGGGCACCGGTTAGCACCGACCCGTTCGGACCAGTGGAGTTCTCCATGAAATTGTTCTTTTCGCCTGCTTCACCCTATGTGCGCAAAGTCATGGTCAGTGCCCATGAAAAGGGCGTGGCCGAGCGGATCGAATTGCTCGATTGTGCGGCGAACCCGGTTCGCCGCGACAAGACCATCGTTGCCAGCAACCCTTCCGGCAAAGTGCCGACCCTGCTGCTTGGCGACGGTCGCGTATTGTTCGACAGCCGCGTCATCTGCGCCTATGTCGACGCGCAGGCCGAAACGCCTCGGCTGATGCCGGAGGGTGGTGACGCGCGTTTTGCCGTGCTGACGCTGGAGGCGCTGGCGGATTCGATCCTCGATGCGGCCGTTCTGGCGCGCTACGAAACGGCGGTGCGGCCGAAGGAACTGCTCTGGGACGCCTGGTTCAACGGCCAGATGGAGAAGATCGACAGCGGCCTCGACGCGCTCGGCGAAAACTGGATGGCGCTGCTTTCAGGCCCGGTCAACACCGGCGCCATCGCCGCGGGGTGCGCGCTCGGCTATCTCGATTTCCGCTTCCCGGACAAGGATTGGCGCACCGGCAGGGAAGCGCTGGCCAACTGGTTTGCCGGTTTTTCAGAGCGCGACTCCATGCGCAGGACAATGCCGCACGGCTGATCCGCTTGCCAAAATTGCCGCGCGTTACAAATCGTCATCAAGTTTTGTGGCGGCGGCGTATCGTTGCGTTCCTATAAGGGGTGCGTGCCCTTGATCATGGCGGCGCTCTCTGATTCCTTCGGGTGGACGAGCCTGCCAATCGATTCGAAATCGCTTGTGCCCCGGCTCCCCAAGAAGGACCTCGCCCAATGACGGACAACAAGAAGCCCGAGATTTCGGAGATGCGGCCGAAAATCACCATCATCGGTGTCGGCGGCGGCGGCGGCAACGCCGTCAACAACATGATCGCGCAGAATCTGGAGGGCGTCGATTTCATCGTCGCCAACACCGATGCCCAGGCGCTGACCATGTCGAAGGCCGAGCGGCTGATCCAGCTCGGTGCCAATTCGACCGAAGGGCTGGGCGCCGGATCATTACCGGAAATCGGCCAGGCGGCGGCCGAGGAAACCATCGCCGAGATCATGGACCATCTGTCGGGCACGCATATGTGCTTCGTCACCGCCGGCATGGGCGGCGGCACGGGAACCGGCGCTGCTCCCGTGATTGCGGCGGCGGCGCGCAATGCCGGCATCCTGACGGTGGCCGTGGTCACCAAGCCGTTCACCTTCGAGGGCAATCGCCGCATGGCCATCGCCGAGCGCGGCATCGAGCTCCTGCGCGACAGCGCCGATACGGTGATCGTCATCCCGAACCAGAATCTGTTCCGCATCGCCGATGCCAAGACGACCTTCGCCGACGCCTTCGCGCTGGCCGACAAGGTGCTTTACTCGGGCGTCGGCTGCATCACCGACCTGATCGTCAAGGAAGGCCTGATCAACCTCGATTTCGCCGATGTGCGCTCGGTGATGCGCGATATGGGCCGCGCCATGATGGGCACCGGCGAGGCCTCGGGCGACGCACGGGCGATGAAGGCCGCCGAGGCGGCGATCGCCAATCCGCTGCTCGACGAAGCCAATATGACGGGCGCCAGGGGCGTGCTCGTGTCGATCTCGGGCGGCCGCGACATGACGCTGTTCGAGGTGGACGAAGCCGCGACCCGCATTCGCGAGGAAGTCGGCGACGATGCCGAGATCATCGTCGGGGCGATCTTCGACAACAGCCTCGAGGGCACGTTCCGCGTGTCGGTGGTGGCCGCCGGCCTTGCCGGCCCGGAAGCCGGGGATCGGGCCGCCGAGCGCCGCGATCCGAACGATTTCCGCATCCAGACGGTCCACTGAGCGCAGCTATTTGCGCCGGGCGTGGCTTGCCCGGCCGTTCGCATTCAGGCAATCACCTGCGGCTGCAGATGCAGGTAGTGGGCGACCTTGCGCTTGGCGGCGATGTCGCGCCAGACCAGTCGAACCTGTTCCTCGCTCAAACCGGCAGCCTTGGCCACTTCGGCCGGGGCAATGCCCTTGTCGAGCCCGTACAGGCACAGATCCATTTCGCGATAGGGCAGGGCGAAGTAGAACTCCTCCTGGGTCTGGGCCAGAGAATAGGTGTCCGTCGTCGGCGTCCGCCGGCGGATTTCGTCGGGCACGCCGAGATATTCGGCGAGCTGATAGACCTGCGACTTGTAGAGATGGGCGATCGGCTTCACATCGGCCGCGCCGTCGCCATTCTTGACGAAGAAGCCCTGGTCGTGCTCCAGCCGGTTGGGGGTGCCGAGCACCGCGTGGTTGAGGCGGTCGGCATGATAGTATTCGAACTGCTTGCGGGTGCGCTGCTTCATGTTGGTGGCGGCGACGATGCCCAGATAGACGGCAGGCGGCAGGCGGTGTTTCTCGATCTCGCCGTCCGGACGGCGCACCACCAGCGATGAGATGTTGTAGCCGCCAGTCTCGAGCGCGCCGGCGATGACGATCTTCGAACTCCAGCCCTCGCCGTAATCGGGAACGACCTGGCGGATAAACGCGTCGCGCCGCTCATAGCAGCCCATGGCGGCAAGCGTGGGGCCGATGTCCTCGACGGTGCTTTCCAGGCCGTATGTTTCGGCAACCAGCCGGCCAAGACGCAGGCTCTCGGGGTCGGAATCGTGCTCGGGCATGAACAGGCAGAAGACACGCTCAGGACCGAGCGCGCGAGCGGCGAGCGCCGCGCAGACACTCGAATCGATGCCGCCTGAAAGGCCAAGCACCAGGCCGCGCTTGCGTATGACCGTGCGCAATTGTTCGCGTAGCGCGCCGGCGATGCGCTCGGTTTCGGCGGCCGGGTCGATCTCCAGCGCGGCGGCGGAGAATGAAGTCTCGTTGGTCGTCATTGGGTGGGCATCGCCTCCATTGCGGCAAGGCGGCGGCTGATCTTGCCGCTCGCCGTTCTTGGCAGTTCAGGCCGGAAGGTCACTTTCTTCGGCACCATCGCATCGGGCAGGCGACGGGCGCAGAATTGCATCACGGCACGCTCGGTCAGGTCGGCGTCGGAGCGCACGACGAGGGCATGCACGATGTGGCCGAGGATCGGCTCGGGTTCGCCGAAGACAATTGCCTCGCGCACCCCTGGACAGGATTGAAGGACGCTCTCCACCTGTCCGGGCGCGACCTTCTCGCCGCGGACCTTGATGATGTCGTCCCTGCGCCCGACGAAATGCAGATAGCCTTCGGCGTCGGTGCGGAACAGGTCGCCCGTGTGAAGCGCCTTGCCCCTGCCATCGGGAAGGGCGCGCAGGACCGCATCGGTGGCCGCAGGATCGTTCCAGTATCCGCGCATCACATGCGGCCCGCGAACGACCAGTTCGCCCGTCGTGTCGCTGGCGGCGGGCCAGCCATCGTCGTTGATGACGAAGGCCTCCGTTTCCGGCAGCGCCTTGCCGACGGATCCCGGCCGCCGGTCGATCTCGTCGGGCGGCAGGAACGTGGCGCGGGCGCATTCGGTCAACCCGTACATGGAATAGAGTTCGGCCTTGGGAAACATCGTCCTGAGCGTCGCCAGATGGGCCGGCGGCAAGGGGGCGGCGGCGTTGGTGATGTAACGCAGCTTCGGCAGAAAGCCGGCCGGGCTTTCCTTCATCGAGACGATCATCGCGGCGATGGTCGGCACCAGCGGGAAGCCCGTCACGCCTTCCTCCCGTGCTTTCTCGAGAACCGCATGGGGAAAGGCGAAGCTCTTCTCGAGAACCAGCCTTGCGCCGAAGCGGACTGAAACGAGAAGCTGGTAGAGCCCGTAGGTGAACGAAAGGGGCAGGACGCTGAGGATCACGTCGCTCGGCGTGTTGTCCAGATAATCGCCGATGAGGCGCGATGCCGCGTCGACATTGCGATGCGTCATCATCACGCCCCTGGCGCGGCCCATCGAACCCGATGTGTAGATGATGAAGGCGAGGTCGTCGTCATCGCCTCTTGCGCCGGCGGCCGGTGCGTTCGCCTCGAGGCATTTTTCGAATGTGATGGCTTGCGACGGCGGATTCTCACCGGCCCTGGCCACGATGCGCACGGGGGCGGAGGTGCCGGCGCGCTCCGCCTCTTGGCACAGAGGCAGATGCCGGGCGTCGAGAACGATGGCGCGCGGGCGGCAATCGCCCAGCACATGGGCAAGGCCATCCGCCTTCACGCCGGGATTGGCCGGACAGGCCACGGCGCCTGCCTTGAGCACCGCGAACAGCGCAACGGCCATTTCCCAGCAATTGTCCATGAACAGGACGACACGGTCGCCATGGACGACGCCATGTGCCGTCAGGCTTGCCGCAAGACGATCCGAAAGTGCGTCGAGCGCGCCGTAATCCAGCCGCGTCTCGTTTGCGACGAGGGCGATCGCCAGCGGGTCGCCTGCCGCCTGCGCCCGCAACAAGGTCTCGACGCGCATGGCCGTTTCAGCCCTCTGCCAGCGCAAGCCCGGCGGCGGCCCGTTTGCCGTTGACGAAGGTCATGAGCCTGGCGACGGAATCGAAATTGTCCGGCACGATCTCGGCATCGGCGACGGAGATGGCGAAGCGTTCCTCGAGGAACAGCACCATTTCCAGAATGCCGGTCGAATCCACCAGATCGGTTTCGATCAGCGAGGTTTCGTCTGCCGGCACCTGGCTCTCGTCGCCGAACAGGAAGTTTTCGACGATGAAGGCGCGGATCTCTGATTTGACGGAAGCGGACATTCTGAAATTTCCCCCGTGGTCTCGATGTTACCCCGCCAGCGCGGCGGTTTGACCCTGTTTGGAAGCAGCGAATTGACGATGCCAGAGCTGCGTTGAAAGGATGCCGACGAAAGCGGCGTTGTCGCGGAAGCCGGTAAGGGCGCCCTTGCGGCTCTTCTGCACGAGCCTGCCGGTGGTTTGTGGATTGAACAGCCCGGTTTCGGCCAGGGCGACGTCCGAGAGCACGGCGGTCAGCCTGCTCGCCGCCGCGCCGGTAAAGGCGCTGCTTTCGGGCGCGCGGTAGGGCTGCTTCGGCCGCGTGCCGATGCGCGCCGGCAGGAGGTCGGCGGTGGCCTGGCGCAGCAGGTGCTTCTCACGCAGCCCCTTGAGCTTCATGTCCGCCGGGATGCGGGCCGCCAGTTCGACCAGGCGATGGTCGAGGAAGGGGAAGCGTGTTTCGATGCCGTGCGCCATCGCCATGCGGTCGCCCTGGCTCGACAGGATGTAGCCGGGCAGCAGGAAACGGGTTTCCAGATATTGCGCCTGGTGCAGGGGGTGCCAGCGCGCAAAAGCGCCGGGCAGGAGCGAGGCCATCTCGTCGGCGGCGTCATAGCCGGCGAGCCTTTCGCGCAAGGGTTCGGAGAAGAACAGCTTGGCGCCGGCCGTGGCGCGAAAGCGCGGGCGATGGGAAAACAGCGGGTCGTCCGGCTGATCGGCGCCGACGCCGAAGAAGGCGCCGAGATATTGCGGCGTCTGCCGCTGCAGCGCCGACAGATAGGGATAGATTCGGCGGAACAGATGCGGCCTGAAACGCGAGCCGGGCTGGCGGGCGCAAAAGCGACGGATGCGCGCTTCCTTGAAGATGTCGTAGCCGGCGAAAACCTCGTCGGCGCCTTCGCCCGACAGCACCGCCTTGATGCCTTCGCTCCTGACCAGCTGCGACAGGCGGTAGAGCGGTGCCGGCCCGGTGCGCAGGATGGGCTGCTCGGCGTGCCGCACCACGTCGGCGAAGACGGCGGCAATGTCGTGCGGGCCGCTGGTGATCTGATGATGCTGCGTGCCGAGCGCATCGACCATGATCTTCTGGAAATCGCCCTCGTCGAAGGCGCTGTCGGAGAAACCGATGGCAAAGGTCCTGAGGCCCGCCGGCGCCATGCGTGCGGCCATGGCCGAGACGATGGACGAATCGAGACCGCCGGAGAGATAGGCGCCCACTTCGACATCGGCGCGCAGCCGGATGCGCGTGGCGTCCTCGAGCAGGGCGCGTGCTTCCTCGGCGTGTTCGTCTTCGCTGCGTGCAGCGGCGCTGTCGGAAAAGTCGAGTGCCCAATAGGCGTGCTGCCGCACGGTTCCGTCCTCGACGGTCATCACATGCGCCGGCGGCAATTCCGCTATACCGGCGAAGATGGTGCGCGGCGGGATCGGCGCCCAAAGCGTAAAGATCTGATCGAGCGCCAGGGGGTCGATGCGCGCCGCGACGCCGGGGACGGTCAGCAGCGCCTTCACCTCGGAGGCGAAATGGAAGCGCCCCTCATGCCAGGTGTGATAGAGCGGCCGCACCCCCATGCGGTCGCGGGCAAGCATAAGGCGCCGGCGGGGTTCATCCCAGATGGCGAAGGCAAAATCGCCGTTGAGCAGCGAGACGCAGTCGGTTCCCATCCGCTCGTAGAGATGGAGGATGACCTCCGTGTCGCTGCCCGTGCGGAACCGGCAGCCGCGGCTTTCGAGGTCGCGGCGCAGCTCGATGTGGTTGAAGATCTCGCCATTATAGGTGATGTGCAGCGTACCGCCGGCATTCGCCATGGGCTGCTGGCCGTCGCTGAGGCCGACCACGGCGAGGCGGCGATGCGCCAGGCCGACGCCGTTGCCGACATAGATGCCGGCATCGTCGGGCCCGCGATGGGCGACGGCATCGGCCATGGCGCGCAGATGCGGTGCTGCGGCCTCAGGCGGCAGGCCTGCGCCGACATAACCGGCGATGCCGCACATCAGCCCTGTCTCCCCGCGCGGCTAAACCGGTTCAGCGTTTCATAGAAACGCTGAACCGGTCTATCTCTTTGTTTTTCCGCATTTATGCGGACGCCAGGTGATTCCACCTGACTGCAAAATCTAATCAAAACGGTCTCCAAGCAGGCGCGACCAGGATTCTCCGGCGAAGCCGTTGAAGAAGGCTTGTCCGGTGCGAAACGGCTCGATCAGGCTCTGGTCCCTGGCGTGGACGATGCTCGACGCGGCATGGACGAAGGCGAAGCGACGGCCGAGCATGGCGTCGAGCAAAGCCGGCTGGGTGCGGCCGCGCAGCGCCACAAGACCGCGCTCGCAGGCGTCGGCCAGCATGCTGTCGATCACCGCGCCTTCCTGGCCGGGCAAGGCGAGAATCTGGATCACCCGGCCGATGCGGGCCCGGTCGCCATAGTAGAGGAACATGCCGACCGGTGTCCCGCTGCGCGAAGACACCTGGCGGCGGACCATGCCGCCGTAATTGGCCTTGCGGCCGGATTCGGCGATCATCCGCTGCAGCTCCGCCTCGGGCCAATCCGGGCGCAGGCGGTGTGACTGGACGAAGCGCTGGAAGAGGGTGGCTGACGTCTCGTCGTCGGCGTCCGCGCTTGGCAGGACCTTGCCCCGCAGGGCCGTCGCCGGAAGGTGGGCCCAGCCGGCGTGGGGTGCTGCCCGGCGGATGAGCGCATCGACCGGGCGGGCCAGCGGCGAGACCAGCCTGGCTGCGCCAACGGCCTTGGCGGCCATTTCGACGGTGAAGGCGGCGGGCCTGATGACGCGCAGCCATTCCAGGCTGTAGTCGGGCAGGATCACGCCGCGCAGCTTGCGCCACATGGCGGTCGAGACGTCATTGGCCGTCTCCGTCAAGGAGAGGTCTTGCGGGCCGTTCTGAAAGGCGCGCAGAAGACGCGCGCCCGCATAGGGATCGTCCTCGTAGCCCTCGACCATGAAACTGCCGCCGATGGCGGCTTGCAGCCGCCGCCCTTCGAACACCATCGGCATGGGCAATACGCCCATGAAGCCCGAGACGCTGCCGTCGGCGCGCAGATGAACCAGGGAGGCGATGTGGGGATCGCGGTTCGGCGGATCGAGGAAGAGCCGGGTGAGGTAGGCGGTCAACGCCGGCGACGGCGCATGCCTGTCCTTGCGCAGAATGCGCTGGAACATGGAGGCGATGGCTGGCACATCCTCCGGCGCCAATGGGCGAATCTCACTCACAGCAACAGCACCAATAATGGTTTGCGACTGGCCCCCTCAGGTGTGGCCTTTGGGGATGTGTGACTCAAAGTTGTTTATGAATTGTGCTGTCGGATGTCTTTTGGTGCAGGTTTTCTGCGTGGTTTCTTCAATTCCACTGTGATCGGCCGCATGCCGGCGTAACGCAAAGACGCCGGCGCGATGCGCGCCGGCGGTGTCCATGAGGCATGTCGGCCCGCGTGTGGGTGCCCCGTCAGGCTGAGACGGCGCCCTTCGGCAAGGCGGCCAGCGCGTTGTCCAGCCCGGTCCTGAAGAGAGCCAGCAGGGCGTCGACCTCGCCGGCCTGGATGATCAGCGGCGGGCAGAAGGCCACCGCATCGGTCATGGCGCGGCTGATGAGGCCGGCCTCCTGCAGATGCGCGTTGACCAACCCACCCAGCGCGCCGGGCGTTTCCAGCGCCGTCCTAGCGGATTTGTCGGTGACCAGTTCGACGGCGGCGATCAGGCCGACGCCGCGCACCTCGCCGACCAGCGGGTGGTCCGACAGGGCGTTGAGCCCGTCGCGCAGGCGCTGGCCCATGGCGGCAGCGTTGCCGACCAGATCGCGCTCCTCGATGATCTTCAGGTTTTCCAGGGCGACGGCGGCGGCGACCGGATGGCCACTGGCGGTGTAGCCATGGCCGAGCGTGCCGATCTTGTCGCTCTCCTCCATGATCGGCCCGAACACCTTGTCGTTGATCAACAGGGCGGAGGCGGGCAGGTAGGACGAGGACAATTGCTTCGACAGGACCATGATGTCGGGCTCGATGCCGTAGGTGGTCGAGCCGAACATGGTGCCGGTGCGGCCGAAACCGCAGATCACCTCGTCGGCGACCAGCAGGATGTCGTATTTCTTCAGCACCGCCTGCACCTTCTGCCAATAGGTGGCGGGCGGCACGACCACGCCGCCGGCGCCCTGGACCGGCTCGCCGAAAAAGGCGGCGATGGTCTCGGGGCCTTCGGCAAGGATGGTGTCTTCCAGCTCCTTGGCCAGGCGCGTGGCGAAATCCTCTTCGCTTTCGCCGGGCAGCGCCTCGCGCCAATGGTGCGGGCAGGTCATGCGCAGCACGTTGGGCACGATCAGGTCGAACGAGCGGTGGTTGCCCGGCAGGCTCGTCAGGCAGGCCGCGGCGATCGTCACGCCGTGGTAGGCGCGGTTGCGGACGATGATCTTCTTGCGCTCCGGCTGGCCAAGCGCGTTGGAGCGATACCAGATCAGCTTCAGCGCCGTGTCGATGGCTTCCGAGCCGGAATTGGTGAAGAACGCCTTGCTCATCGGTACCGGCGCCATGCCGACGAGCTTTTCGGCAAGCTCGATCACCGGCCCGTGCGATTTGTGGGTGAAGGTGTGGTAGTAGGGCAGCCGCTCCATCTGCTCCGTCGCCGCCTTGACCAGCCGCTTTTCGTTGAACCCGACGCCGACGCTCCACAGGCCGGCCATCGCCTCGATGTAGCGTTTGCCATTGTTGTCGAACACGTAGATGCCTTCGCCCCGGTCGATCACCAGCGGACCGGCCTCCAGATGCTTTTTCGCATTGGTGTAGGGGTGCAGATGGTAGGCAATGTCGCGGGCTTCGATGGAATTGGGCTTGTCGTTCATCGGTTATCCTCGCAAAGGTTCCGGGCTGCAGCGCTTGGTGGAGTTTAATCGCAGGTCGGTGTTTTTTCAGGGGTAGCATTGATCGTATGGAAGGACAATCGGCCGCTCAATATATTGAGCGTATGTGCGGGTGAACTCCCTAGAATACAGGGTTCTTCCCAGGAACTAGAGACTCCCGGTATATTTTCTTGAGCAAATGGAGCGCATCAGCTAGCCACTTGCGCTGAACCATGCGAAGATTCGAGGCTTGGCGCGGACGGATTGAAGCACGCATGAACGATTTCGACATCGGCACCCGCCTGAAGGCGATGCGCACCGCGGGCAAGCTGACCCAGCGCCAATTGGCCGAACAGGCCGGCGTTCCGCATGCGCAGATTTCGAACATCGAGAAGAACAAGATCAGCCCCTCCATCGCGACGCTGCGCAAGGTGCTTGGCGGGATGGGCGTCGGCATGGCCGATTTCTTCGAGCCCGAGCGGGGCGACAATCCCGGACCGTTCTTCGCTGCCGATGCGCTGGTCGATCTCACGTCGCGGGTGGCGATCAATGCCGGCGCGCCGGGAGGCGGCCTGCTCGTCCTGCGGCAGATCGGTGACGCCAGGCTGCACAATCTGCAAATCCTGCACGAGGTCTACGAACCGGGCGCCGACACGGGCGAGACGATGCTGCAGCACGCTTCGAGCGAGGGCGGCTATGTGGTCGAGGGCGAATTGGCGCTGACCGTCGGCGACCAGTTCAAGATCCTCAAGGCGGGCGAATCCTATCTGTTCGACAGCCGAATTCCACATCGCTTCCGTAATCTTTCGGACAGGCGCACCGTGGTCGTGTCGGCCTGCTCGCCGCCCTATCTCTGAGGCCCAAAGAGAATCATCATCTTCATCTGGACCGACCGGCCCCGAACCCGGTATGAGGCTGACGCCAGGCGCCTGCCGATCAGCGAGGCCCGGCGAAAGGGAGATTGCGATGCGCTATTCGAACGACCGGCCGCCGGTGATCACGCTGACAACGGGTCCGGTCAATGCCTATGGCGAGGTGCTGCGCGGGCTGGGGCGAAGCTTGCTCTACGATCACGATCCCGCTTTCCAGGCGTTCTACGAAAGGCTGGTCGGAAAGGCGCAGACCGCCATGCGCCTGTCGAACAAGCCAGTGCTGATGCAGGGCGAGCCGGTGCTGGGGCTGGAGGCGGCAGCCGCATCGCTGATCGCCCGTACCGACACCGTGCTCAACCTGGCCTCGGGCGTTTATGGCAAGGGGTTCGCTTCCTGGGCCAGACGGCACACGCCGAATGTCCTGGAGATCGAGGTGCCCTACAATCAGGCGATCGATCCGCAGGCCGTCGACGAGATGCTGAAGGCGCATCCGGAAATCAGCGTGGTTTGCGTGTGCCATCACGAGACGCCCTCGGGCACAATCAATCCGATCAACCAGATCGGCGCGCTGGTCGCCGCGCATGGCGCCTATATGATCGTCGACGCGGTTTCCTCCTTTGGCGGCATGGACACGCATCCAGAGGATTGCCGCGCCGACCTCTATGTCACGGGGCCGAGCAAGTGCCTCGGTTCGCCGCCCGGCCTGACCATGCTCGGCGTCAGCCAGCGCGCCTGGGACAAGATGAAGGCCAACAAGGATGCGCCGCGCGCTTCCGTGCTCAGCATCGTCGATTGGGAAAACGCCTGGTCGCGCGACAAGCCGTTTCCCTTCACGCCGTCGATCGCCGAATTGAACGGCATGGACGTGGCGCTCGATCTTTATCTGGACGAGGGGCCGGAGACCGTCTGGGCGCGCCATGCGCTGACGGCGCGGGCGACCCGCGCCGGCGTGAAGGCGCTGGGCCTGTCG
Source organism: Nitratireductor soli (assembly GCF_001050155.1). Classification (GTDB taxonomy): domain Bacteria; phylum Pseudomonadota; class Alphaproteobacteria; order Rhizobiales; family Rhizobiaceae; genus Nitratireductor; species Nitratireductor soli. The sequence continues at coordinate 190,541 of NZ_LFVY01000007.1, forward strand.
CTATGGGCGGCCTGCGAGGCCATCGCCTCGCCCACCACGACCACCATCCGCACGCCCGACGGCATCGACGAGGCGAAGCTGCGCCAGGCGGCGCGCGAGCGTTACGGCGTGGTCCTGTCGGGCGGTCGCGGCGCGACGCAAGGCAAGCTCACCCGCATCGGCCATATGGGACCGACGGCGCAGCCGATCTACGCCATTGCCGGACTGACGGCGTTCGCCGGTGCGCTGAACGCCCTTGGCCACCGTGTCGAGACGGGCAGGGGCATCGATGCCGCCATGGCGGTGATCGACACGCCGCCAGCCGATTGACGCTGCGCCCGGTTTTGACCACCCATGCCGGGTGCGTGCGCGATTAGGCGTGCCGGCAATGCAGATTGACGAAGAAAGAGAGTTGGAAATGCCTCTGGATCCATCCACATTCGACGGGATGACAATCGCCATACTGGTGGCCGGCATGGCGGTGACGGGCATGATCGGCGGCGTCCTCGCCGGTCTCCTGGGTGTCGGCGGCGGCATCGTCATCGTGCCGGTGCTGTTCTGGGTGCTGCACACATTCAACATCGCTCCCGAGCATGCCAGCCATCTGGCCGTGGCGACCTCGCTCGCCACCATCATTCCGACGTCCATTTCCTCGATGCGATCACATGCCAAGCGCGGCACGGTCGACCGCGACCTGCTGCGCCTGTGGGGACCGGCCGTGTTCATCGGCGCGCTGGTCGGCGGCGGCCTGGCGAAGGTGGTTTCCGGCGAGCATTTGCGGCTGATCTTCGGCGTGGTCGGCATTCTTGTGGCCATCAACATGGCGCTGCCGAAAACGCTCGTCCTCTCCGAGGCGCTGCCGGTCAGCAAATGGATCAACCGGGCGATCGCCTGGGTAATCGGCGTGATCTCCTCGCTGATGGGCATTGGCGGCGGCACGCTGTCGGTGCCGACCCTGTCGGCCTTCTCCTTTCCGGCCCATCGGGCCGTCGGTACGGCGTCGGCGATGGGGCTTCTGATCGCCATTCCCGGCGTGGCGGGCTTCATCTATGCCGGCCTCGACGTCGAGGGGCTGCCGCCCGGCAGCCTGGGCTATGTCAGTCTGCCGGCGGCGGCGATCATCGCGCCGGTCAGCTATCTGTTCGCGCCGCTCGGCGCGCATCTGGCGCATGCGCTCGACGCAAAGAACCTGAAGCGGGTGTTCGCCCTGTTCCTGGCGTTGACGGCGATCCGCATGCTGACGTCGTAAGGCCTGCCGCGGAGGTATTTTCCTTCCGACGCCTGGCTCAAGCAAAATTACACTCCGGTGCTGTCGGCAGACAGGCGGCTGGCCTATTGTCAAAGTGCGTCGGTAGGCGTTCAAATCCGGCATCGAAACGACGATCCAGCAACCGGGGGATTCCATGTCCAGCTTTCTGATTTCGCGCCGTTCGTTGCTGCAGGGGGCGGCGTCCGCCCTTGTCCTTCAGGGCGCGCTCCTGTCGGCCCTGCCGAGCCTCGCCCATGCCGAGGATGCGCCGCGGGGCGGCCGGCTGATCGTCGCGGCGGATTCGGAGCCGCGCAATCTCAACCCGGCCATCGTCGCGTCCAATGGCGTCTTCTTCATCGCCTCGAAGGTGATCGAGCCGCTTGCCGAAGCCGCACTTGACGGCGAGGGCGCGCTGGCGCCGCGCCTGGCGACGAGCTGGGAGGGTTCCGAAGACGGCCTGTCGATCACGTTCAAGCTGCGCGAGGGTGTCACCTGGCATGACGGCAAGCCGTTCACCTCCGCCGATGTGGCCTTCTCGGCGATGGAGGTCTGGAAGCCGCTGCAGAATCTCGGCCGCATCGTGTTCGCCAATCTCGACGCGGTGGAGACGCCCGACGACCACACGGCGGTGTTCCGCTTCTCCGCGCCGACGCCGATCCAGTTGATCCGCAACGCGCTGCCGGTGGTGACGAGCGTGCTGCCGAAGCACCTCTACGAGGGGACGGAGATTGCCAATAATCCGGCCAACAGCGCCCTGGTGGGCACCGGCCCGTTCAAGTTCGCCGAGTACAAGCCCGGCGAATATTATCGCCTGACGCGCAACGACGCCTATTGGGGTGAGGGGCAGCCGAAGCTGGACGAGATCATCTTCCGCATCCTGCCCGACCGCGCGGCGGCGGCATCGGCGCTGGAAGCCGGTGAAATCCAGCTCGCCGCCTTCTCGCAGGTGCCGCTGGTCGACCTCGAGCGCATCTCCAAGGTGCCGGGGCTGAAGGTGGTGACCGAGGGCTATGAGGCGCTGACCTACCAGCTCGTCGTCGAGATCAACCACCGCAACGAGATCCTCGCCGACCTCAAGGTGCGGCAGGCGATCGCCCATGCGATCGACAAGAATTTCGTCGTCGATACGGTGTTCCTCGGCTTTGCCGAGGCAGCGACCGGCCCGGTGCCGCAAAATGCGCCGGAATTCTACAATCCCGAAACGCCCGAATATGCGTTCGACATCGACAAGGCCAATGCGCTGCTCGACGAGGCGGGCCATCCGCGCGGGGCCGACGGAACGCGGTTTGCGCTGCGCCTGCTGCCGGCGCCGTTCTTCAGCGAGACACGCCAGTTCGGCGACTATCTGCGCCAGGCGCTGGCCGAGATCGGCATCGACGTGCAGATCGTCGCCAACGACACGCCGGCGCATCTGAAGGCCGTCTACACCGATCATGATTTCGACATCGCGGTCGGCTCGCCGGTCTTCCGGGGCGACCCGGCCATCTCGACGACGATCCTCGTGCAGTCGGGGATCGCCGACGGCGTGCCGTTCTCGAACCAGGGCGGCTACGCCAATGCCGAGCTCGATGCGATCATCGCCGAGGCGGCGGAAACCGTCGATACGGAGGCTCGCACCGCGCTGTACAATGATTTCCAGCGCATCGTCGCCGAGGATCTGCCGCTGATCAACGTCGCCGAATGGGGTTTCACCACCGTGGCAAGCACCCGCGTCGTCAATGTCGGCAACAATCCGCGCTGGGCCGTGTCGAACTGGGCGGATACGGGGCTGACGCCCTGATCGGCGGAGTGCCGGCATGACAAGAGGGCGGGCGGTATGAACCGCGCCTGGCTTCTGGCGCGGCGGCGCATCCTCAGCAGCATTCCCGTGCTGCTGATCGTCGTCATCGGGACATTCTTCCTCCTGGAGATGGCCTCGGGCGATGCGGTTGACGCCTATCTCGTCACGCTCGGCGGGGATGCCGGCCTGGCACAATCGCTGCGCGAGCGCTACGGGCTGGACCAGTCGGCGCTTGCCCGGCTGTGGCTGTATGCCGGTTCGCTTGCCCGGCTCGATCTCGGTTTCTCGGTCGCCTTCAACCGGCCGATCCTCGACCTGATCCTCGAGCGCCTGCCCAACACGCTGTGGCTGATGGGCAGCGCCATCGCCATGGCCTTCACCTTCGGGACGCTGTTCGGGATCGTTGCCGGCGCGCGGCCGGGGAGTGCTGCCGACCGGGCACTGTCCATCGGTTCCCTGGCGCTCTACGCCGTTCCCAGCTTCTGGCTCGGTCTGGTGCTGAGCCTGGTGTTCGCCGTGCAGCTGCGCTGGTTCCCCACCGCCGGCATCGAGACCATCGCTTCGGGCAAGACCGGCTTCGCCCGGGCGCTCGACATTGCCCGGCATCTGGTGTTGCCGGTCTCGGCGCTGGGTTTCATCTATCTCGCCTTGTTCCTGCGCATGATGCGGGCGGGCATGGCAGAGGTGTGGCGGCAGGATTTCGTGCTTGCCGCGCGGGCCAAGGGCCTGGCGCGGCGGCGCATCGTGCTGCGCCATGTGGCGCGCAACGCGCTGTTGCCGCTGGTCACCATGCTCGGCCTGCAGGCGGCCACCATGCTCGGCGGCAGCGTCGTCATCGAGAGCGTTTTCGCCATACCGGGCTTCGGGCGCTTGGCGCATGAGGCGGTGGCGGCGCGCGATGCGCCGCTCCTGATGGGCATCATCGTCGTCAGCGCGGTGCTGGTGATCGTCGTCAATCTGTTGGTCGATCTCGCCTATGCCTGGCTCGATCCGCGCGTCGGCAGCGGGGAGGCTTCGTCATGAGGCGGTTCGCGCTGCGCTTCCTGCGTTCGCCTGAAGGCATGGTGGGTCTTGTTCTGCTCGCCTGCCTCGTCGCCATGGCGCTGCTGGCGCCATTCGTGTTTCCGCGCGATCCGCTGTCGATCGTCGGGCGACCGCTGATCGCTCCGTTCACCGACGCATCGCTGCCGCTCGGCACCGACAGGCTGGGCCGCGACGTGCTGGCCGGGCTGATGCATGGCGCGCGTGCCTCGCTGCTGGTCGGTGTCTTCGCGGCACTCGTCGCGGTGGCGGTCGGCACGGTGGTGGGAACCGTGGCCGGGTTCGCCGGCGGTCTCATCGACGAGGCGCTGATGCGGGTCGTCGATGCCTTCCAGGTGGTGCCGGCCTTCCTGCTGGCGCTGGCCTTCGTCAGCGTCACCGGTCCCTCGCTGCCGGTGATCGTGTTCGCGGTGGCGCTCGGCGCCTGGACCGGCCCGGCGCGGCTGGCGCGGGCCGAGGTCCTGTCGATCCGCGAGCGCGACTATGTGGCGGCGGCCCGGGCCATCGGCATGCATCCGGCGGAAATCGCCTTCAAGGAGGTGCTGCCCAACGCGCTGCCGCCCGTGCTGGCGCTGGTTTCGGTGATCGTCGCCAGCGCCGTGCTGATCGAGGCGGCGCTGTCCTTCCTCAATCTTGGCGATCCGAACATCGTCACCTGGGGATCGATGATCGCCGAGGGCCGCAACGTACTGCGCACGGCGCCCTTTCTGTCGATCGTGCCTGGCTTCGGTCTCGTCTTGACCGTGCTCGGCGTCTATCTGTTCGGCGAGGGGCTGGTCGAGGCGATGGCGCATCGCCGGGGCCGGCAATGACGACGACCCTCGCCACGCTGCGCGGCCTTTCCGTTTCCTACAGGCGCGAGGGAGCGCAAACCTTCGCCTTGCGCGATGTCGATCTCGATATCGCCACGGGCGGGCGGCTGGCGATCATCGGCGAAAGCGGTTCGGGCAAGAGCACACTGGCCCTGGCACTGGCCGGGCTCCTGCCGCCGGAGGCATCGCTTGCCGGCACCATCGACTGGCCGGGTCTCGATCATGTGCCGGTCGCTGGGCGCGACATCGGCATGGTGTTCCAGGATCCGGGCTCGAGCCTCAATCCCGTGCTCACCATCGGCGAACAGGTGTCCGAGGGCGCGGTGCGCCATTTGCGGCTTGGACGAGCCACAGCAAGGCAGCGTGCGCTCGACCTGCTCGCACGGGTGCGCATTCCCCAGCCGCAGGCGGCGCTTGCCGCCTATCCGCACCAGTTCTCCGGCGGCCAGCGGCAGCGCATCGCCATTGCCTGTGCCATCGCCGCCAGCCCCCGGCTGCTGATCGCCGACGAGGCGACCAGCGCGCTGGACATGATCGTCCAGGCGGAAATCACCGAACTGCTCGACACGCTGGTGCGCGAGGACGGGATGAGCCTGGTCTTCATCACGCACGACATTGCGCTCGCCGCAAAGCTGGCCGATCGGATCGCGGTGTTCCGCGATGCGACGCTGGTCGAAGTGGGTCCGGCGCGGCAGGTTCTGGCGCGGCCTTCGCAGGACTACACGCGCAGCCTGATCGCCACGCATATCGATTTTTCCGCCCCGCGGCTGATCGATGAGCGCGCCTGATGGGAGAGCCTTTCGTCACCGCGCGGGGATTGCGCAAGGTCTTTCACAGCCGGGGCCGCGACGTGACGGCGCTGGACGATGTGTCGTTCACGCTGGCACGCGGCGAGACGCTCGGCCTGGTCGGTCCGTCCGGCAGCGGCAAGTCGACGCTGGCGCGTGTGCTGATGCGGCTGATCGAGCCCGATGCCGGCGCGATCAGCATCGACGGCGAGGATTGGCTGGCCCTGCGCGGCAGGGCATTGCGCCAGCGGCGCGGGGCGATCCAGATGGTGTTCCAGGAACCGCTCGCCGCCTTCAATCCACGCGCCACCATTGGCGGCGCGCTTGACGATCCGCTGCGCATTCACGGCATTGCCGACCGGGCCGACCGGGCGGAGCGGCCCCGGCGGATCGCCGAACTGCTCGAGCGCGTCGGCCTGCCTGCTGGCTTTGCGCAGCGCGCGGTGCATGAGGTTTCGGGTGGGCAGCGCCAGCGGGTCGCCATCGCCCGGGCGCTGGCCACACGGCCGGCACTGATCGTCCTCGACGAGGCGGTATCGGCGCTCGACGTGTCGGTGCGCGGCACGATCCTCGAACTGCTCGCCGATGTGCAGAAAAGCGACGGCATCGCCTATGTCTTCGTTTCGCACGATCTGGCTGTCGTGCGCGTCATCGCCCATCGCGTGGCGATCATGGATGCGGGCCGCATCGTCGAGACCGGACCGACGCCGGGCGTCATCGCCGATCCGCAATCGGCAATGGGCAGGGCGCTGGTCGCCGCCGTGCCGAGGCTGGATTTCGGACGGGATGACGGCGCCTGAGCAAAGGTCGGATGCCGGGTTGCATTCCCTTTGCGTGATGCGGCTATACTGCGCCGGAGCGCCGCGGGACGGCGAAACCGGAGTTTCCGCCAATGACGATCCGCAATCTCGAACATGCCGCCCGCCCGCAATCCGTTGCCGTCATCGGTGCATCGGTCCGTGACGGGGCGGTCGGCCGCATCGTCATGCAGAACCTGATCGAAGGCGGCTTCGAGGGCGAGATCTGGCCGGTCAATCCGAAATACAGGAAGGTCGACGGGCGGCGCTGCTACAAGCGCGCCAGCCAGATCCCCGGCGTGCCGGATATCGCCGTGATCGTCACGCCGCCTGAAACCGTGCCGGGCATCATTGCGGAGCTCGGCGAAAAGGGCACGCGCACGGCGGTGGTCATCACGGCGGGGCTGACGCGTGAGAACGGGCTGCGCCAGGCCATGCTCGACGCGGCCAGGCCGCATCTGTTCCGCATCATCGGGCCGAACACGGTCGGGCTGATGGTGCCGCCGATGAAGTTCAACGCCAGTTTTGCCCATATGCAGGCCAAGGCAGGCGGGCTGGCGCTGTTGTCGCAATCGGGCGCCATCGCCACCTCGCTGGTCGACTGGGCGGCGGAGGAGGGCGTCGGCTTCTCGCACATCGTCTCGCTCGGCGACATGGCCGATGTCGATGTCGGCGACTATCTGGAAATGCTGGCTGGCGACGGCAAGACGCGCGCCATCCTGATGTATCTCGAGACCATTCCCAACCCGCGAAAATTCATGACGGCGGCGCGTGCGGCGGCGCGCCTGAAGCCGGTGATCGCCATCAAGTCCGGACGGCACGCACAGGCGGCGCAGGCAGCGGCGACCCATACGGGGGCGTTGTCGGGGGCCGACCGGGTGGTGGAGGCCGCGCTGCGGCGCGCGGGCATTTTGCGCGTTCTCGATCTGGGCGAACTGTTCGACGCGGCCGAGGTGCTGGCGCGGTTCTCGCCATTGCAGGCTTCGCGCGTCGGCATCGTCAGCAATGGCGGCGGGGCAGGCGTTCTGGCCGTCGACCGGCTGATCGATTTCGAGGGGACACTGGCGGAGTTTTCAGCCGAAACGCTGGCGCGGCTCGACAAGGCGCTGCCGCCGAACTGGTCGCATGCCAACCCGGCCGACATCATCGGCGATGCGCCGCCGGACCGCTACAGCGAGGCGGTGCGCGCGGTTGCCGATGATGAAGGCACGGATGCCGTCCTGGTGTTCAACTGCCCGACCGGCCTTGCCTCGCCATCCGAGGCGGCGCGTGCCGTGGCCGCCCTTGCCGAGCGCGGCCGCATCAATGGCAAGCCGCTGATCACCTGCTGGCTCGGCGAAAAGACGGCGCGCGAGGGCCGGCGCATCCTGCAGGAAGCGGGCATCGCCAATTTCTCCACACCGTCGAGCGCCACGGCAGCGCTTTCCTACCTCGGCGAGTGGTCGCGGGCGCAGAAGGCGCTGACACGCGTGCCGTCGAGCGGCAGCGAGGATGTGCGCGGCGACCGCGAGGCGCTGGCGGCGATCCTGAAGGGAGCGGCGCGCGAGGGCCGACGCATGCTGACCGAGCCCGAGGCCAAGGCGGCGATCGCCGCCTACGGCATTCCCGTGCCGGCAACGCGTGTGACTGAAACGCCGAAGGCAGCCGGCGAGGCGGCGGCCGAACTCCTGAAGTCCTCGGACAGGGTGGTGGTGAAGCTGCTTTCGAAGACGATCAGCCACAAGTCCGACATCGGCGGCGTGGTGCTCGACCTGAAGACGCCGCAGGCGGCGGTCGCGGCAGCGGAAGGCATCGTCAAGCGGTTGAAGGAAGCCGGCTCCGAAGACGCGCTCGAAGGCTTCGTCGTGCAGCCGATGGTGGTGCGCAAGCACGCGCATGAGCTGATCCTCGGTGTCAGCCAGGATCCGATCTTCGGGCCGGTGGTGCTGTTCGGCGCCGGCGGCACCTCGGTCGAGGTGGTCGACGACACGGCCATCGCCCTGCCGCCGCTCGACGATGTGCTGGCTGGCGACCTGATCGATTCAACGCGCATCGGCAAATTGCTCGCTGGCTATCGCGACCGCGCGCCGGCCGACCGCGCCGCGATTGCCGAGGCGCTCAACGCCATGTCGCAGATGATCGTCGACTTCCCCTGCATCAAGGGCATGGACATCAACCCGCTGCTCGCCGACCGCGACGGCGTGGTGGCGCTCGACGCGCGCATCGAGATCGAGCCTGCGGAGATCGGTCGCAAGGGGCCTAACCCCGACCTGGCGATCAGGCCCTATCCGGGCGGGTGGGAGAAGGACGTCGATCTTGAAGGCCACCGCTACCATCTCAGGCCGATCAAGCCGGCGGATGTGGCGCTGTTCCCCGGTTTCCTGGCGCAGGTCTCGCCGCAGGATATCCGCTTCCGCTTTCTTGCCTCGCGCAAGCACTTTCCCGACGAGATGCTGCTGAGGCTCACCCAACTCGACTATGAGCGCGACATGGCCTTCATCGCCCTGCGCGCCGAGGATGGCGAGATGGGTGGTATCGGCCGCCTGTCCGCCGACCCGGACAAGGAGGTGGCCGAATATGGACTGCTGGTGCGCACCGACCTGCAGGGGCACGGGCTGGGCTTTGCATTGCTGAAACAGCTGATCGACTATGCGCGCGCGGAGGGCATCGGCGCCATCGAAGGCATTGTGCTTTCCGACAACACCAAGATGCTGAACATGTGCCGGGAGTTCGGCTTCGAAGTGAAGGCCGGGGTGGCGGAACCGGGGGTGATCACGGTGTCGCTGGCGCTTTAGATCGCAGGATGTGCTGGCGCGTCAGGATCACTCGTTCCGGCATGGACCCTCGGGTCGGGGCCCGAGAGTGACGAGTTGTAGAGGCGGGAGCACCAGTTGCCGGCCGTCGCGACCAACACCGACATCCAATCCTTCGTCATGCCCGGCCCCCGAGCCGGGCATCCATGCCGTGGCGACGGCGAAGGGCGCCGGCGCCTGCCCTGTGCTCAGATACACGCCTCAAAGAGCGCCCTGGTGTTCTCAACCGTCATCTTGACCGGGTTGCCGCCGGCGCTGGGGTCTTCCAGCGCCATTCCCACCATTTCGTCGATGCGGTCGGTGCCGACGCCGAGTGCTGCGAGCTTGTCGGGGATGCCGAGTTCGGCCCGCAATTGCATGACGAATTCGTAGAAGCCGTCAAAGCCGCCGGCGATGCCGAGATAGGCGGCGGCGGCGTTGATGCGGGTTTCGATGACCTGCCGGTTGAGCCGCAGCACGGGCGGCATGACGACCGCGTTGGTGGTGCCGTGGTGCGTGTTGTAGACGGCGCCGATCGGGTGGGACAGGGCGTGGATCGCGCCGAGCCCCTTCTGGAAGGCGACGGCGCCCATGGCGGCGGCGCTCATCATCTGGGCGCGGGCCTCGAGGTCGCTTCCATCGGCGTGGGCGCGCGGCAAATAGGCTTTCACCAGCCGCATGCCCTCAAGCGCGATGCCCTGGCTCATCGGGTGGTAGAAAGGCGAGGAATAGGCTTCGAGGCAATGGGCGAAGGCGTCCATGCCGGTGCCGGCGGTGATGCCCTTAGGCATACCGACCGTCAGTTCGGGATCGCAGATCACCACCGAAGGCAGAATCTTCGGGTGAAAGATGATCTTCTTCACATGCGTCGTGGAATTGGTCAGAACGCCGGCGCGGCCCACTTCCGAGCCCGTTCCCGCCGTGGTCGGAACGGCGACGATCGGGGCGATCTTCGCGGCATCGGCGCGGGTCCACCAGTCGCCGATGTCCTCGAAATCCCACACGGGCCGCGTCTGGCCGGCCATGAAGGCGACGAGCTTGCCGAGGTCGAGGCCCGACCCCCCGCCGAAGGCGACCACACCGTCATGGCCGCCATCGGTGAACATGCGAACGCCGGCCTCGAGGTTGTTTTCGTTCGGATTGGGATCGACATCCGAGAACATGGCGCGGCCGAGACCGGCGGCCTCCAGGAGGTCGAGCGCGTTCCTGGTGATCTCCATGCCGGCAAGACCCCGGTCGGTGACGAGCAGCGGCCGGGCGATGCCGGCCGCCTTGCAGGCGTCCGCCAGTTCCGTGATGCGCCCGGCGCCGAAACGGATGGATGTCGGATAGGACCAGTTGGCGACGAGGCTCATGCTTGCTTTTTCCTGAAATGGTAGGATTTCGGACGGGTGAGGTTGTGATAGCCGATCTCGGACAGCGCGCCGCCGCGGCCGGTGTTCTTGCAGCCGGTCCAGCACAGGCTGGGGTCGAGATAGTCGGCGCGGTTCATGAACACGGTGCCGGTCTCGATCTGGTCGCCGAGACGCGCGGCGCGCTCGGCGTCGGCCGTCCACAGCGAAGCGGTCAGGCCGAACTCGCAATCGTTCATCAGGGTCAGCGCCTCGGCGTCGTCCTTGACCGGCATGATGCCGACGACGGGACCAAAGCTCTCCTCGCGCATCACGCGCATCTGGTGGTTCACGTCGACGAGCACTTGCGGCATCAGGTAGGTGCCGCCGTCGTCCTCGGGGAACAGCTTTGGATCGATCAGCGGCCTGGCGCCTTGCGCAATGGCGTCGCGCGTCTGCGAACGGACTTCGTCGGCAAAGCGCTTGTTGGCCATCGGTCCGATGGTGGTTTCCTTCGACAGCGGGTTGCCGAGCTTGAGCTTCGACACCCAATCGGTGGATTTTGCGACGAAAGCGTCGAAATGGCGCTCCGTCACATAGATGCGCTCGATGCCGCAGCAGCACTGGCCGGCATTGTACATCGCGCCATCCATCAGCACGTCGACGGCCCAGTCGATGTCGGCGTCTTCCATCACATAGGCCGGGTCCTTGCCGCCGAGTTCCAGGCCGAGGCCGGTGAAGGTGCCGGCAGCGGCCCGCTCGATGGCGCGCCCGCCGCCGACGGAGCCCGTGAAATTGATGAAGTCGAAGGCGCGGTCGCCGATCAGCGTTTCGGTGCCCGGATGGTCGAGGAACAGGTTGATGAACAGCGCTTCGGGAATGCCCGCCTCATGGAAGGCGCGGACGATGCGCTCGCCGACAAGCAGCGTCTGCGTGGCATGCTTGACGGCCACGGCATTGCCGGCGATCAGCGCCGGCACGATGGTGTTCATCGCCGTCATGTAGGGGTAGTTCCACGGCGCGATGACGCCGACCACGCCATGCGGTTGGTGGACGATGCGCCGGTCGAAAATGTCCGAATCCTCGATGACGATGGGGCTGAGCGCGCGGGCGGCAATCGAGGCCATGTAGGCGGAACGCTCGTTCATGCCGCCGAACTCGCCGCCATAGCGCACCGGGCGGCCCATCATGTGGGCAAGCTCCGGCACCACTTCGTCGGCCATCTCGTTGAGGCGGGCGACACCGGCGTTGACGAGAGCGATGCGCTCGTCGAGCGGGCGTTTCGCCCAGGCCTTCTGGGCTGGCCGGGCGTGCGCCAGGAGTGCGGCGGCCTTGTCCGGGTCCATCACGGGGCGCTCGGCATAGACCGAACCGTCGATGGGGGAAATGCATTGCAATGTCTTGGGCAGGGTTTTCGTCATCTCATGCTCTCTCAAAGCCACGCCTGATCTCCCAATCGGTGACGCGGCGGTCATATTCGTTTTGTTCCCAGCGGGCCGCGTGGACATAGTGGTCGACCACATCGTCGCCAAACGCCTTGCGCAGCATTTTGGAGCCATCGAGGGCAGTTGTCGCGTCGCGCAACGTGGCGGGAATCTCGCGGATTCCGCTGCCATGATAGGCGTCGCCGACGAAGGCCGGCTCAAGCTCTCTCTTGTTCTCGATGCCATCAAGCCCGGCGGCGATCAATGCCGCAAAGGCCAGATAGGGGTTCAGGTCGGCACCGCCGACGCGGCATTCGGCGCGCACCGCCTTGGTGTCGCCGCCGCAGACGCGGTAGCCCGCCGTGCGATTGTCGAACGACCAGATGGCCTTGGTGGGGGCGAAGGTGCCGGCGGCAAAGCGCTTGTAGGAGTTGATGTAGGGGGCGAGGAAATAAGTGATTTCGCCCGCATGCGCCAGAAGCCCGGCGAGATAGTGCCGCATGGTCGTGGACATGCCGTGTTCGCCAGCGGGATCGAAGAACAGGGGCTTGCCGTCGAGCGACCAGAGCGACTGGTGGACATGCGAGGAACTGCCGGCCGCCTGATCGTCCCATTTGGCCATGAAGGAGACGGCACGGCCCTTCTGCCAGGCGATCTCCTTGCAGCCGTTCTTGATGATCGCGTGCCGGTCGGCCATGGTCAGAGCATCGGCATAGCGCACGTTGATCTCTTCCTGGCCGGCATCGGCCTCGCCCTTGGAGTTCTCCACCGGCACGTCGGCGCCGTTCAACCCGTTGCGGATGGCGCGCATCACATCCTCTTCCTTGGTCGTCTGGAAGATGTGGTAGTCCTCATTGTAGGCGCTGATGCGCTCCAGCCCGCGATACCCCTTGGCGCTTGCCTCCTCGAAGGTGTCGCGAAACAGGAAGAATTCCAGTTCCGAGGCCATCATGGCCTTCATGCCCATCGCCTCCAGCCGGGCGATCTGCTTCTTCAATATGGCGCGCGGCGAATGGGGCACGTCCGCATGGGTGTGATGGTCAAGCACATCGCACAGCACCAGCGCCGTGCCTTCGAGCCAGGGAATGCGGCGCAGCGTCGAAAGATCGGGCTTCATCGTGTAGTCGCCGTAGCCGGTTTCCCAACTCGTCGCCTTGTAGCCCTCGACGGTGACCATTTCGAGGTCGGTGGCGAGCAGGTAGTTGCAGCTATGGGTTTCCTCGAAAGCGCTCTGGAGAAAGAAATCCACATGGAAGCGCTTGCCCATCAGCCGGCCCTGCATGTCGACCAGCGCCACCAGGACGGTGTCGATCTCACCGGTTTCGGCTGCCGCCTTGAGGGTGTCCAAAGTCAGTTTGCCCGCCATATGTTTGTCCTGTCATGTCTGATGATCGTCTCTGTGCGTACGCCCCTCATCCGCCTGCCGGCACCTTCTCCCCGTAAACGGGGAGAAGGAGGATGGCCGCGACGTGGGCGTCTCCCTCTCCCCGCACGCGGGGAGAGGGTAAGGGTGAGGGGCGAGCCCGGCGGTTGATCCAACGGGTTCAGGTGTAGCGGTAGGGACGCCCCGCCTTGCCCATGGCGGCGTTGTATTCCTTGAGGATCTTGACCACGCGCGCGCTGCGGTCGCTTTGCGCGGCGATCTCGTCCCAGAACTTGGCGGCGGCTTCCTCGACCTGTCCCCATTCCTCGTCGGGGATGGTCGTCAGCTTCAGCTTGGTGCCGTCGACACGCAGCTTGGCCTCGCCGCCCCAGTACCACCACTGGCGATAATAGTGCGAGGAATCCATGCACAGCTGGAACAGCGTCTTCAAATGCTCCGGCACCTCGTTCCAGCGCTCGGAATTGGCGAAGAACGAGCCGATCCAGGCGCCGGTGATGTTGTTGGTCAGGAAGTAGTTGGTGACGTCCGCCCAGCCGACCGTATAGTCCTCGGTGATGCCCGACCAGGCGATGCCGTCGAGCTCGCCGGTCTGGACGGCCACCTCGACATCCTCATAGGGCAGTGTCACGGGCACAACGCCGAACTGTGCCAGGAACTTGCCGGCTGTCGGGAAGGTGTAGACCCGCTTGCCCCTCAGGTCGGCAAGACTGTTGATCGGCTCCACCGTGTTGAAGTGGCACGGGTCCCACGAACCGGCGGAGAGCCAGGTGACGTTCTCCACCTCATTGTAGGCCTCCTCCCAGATTTCCTTCAGGCCCCACTGGTTGAACAGGACGGGGACATCCAGCGAATAGCGCGTGGCGAAGGGGAAGTAGCCGCCGAAGACGGAGACGTCGACCGGGGCGGCCATCGAATCCTCATCCGACTGCACGGCGTCGATCGTGCCGGCCTGCATGGCGCGGAAGAGCTCGCCCGTCGGCACCAACTGGTCGGCGGTGTAAAGCTCGATCACCATGTCGCCATTGGCGACCTTGTTGAAGGCGTCGATGGCAGGCTTGACGACATGCTCGGCCAGCGCGGGGCCGGCATAGGTCTGCAGCCGCCACTTGATCGGGCTTTGCGCGCGGACGTGCGGCATGGCCAGCGCCGATGCGCCCGTGGCCGCTGCCGAAGCGATGCCCGCCTTCTTGAGAAAATCGCGTCTGTTCTGCATCTCCGTTCACTCCTCTGGTTGTTCGTCCGGCCGTCCGCCGGACCATTCTTGCGCAGGCTCTGGATTGCTCTTCACCTCCTTTGCTTGTCCGGGCGGCTCCGGTCTCCTCAGCGGATGTAGAAATGCTGCGGCAGCCACAGGGCGATCTGCGGGAATGCCATGACGACGATCAGCGCCAGGATCATCACCGCGACGAAAGGCACAATGGAGCGGTAGATGTCGTTCAGGCTGATTTCCGGCGGCGCCATGGCGCGCATCAGGAACAGATTGTAGCCGAAGGGCGGCGTCATGTAGGCGATCTGGCAGGTGATCGTGTAGAGCACGCCGTACCAGATGAGATCGAAGCCAAGCAGCTTGACCAGCGGCACATAGAGCGGCGCGACGATGACCAGCATCGCGGTATCATCCAGGAACATGCCCATGATCAGGTAGGAAAGCTGCATCAGGATGAGAATTTCCCAAGGGGTCAGGCCGAGTTCGCCGATGAAGAAGCCCTCGATCGCCTTGACCGCGCCAAGCCCGTCGAACACGGCGCCGAAGCACAGCGCTGCCAGGATGATCCACATGAACATGCAGGAGACCGCCAGGGTATTGCGCACGGTGTTGTGAATCACCTTGAAGGTCAGCCGGCCGCGAATGGCGGCGGCGGCGGTCGCCGACACGGCGCCGATGGCGGAACTTTCGACGAGGCTGGTGACGCCCATGACGAACAGGCCGGTCATCAGGAAGAAGATCATGAAAGGCAGGATGCCAGCCGACAGGAGCTTGAGCTTCTCTGTCATCGGCATGGCGCGCTCCTCCGCCGGCAGCGCCGGGCCGAGCTTGGGCTGGAGCCAGCAGCGGATGGCGATGTAGAGGATGAACAGCCCGGCCATCAGCAGGCCCGGAAAGACGCCGGCGAGCCAGAGCTGGCCGACCGGCTGGCGAGCGATCATGGCGTAGAGCACCAGCACCACGCTGGGCGGCACGAGGATGCCTAGCGACGAGCCTGCCTGGATGACGCCGGTCACCATCACCTTGTCGTAGCCGCGGCGCAAAAGCTCCGGCAGGGCGATGGTGGCGCCGATGGCCATGCCGGCGACCGACAGGCCGTTCATTGCCGAGATCACCACCATCAGGGCGATGGTGCCGATGGCAAGCCCGCCGCGCACCGGACCGAACCAGACGTGGAACATCTTGTAGAGATCGTCGGCGATGCCCGATTCCGACAGCATGTAGCCCATGTAGATGAACAGCGGCAGTGTCAGCAGCGCGTACCATTTCATCAGTTTCATGGCGGCCGAGAAGGCAAGCTCGGAGCCGCCCGTGCCCCACAGGAGCAGAGCGAAGGCGACGGCGATGAAGCCGATGGCGCCGAAGACGCGCTGGCCGGTCAACAGCAGCCCCATCATGCCGACGAACATCAGGATGGCGGTGAGTTCGTAGCTCAAGAGAGTTCCTCCCCGCGCGCGATGGCGATGTCCCGGAACAATTGGGCGATGGCCTGCAGCAGCGTCAAAGCGATGCCGAAGCACATGATGAGCTTGATCGGCGCCATATAGGGCGACCAGGACGAATAACTGGTCTCGCCATACTTCAGCGCGTAGGAGGTGGAGGAGAAGCCGCCATAGAGCAGCAGGCTGAGATAAAAGATCAGGAACAGGACGGTGACGGTGTCGATCAGCGCCTTGGTGCGCGGCGGCCAGTTGGCGTAGATCAGGTCCATGCGCACATGGGCGTCGTTCTTCAGCGCCCAGCCGCCGCCGACCATGTAATAGGCGACCATGACGAACTGCGCCATTTCCAGGGTCCACAGGGGCGGGATGGAAACGGTCTTCATGATCGATGAATAGAGAAGGATGCCGATCATCAGGAAGATCATGTACATCATGATCAGGCCGACAATTTCATTGGTGCGGTCGATGAAGCGCACATAGCGCCTTATGGCGTTCGGCATCGGCTCCTGTCTCCCATTGTCCGTTCCTTTCCGTTCCCTGTTCAGCTTCCGCCTCGGCGTTTGTTCGTCACGCCTTTTGCCGGCTGGTGGCATGTGTTTCGACGGTGAGGCTGTCGAGCGCCGTTTCCAGCAGCCGCGCCAGATGG
Organism: Nitratireductor soli; assembly: GCF_001050155.1. Taxonomy (GTDB): domain Bacteria; phylum Pseudomonadota; class Alphaproteobacteria; order Rhizobiales; family Rhizobiaceae; genus Nitratireductor; species Nitratireductor soli. The sequence continues at coordinate 207,192 of NZ_LFVY01000007.1, forward strand.
CCGGCCCAGCGCTGTTGTCCCGCCTCGTCGGAGATCAGGTCGTTGCAGATCTCGATCATGACGTTGGCCAGACCGCGCGCGATCGCATGCTCCTTCAGCGTATGGGTCACACCATCTTCCGGGCCATAGGGATAGTTGCGCAGGGCGGTGTCGATGCCTTGGGCTTCGGCGCGCGCCAGCATGGCATCGGCCAGGCGCCGGTCGCGGTCGTGCAGGATGCCGATTGCCCGGTGCCGGGTGATGCCGAAATAGATGCGTGTGAAGGAATGGATGGTGACGATCACCGGCGGTCGGGCCTGCGTGGCGCGTGCCGAGACCAGCGCGGCAAGTGCTGCGCGGAAGGGCTCGTAGACCTCGTCGATGCGCTGGCGGCGCGCCGCCGCGCTCAGATCGCGGTTTCCCGGAACGACATGAACCTCGCTCATTTCGGGAATGGCGTCGGGCGCTTCCGGCGGGCGGTTGCAATCGTAGACAAGGCGCGAAAAGCGCTGGAAGACGAGCGGCGCGTCGAGCAGCGCCGAGAGCCGTTGGGCGACCGCCAGCGCGCCGATGTCCCAGGCAGCGTGGCTGTCGAGCGTTTCCGGTCTTGTGCCCAGCGCACCGAGCGCTTGCGGGATGGTCTTCGAGGCGTGCTCGCAGACGAGGATGACGGGCGAGCGCCCGTCCTGCCGCTCGATCGCGACAGGCTGTCCCTCGGATGGATCAAGCATCGCCCTCGCCACCAGTTGGTACTCCTCGCCAACCCGTCTGTGCCGCTTTTTCCCGGATCGCGTCCGGAAACGGCTTTGTAATAATGATTAGCATTGCCGCGATTTTGTCAATCGTGTAATTTTTGTTACGAAACGATTTGCCGGGTCCGCACCGAAGGGCGGTGCTCTAGCTTCGTTTTTCCGCATTCATGCGGACGTCAGGTGATCCCACCTGACTGCAAAATGCCATAGGGGAGCAGCTTTTGGGAACCAGGGAACAGGTGCATGCGGCACTCGGCCAGATGACCGATGCGGAGCGGAAGGTGGCGCACGCCTTTCTCGCCAATTATCCAAGCAGCGGCCTGTCGACCGTCGCCGAATTCGCCGAACTTGCCGGCACCAGCGCGCCGACCGTGCTGCGTTTCGTCTCGCGGCTGGGCTTTTCCGGCTACCCGGAATTCCAGCGCGCGTTGCGCACGGAAATCCAGGCGGAGCTTCTGTCGCCATTGGAAAAAGGCGAGAAGTCGCTGGCCCGGACCGCGAACGGCTCGGCGCTCGGCGCCTATTTCAGCCGTGCCGCCAGCAACATCGCGGCGACGCTGGAGGCGATCCCCGAAAGCGAGTTCGAGGCGGCCTGCGCCCTCCTGTCGGATCACAAGGCCGCCTGCTACTGCCTCGGCGGCCGTTTCAGCGACGCGATTGCCCGCTACATGGCGGCGCATCTGCGCATCGTCAGGCCGAATGTGCGCCGATTCCAGGATCAGACGTCGACCTGGGACGACCAGTTGCTCGACGTGAAGACGGGCGATGTGGTGGTGCTGTTCGACATCCGCCGCTACCAGCGCGACCTCGTTCATCTCAGCGAACTGCTGGGCGAGCGCAAGGCGCGCATCGTGCTGATCACCGATAGCTGGCTGTCGCCGATCTCGCGCTACGCGAAGGTGGTTTTACCCTGCGCCATCGACGCGGGCCGCACCTGGGATTCGAGCGTGACGCTGATCGCGCTGGTGGAAGCCATCATCGACCGCGTGACGCACAAGGACTGGGACGCCTCGCGCGGCCGCATCCAGGCGCTGGAGCATATCCACTGGAACAAGCCTGCCACGGGTGGATAACGCTGCGCCAAGCGCCCTCTGCTAACCGTAGATCGCCGCCGCGGCCTCCTGCAACCGCGCCATCGCCGCGCGATACGGTCCAGGCCCATGGCTGATGCGCGCGACGCCGCATGCGCCGAGCCGCTTCGCATCGGGCGCAGCCGTCATGGCCATGATGTTGACGGGCAGCGCCGTCGCTGCGCACAGATCCTCGATCAACGCTTCGTCGATCAGGCCGGGCGCGAAGAAACCGCTGGCACCGGCATCCGTATAGGCCGAGGCGCGGTCCTTTGCCTCGGCAAGCAGGCCCGCATGAAGGCTGCGGTCGCCTTCCTTCAGGAACAGGTCGGTGCGCGCGTTGATGAACAGTGGCACGCCTTTGTTTTCTGCGGCCTGACGGATGGCGGCGATGCGCGCCGACTGGTCCCTGATCGCATGCAAGCCGTCGCCACCGACCATCTGATCCTCGAAATTGATGCCGATCGCTCCGGCGTCGAGAACGCGGCCGACGTTCTCCGCCGCCCCTTGTGGATCGTTGGAATAGGCACCTTCGAAGTCCACGGAAAGCGGCAGGTCGACCGCGCTCGCGATGCGCTCCGCGACGGTTGTCAGCAGATCGAGGGGAATTTTCTGTCCGTCGCCGAAACCGTGCGCGGCGGCGACCGACCAGCTTCCCGTCGCCAGCGCCCTGGCGCCGCCGTCGGCCACCGCCTTCGCCGAGCCGGCATCCCAGATATTGTAGAGGATCAGTGGATCGCCCTTTACATGCAGGGCGGTGAAGGCGCGGGCTTTGTCACTCTGGCTCATGGGGGCTCCTGTCTGACGAAAATCTGAGTTTCTCATGTTCCAGCAGCCAGCGCTTGCGCCACAGGCCGCCGCCATATCCGGTCAGCCGGCCATCAGCGGCCAGCACCCGGTGGCAGGGAATGACGATGGCGATCTGGTTGGCGCCATTGGCCCGCGCGGCGGCGCGGGCGGCATCTGGAAGGTTCAGTTGGGCGGCGATCTGCGAATAGCTGCGCATCTCGCCTGCCGGGATCTGCCGCAATGCCTGCCAGACGTCGCGTTCGAAAGGAGTGCCGTGGCCGGCAAGCGGGGTCGAGAAACGGGTTGAACGGCCGGCGAAATAGGCGTCAAGCTCGGCGGTGATCTGCTGGAGGGGAGCCGTTGATCCGAACGCGATGGCCGACCCGGTCGCCTTGCGCAATTTGCGGATTTCAGCCGGCAGAGCCGTGCGTTCGAGGAATTCGAGCAGGTGCAGGGCGTGATCGTCGGCGATGGCGATCATCGTGCCGATCGGGGTGTCGATCCAGCCGGCGCGCAGGAGCGGACGACCGCGCATGCCGGCCGGCGCCTCGCCCACAAGCCGCGCCACCGCATCGCGAAAGCCGCTGCCCGAGGCGAAACCCGCCTCCTGCTGCGCCTCGATCACGCTGGCGCCGCCAGCCAGGCTCTCGACCGCCTGGCCGACGCGGCGCAGGCGCGCCATTTCGAGGAAGCTGATGCCGAAACGCCGTTTGAAGGCGCGGCGCACGGTCGAGGGATCGTGGCCCATGCGGACGATGTCAGCCTCATACCAGCGGCGTTCCGGTTCTCCCTCGAGCGCCCCCAGCAGTCCGGCGACAAGCGGATCGGCTTCACCGACGCGGTCGAGCGGCCGGCAACGCTTGCATGGGCGCAGACCCGCCTCGAAGCATTGCGCGACCGTATCGTAGAACACGACGTTCTCGCGCTTGGGCTTGCGGGCCGGGCAGGTGAGGCGGCAGAAGACGCCGGTCGTCGTCACGCCGGCATAGACGACGCCGTCGAGGGCGGCCTCGCGCGACAGCAGCGCCTGATAGAGATGATCGTCGTCGGGGCGTTGGAACAGCATGCGCGCAGATTAGCGCAAACCGAACGGCGCGCCGCCGAAAATCGGGCGTCTATTCCAACGCTCCTGACAAAACGTCAGTGGTTTTGCTGTGCTTCGATCTGCGACTTGACCAGCCAGATTTCCGCTTCATGGGTGGCGCAAAGCCGTTCCCAGCGCGCGTTCGACATGCCGGCGTCGCGCCAGGCCGTCAACGTCGCGTAGCACGTGCTTTCCGGCAGGCCGCAGACGGTGTGCGGCACGACGCGGGCGCTGATGCGCGGCAGGAGATGGTCCGGCGTGCCGATGTGGTAGTCGATGAGCAGCAGGTCCGGCCGGGCATCGATGCGCAGGAAGCCTTCGGAGCCGTCGAACAGCGAGCGACCGAGATAAAGGCCGGTCACCTCGTCCTTCTTCGTGTCGAAACAACCGAGCGCCCAGCGGCCGAGAGCGGCGCCGTCGGCCAGGAAAGCGAAGGCGCGTTCGGCGGGCGCCTCGATGAAGGCCGAGATGCTGTGGCCGAGACCGGCGCCGACCGGTGCTGTCGTCTGATTGCTGTCGCTCATGGTGTCCTCGGGATTCTCGATCTCAAAAGCCGAGCAGATTGGGCAGCCAGAGGCTGAGGCCCGGCACGGCGGAAACGATCGCCAGGGCGACCAGATTGACGGCGAGGAACGGCGCGGTGGCGCGCAGCAATGCGCCGAGCCCGCAACCCGCCATGCGCTCGGCGGCGAACAGGCAGACGCCGAGCGGCGGCGTCAGAAGGCCGATGTTGAGGTTCAGGATGGCGACGACGCCGAAATGCAGCGGGTCGATGCCGGCCGTCTGCGCGGCATGCGCCAGGATCGGCCCGAACAGGATGATCACCGCCGTCGGATCGATGAACATGCCAAGCACCAGCAGGGCCGCATTGAACACCAGCATGGTGGCGAGCGGGCCGAAATTCCAGCCTTCGATGGCGCCCGACAGGAGACGAGGCACGTTCTCCATGCCCATGGCCCAGGAAAAAGCCGCGCCGCAGCCGACGATGATCAGCAATTGCCCGGAAAACAACGCCGAGCGCGAAAAGACCGAGGCGAGCGAGCGCAGGTTGACGGAACGGTAGATGAACAGCGCGACGACCAGCGCGTAGATGCAGGCGATGCCGCCGGCTTCCGTCGGCGTCATGATGCCGCCGAGGATGCCGGCAAGGATGATCACCGGGATCATCAGTGGCACGAGGGCAGCACCCGAAACCTTTGCAAGCGCCTTCGGCGAGCGGTCGGCCTCGACCGCCGGGAAGTTGTACAGGCGCGCCTGGATGGCGACGAGGATCATCTGCGCCAGGCCGATCAGCAGGCCGGGAAAGATCGTCGCGGCCATCAGCGCGCCGATGGAGACGTCGGTGATCGAACCGTAGATGACGGCGGTGAGCGACGGCGGCAGCATAGGGCCGATGATCGACGAGGAGGCCGTCACCGCTGCCGCATAGGCGCTGGTGTAGCCCTGCTTGACCATGGCCGGGATGAAGACGCGGCCAAGCGCGGCGATGTCGCCCAGCGCGACGCCGGTGATGCCGGCAAACAGGATCGACGCGCCGATGTTGACCTGCGCCAGCCCGCCGCGCAGCGCGCCGAACCAGGCATTGGCGAAGGCGATCAGCCTATCGGTGATGCGCCCGGCATTGACCAGTTCGCCGGCCAGGATGAACAGCGGCACGGCCATCAGAACGAAACTGTCCATGCCCTGGTAGATGCGCTCCGGAACGATGGGCAGGAAGGCCCAGTTGCCGGTGATGGCCATCCACGACAGCACGCCGGCGATCATCGCCCAGGCGATGGGCAGGCCGAACAGCAACAGTCCGAGGAAGACGCCCAGAAGGGTCAGAAGGCCGATGCTCATGATTGCCGGGATCCGGTCAGAAGGCGCGCGACGGCGAAGATGGCGGCCAGCGCGAAACAGGTGGGCAATGCTCCATAGGGAATGGAGAGCGGGATGCGCATGCCCTCGCTGGTCTGGCCGGCGGCGAAGCGCATCATGTCGATGCCATACCAGATCAGGACGAAGAACACGGCGAGCGCAATCAGGTCGAGTGCGAAATGCAGGGCACGTCCCAAGGCCGGCGCCTGCGCCATCAGCACGGCCGGGACGAACTCGACGCTGATGTGGCTGGCCTCGCGCACGGCAATGGCGGTTGCCGCCAACGCCATCCAGATCATGCCGTAGCGCGCCACCTCCTCCATGAAGAAGGGGACGCTGCCGATGCCGTAGCGCAGGAAGACCTGCGCGCCGACCAGCCCCAGAAGGACCAGCAGGCAGAGCGCCGCGAAAACCCGCAGCGCTCCATCCAGCAGGTCGAGCAGACGTTTGACGGCCGCCATTGTCAGTTGCGCGCTTCTTCAACCGCCTTGACGATGGCGTCGACACGCTCGGGCGTGTCGACATTCTCTTTCAGCCATTCGATCGCCGGCGGCTGGGCGATGGCCTTGAAGGCGTCGCGGGCGGCCTGGTCGAGGTCGATGACCTCGGTGCCGTTGTCGCCGGCGGTCTTCAACGCCGAAGCCAGCGCGTTGAGCGAAGCCTCGCGGTTGAAGGCGATGGCCTTGGCTGCTGCCTCGTCGATCACCTTCTTCTTGTCGGCGTCGAGGCCGGAGTAGAAGGCGTCGTTGATGCCGAACGCGCCGAGCGCGAAGCTGTGGCTGGTCAGGCTCAGATGTTTCTGCACCTCATAGAGCTTGACGAGCACGAAGACCGGGGCGGCATTGTCTTGGCCGTCGACCACGCCGGTGCGCAGCGCCGTGTACAGTTCGGCGAAGGAGATCGGCGCGGGCGAGGCGCCGAGCGCCTCGACGGGGATCGTCGCGAGCGGTCCCAGCACGCGCATCTTCAGGCCCTTCATGTCGTCGGGCGTGCGGATCGGCTTGTTGGCGCTGTATTGCTTGAAGCTGCCCGAGGTCCACCAGCCGAGCACGCGGATGCCCGTCTTGGCGCGCATGTCCTCGGCCAGTTCATCACCGACCGGGCCGTCGAGCAGGGTCCACACCTCGCCGTCATTGGCAAACAGATAGGGCAGGTTGAGGATCTGGATGTCGGGGAAGATGGTGGCGTAATTGCCGTCGGCCGAATCGCTCATCTGGATGACGCCGCGGCGCATCTGGTTGAGCCGCTCGTTGGGCGCGCCGAGGGCGCCGCCATAGGAGATCTCCACCGTCATGTCGGAGTTGGCTTCGACTTCCTGCTCGAAACGCTCATACATTCCGTTGATGAAGTCATCCGGCCGGTCGCTCTTCGGCAAGGCGACGCCGATGCGGATTTCCTGCGCCATGGCGCCGGAAACGGCCATCAGGCCGGCAATAAGGCCAAGGACAATCTGCTTTTTCATGATTCTTCGCTCCTCACTGTGATCCCCAATCGGCCGCCCCCGGCACGATGTCCGGCGCGGCATCACTCACCGGCTTCTCGTCAGGCCGGTTGCGCGTTGGATCAAATGATACTTTAAACTTAAAGTGTCGTCCATTGAAATTCGGGAACGCAGCCGGCACCGGCGCGTGGGCCGGTGCCTAATCTATGCGAAGCGCCGGTGCGGGCTCTTGCGGGCGGGAGGGCGTACAATCCCCGGCGCGCGTTGCCAAAGACCGAAAACCACGGCAAAGAGGCCGTTCATCGGTTCGGAGAAGCGGCCATCGACGCCTCAGCACTCGCCTGGATCCAGCGGTTCATCCAAACGAATTTGCCCGTCGGCCCCGTTCCAACGGTCCCCGAGATTCTCGTGCACAGGGCAAATCCGAGGAGCGGGCTGTGGCGTCTTGCCGAGCGCGACGCGGATTTCGGCACCCCATACTGGGCCTATGACTGGGGTGGCGGTTTGGCGCTGGCGCGCCACGTTCTGGATAATCCGCAATGCGTTGCCGGCCGGCGGGCGCTCGACCTGGGGGCCGGCTCAGGGGTCGTCGGCATTGCGGCGATGCTGGCCGGCGCCAGGAAAGTCGTCAGTGCCGACACCGATCCTTATGCGATCGCGGCAATGGGCCTGAACGCGGCGGTCAACGGTGTTGCGGTCACGCCTTTTGCGGGAGACCTGACGGTGGGGCCGGCGCCCGCGGTGGACATCGTGCTGGTCGGCGACCTGTTCTATGACAGCCATCTTGCCGAACGGGTGACGATGTTCCTCGAGCGGTGCCTTGAGGCACACATCCAGGTGTTGATCGGCGATCCGTGGCGCGCCTTCCTGCCTCATGCGCGGCTTCGATTGCTGGCCGAGTATCCAGGACCGGATTTCGCAGGCAGTGATCAGGCGGGACAACGGAAGAACGCGGTCTTCTCGCTTGAGCCGCAACAGCCAGGATAGACGGGACTTCAGCCAGAATTGGCGACCCCGCGGCTATCTGCAGAGCGTGCCGAGCAATTTCTGGGTCGCGGCGATGTCATCGACGATCGCCTGCTTCACACCGGCAGCGTCGTTCTTGCGCAAAGCGGCCAGCGCTTCATGGTGATGCCTTGTGTAGGTTTCGCCCTCGTTCGATTGGAGGATCGGCTCCACGTGGCGCGTCAGCATGCGCATATAGGGACCGAAGCGCAGCCACAGGGTCTCGATCAACTGGATCAGCACTTCCGAGCCCGACCCCCGATAGAGCGCGAAATGAAACTCCCGGTTCTTGCCGAGCATCGCGTAGACGCTCTCGTCGCGGCCCGAGGCTTCGTGGGCGGCGACCAGTTGCTCGAGCTCGCTGATGCCGGCGGCACCGAGATTGGGGGCGGCGAGTTCGGCCGCCAAGCCCTCGACGGCGATGCGCGCGCGGCACAGATCGTCAAGCCTCGCCTTGCTGACGGAGGGAACGCGGGCCGAGCCGTTGGGCGCCGTCTCCAGCGCGTTTTCCGCCGCCAGCCGACGCAAAGCCTCGCGCACGGGCATGTGGCTGGTGCCGAAACTCTCTGCAAGGGAGGAAATGGTGAGGATCTGCTCCGGCTCGAAGCGGCCGGTCATCAGCGCGTGGCGCAGCTGGCGATAGACGCCATCCTGTATCGTCACGCGTGAGGAAACCGGGACAAAGTCGCTTTGCTGCACTGCATGCCTCCCATGAAGACCACATCGTTCTTCGGCACGGGCCGGCGCCTGGCTGGCCCGCCCAAGATCGACTACGGGGAGTCGCCATCATGCGCAAGGGTTACGGCCCCATACCGGTGCCTGACGCACGGCAATCCGCAGAAGCGATCAGCGGATGACATCTCCCTTGTCGTCGAAGCGGTAGGTGCGGCCCTTGTCGAACTTGGCATGCAGCATGCTGTCGATCTCGAACGTGTGCTCGCCGAACAGCCGTATGCATAAGAGGCCGGCCCGGCCGCAGTCCAGATAGACATTGGTATCGGCGCCCAGATGCTCGACATGGGAGACGCGGCCTTCGACGTCGCCGCCGGTCGTGTCGACGGAAATGTGCTCGGGACGGACGCCGATGGTCTTGGCGTCATCGCGGCCGATGACCGCCGCCTCGATGAAATTCATCTGCGGCGAGCCGATGAAGCCGGCGACGAACAGGTTGGCCGGGTCGTTGTAGAGTTCCATCGGCGTACCGATCTGCTCGATCTTGCCGGCATTCAGGACAACGATGCGGTCGGCCAGCGTCATGGCTTCGGTCTGGTCGTGCGTCACATAGATCATGGTCGCGCTCAACTCCCGGTGCAGGCGGGCGATCTCCAGCCGCGTGTTGACGCGCAACGCCGCGTCGAGGTTGGAAAGAGGCTCGTCGAAGAGGAACAGTTTCGGTTTGCGCACCACGGCGCGTCCAATGGCGACGCGCTGGCGCTGGCCGCCCGACAGTTCGGCCGGGCGCCGCTCCAGATAAGGGTCGAGCGACAGCATCTTGCTCGCCAGGTCGACGCGCTCGGCGATCTGCGCCGGCGGACGCTTTGCCTGCTTCAGGCCGAGGCTCATATTGTCCTTGACGGTCAGATGCGGGTACAGCGCGTAGGTCTGGAAGACCATGGCGATGCCGCGCTTGGAGGGGGGCGTGGTGTTGACGGTGGCGCCGTCGATCTCGACGCTGCCGCCGCTGGCATCCTCGAGCCCGGCGATGATGCGCAGGAGCGTGGACTTGCCGCAGCCGGACGGGCCGACGAAGATGACGAATTCACCGTCCTGGACCTCGAGATCGACGCCTTGGATGACCTCGACCTTGCCGAACGACTTGCTGATGTTCCTGAGTGCGAGTGAGCCCACTGGTTCTTCCTATAATTCTATTTCCTTGCCGCTTCGCACGCTTTCGTCGGCGGCGAGGCAGATGTTGAGCGATTGAACCGCGTCGTCCATGTGCCGGGAAAGGTCGATGTCCTCGCGGATGGCCTTCAGGACGAAGGCCTGTTCGCGGTCGCATAGTTCCTGATGGCCTGGTTCGTCCTCCATCGAGAGCAAGGCGTCGGGTTTGGCGAAACCGCCGGCTCCATTGGTCTCGGCATGGTGGATGCGGATCGTCGATGTTTTCGTGTGCGTGTCGATGTCGTCGGATCTGGCGCCTTCGGCCATGACGATCGAGACGCAGCCCTTCGGCGAGACGATATCCTTCACGAAGAAGGCGGTCTCCGAGATCATCGGCCCCCAGCCGGCCTCGTACCAGCCGAGCGAGCCGTCCTCGAACAGCACCTGGAAATGGCCGTAATTGTACATGTCCGGGGCGATCTCATCGGACAGGCGAAGGCCCATGCCGCGCACCTTCACCGGCTTGGCATCGGTGATCTGGCACATCACGTCGACATAATGCACGCCGCAATCGACGATCGGCGGTGTCGTCTCCATCAATTGCTTGTGGGTGTGCCAGGTGGGGCCCGAGGATTGCTGGTTGAGGTTGAGCCGGAACACGTAAGGGCCGCCGAGCGCGCGCGCTTCTTCGATCAGCCTGATCCAGGACGGATGATGGCGCAGGATGTAGCCGATGACGAGCTTGCGGTTGTTGGCGCGCGCCGCCGCCACGACGCGCCGCGCATCGGCGACATTGGTCGCCAGCGGCTTCTCGACGAAGACATGCGCGCCGCTTTCAAGGGCGGCCACCGCATAGTCGGCGTGGCTGTCCGAATAGGTGTTGACCGACACCAGATCGGGCTTCAGCGTTTCCAGCGCCTCCTCATAGGCGTTGAAGAACGGGTAGACGCCGAGGCGCGGCGGCAGGTCGGGCCTCGAGCGGTTGACGAGGCCGACGATCTCGAAGCCGGGGTTCTCATGGTAGGCGAGCGCGTGGCTTCGGCCCATATTGCCGAGGCCGGCGACCAGCACCCGGACGGGGGTCTGCGCGCCGCTCATTTGACGGCTCCCGAGGTGATGCCGCGGATCAGCTGGCGCGAGAAGATCAGGTACAGGATCAGCACCGGCAGGATGGCGAGCGACAGGGCGGCGAGCACGGCGTTCCAATTGGTGACGAACTGGCCGATGAAAACCTGCGCGCCGAGCGTGATGGTCTTGGTCTCCTCGGACGGGGCCAGGATCAGCGGGAACCACAGATCGTTCCAGATCGGGATCATGGTGAAGACGGCGACCGTCGCCATGGCCGGCCGCACCAGCGGCAGGACGAGGCGGAAAAAGATGCGGTATTCGCTGAGGCCGTCGATGCGGCCTGCGTTCTTCAGATCATCGGAGACCTGGCGCATGAATTCCGACAGGATGAAGATGGCGAGCGGCAGGCCCTGCGCCGTGTAGACGAGGATCAGCGCCGTGCGCGTGTTGACGAGGCCCGACGCGACCATCATCTGCAGGATCGCCACCGTGCCGAGCCGGATCGGGATCATGATGCCGAGCGCCAGGTAGAGCCCCATCAGCGTGTTGCCCTTGAAGCGGTACTCGGCGAGCGCGAAGGCCGCCATCGCCCCGCACAGGAGCACCAGGAACAGGGAAACCACCGTGACGATCAGGCTGTTCTGGAAATAGAGCAGGAAATCGCCCTGCTTCAGCACCGTCTCGAAACCGACCAGGCTGAAGCTTTCGGCGTTGGGCAGCGCCAGCGGCTCGCGAAAGATCGCCTTGCGCGATTTGAAAGCGTTGATGACGATGACGAAAACCGGGAACAGGGCGATGACCGTATAGAGGATCAGGATCGCGTGAGCGGCTATCGAATGGGCCGGAGAGTGTCTTGCTGTGCTCATGGTTCTTCTCCCCGCGCTCAGAACTGATACCGGCGCAGGCGCCGCTGGATGCCGAAGAGATAGATCGAGACGCCGATCAGGATGATGACGAACATTGCCGTGGCGATGGCCGCGCCGAGGTTCGGGTCGCCGAGCTGGAGCTGGAAGCCGAAGAAGGTGCGGTACATCAATGTGCCGAGAATGTCGGTCGAGAAATCCGGTCCGGCCAGCGCTCCTTGTGTCGAGTAGATCAGGTCGAAGGCATTGAAATTGCCGACGAAGGTGAGGATCGAGATGATGCCGATCGCCGGCAGGATGAGCGGCAGTTTGATCTTCCAGAACTGTGCCATGCCGGTGATGCCGTCGCATTCGGCGGCTTCCAGAAGCTCATCGGGGATCGACAGCAGCGCCGCATAGATCAGCATCATCGGAATGCCGACGAACTGCCACACCGAGATCAGCGCCAGCGTGGTGAGCGCATAGGCTTCCTTGCCGAGCCAAGGCTGGAACAGGCTTTTGAGGCCGACGAGGTCGAGCAGGTTCGGCGCCACGCCCCAGAGCGGGCTGAGGATCAGTTTCCAGGCAAAGCCGGCGATGACGAAGGAGAGGATGGTCGGGATGAAGATGGCCGTGCGATAGACAGCGCGCATTCTGAGCAGCGGGCTGCTCAGGATCGCCGCCAAAAGGATGCCGATGGGGTTCTGCACCAGCATGTGGACGATGAAGAACCAGACATTGTTCTTCAGCGCGTTCCAGAACTGCTCGGCCCAGCGCGGGTCGCCGAACAGGGTGCGGAAATTGTCGAAGCCGACGAAGACCTGGCGGTTGCCGACGTCGCTGAACAGCGACAATTGCAATGTGCTGAACAGCGGCAGGATCATGATCGCCGTGTAGATCAGCACCGCCGGCGCCAGAAACACTGCGATATGCCAGCGGATGGGAGGTCTCGTCGTTTGCTCTACGGCCATGCTTGCCCCTTGCATGTATGCTGCCGGACGGCGTGCGGCGGTCCGGCAGCGTGTCGTTCAGACTGTTACTGCTGCGGCTCGTACCAGCTGGCCAAGCCCGACTGCAGGGTTTCGGCGCCTTCTTCGGGCGTCTGCGTGCCGCGCAGGACGTTGGCCGAAACGTTCCACATCTCGTTCCACAGGTTCGGCGTGCCGCGCGAAAGGATCTGGTGCGCGGGGCGGATGGTCGACTTGCAGCTGGCGCGCCAGGACACGAATTCCTTGGCGAGCGGGTCTTCCATTTCCACTGTCTCGTTGGACAGCGAGAAGAAGCCCGGCAGGGAATTTGCGTAGAGCGTGGCGAACTCCGCCGACCCGACCCAGTTCAGGAAGGTGCGCGCCGCCTCCTGGTTTTTGCCATTGGCATTCATGCCGATGCCGATGTCGGTGTGGTCGGAAATATAGCACTCATCGACCGCGTTCTGCACCGGCGGTGCGAAGGCGCCCATCTTGAAGTCGGCCTGATCGTTGAAGATCGAGATCTCCCAGGAACCGGCCGGGAAAATCGCCGCGCGGCCGAGCGTGAAGAGGTTCTGGCTGTCCGGATAAGCCTGCGCCTCGTAGCCGTCGCCCAGATAGGGCGCCCATTTGGCGAGCTGGCGGAAGGGCTCGACCCATTGCTCGTCGGTGAGCTTCTCTTCGCCCTTGATCAGCGCCAGCCGGCCCTCTTCGCCCTTCCAGTGGTTCGGGCCGATGTTGGTGTAGCCCATGGTGGCGGCTTCCCACTGGTCCTTGGCGCCCATGGCCATCGGGATGTAGGTGCCCTCTTCCTTGATCTTGTCGAGCATGGCGAAGAACTCGTCATTGGTCTTCGGCGGCGTGATGCCCAGCTCCTCGAAGATCTCGGCATTGTAGATGAAGCCGTGAATGACCGAGGCCATCGGTACGCAGAACGTGGCCGAGCCGTCATCCGTGCTCCAGGCGGCCTTCGCCACGTCGCCGAAGTTCTTCATGTTCTCCAGGTCCTGGATCGCCGCGAGCTGGCCTTTCTGGAAGAGGCTAAGCGACGCGTCGAAAGGCCGGCAGGTGATCAGGTCGCCGGCCGAACCCGCCTCGAGCTTGGAGTTCAGGACGGCGTTGTATTCCGTCGGGGCGGAGGGGGCGAACGTCACCTTGATGCCCGGATTGGCCGCCTCGAAAGCGGGGATCAGCTTCTCCTGCCAGATGGTGAGATCGTCATTGCGCCAGCTCTCGATGGTCAGCGTGGTGTCCTGTGCCATGGCGGCGCTTGCCGTGCCCAGAATCGTCGCCGACAACAGCGCCAGTTTCGTAAATTTGAACGTCATTTCCTTCTCCCTGATGCGTTAACTGGATGCCACGGCGCGCTCCGCGCTCGACGCGCGCATCCAGGAACCGAATGCCGGGGCGGACCGGAATGGTGCCGGCCCGCCCTGGCGTTCTTCTTGCTGTCAGCCGGCTATTTCTGCGGATCGTACCAGCTGGCGAGCCCGCCCTGCAGGCGTTCGCTTGCTGCCTCGGGCGCCTCGGTGCCCTTGATCACGTTGGCCGAGGCGTTCCAGGTCTCGTTTTCCAGGTTCGGCGTGCCGCGCGACAGGATCTGGTAGGTCGAGCGGATGGTCGATTTGCACGTCGACCGCCAGGAGACGAATTCCTGGGCCAGCGGGTCTTCCATCTTCACGTCGTGGCTGGAGAGGGAGAAGAAGCCCGGCAGAGCGTTGGCATAGAGCGTGGCGAACTCGGCCGAGCCGACCCAGTTGAGGAAGGTCTTCGCCGCTTCCTGGTTCTTGCCGTTGGCGTTCATGCCCATGGCAATGTCGACATGGTCGGAGATGTAGCACTCGTCGCCGTCGTTCGGCACCGGCGGCGGGAAGGCGCCCATCTTGAAGTCGGCCTGCTCGTTGAAGACGGAAATCTCCCAGGAGCCGGCCGGATAGATGGCGGCACGGCCGAGCGTGAACAGGTTCTGGCTGTCGGGATAGGTCTGCGCCTCGTAGCCGTCGCCGAGATAATCCTTCCACTTGGCGAGCTGGCGGAACGGCTCGACCCAGCCGTCGTCGGTCAATTTCTGCTCACCCTTGATCAGCGCGTTGCGGCCTTCCTCGCCCTTCCAGTAGTTGGGGCCGATGTTCTGATAGGCCATGGTGGCGGCTTCCCACTGGTCGTTGGTGCCCATGGCCATGGGAACGTAGGTGCCGTTTTCCTTGATCTTGTCGAGGGCGGCGAAGAACTCGTCGGTCGTCTTTGGAACCTCGACGCCGACTTCGGCGAAGGCGTCGGCATTGTAGATGAAGCCGTGAATGACCGAGGCCATCGGCACGCAGAAGGCGGCCGCGCCGTCGTCCGTGCTCCAGCCGGACTTGGCGACGTCGCTGAAATTCTTCATGGCGTCCAGATCCTGGACGGCGGACAAATAGCCCTTTTCATAAAGGCTGAGCGATGCGTCGAAGGGGCGGCAGGTGATCAGGTCGCCGGCGCTTCCCGCCTCGAGCTTCGAGTTGAGAACGGCGTTGTACTCGGTTGGCGCGGACGGGCTGAACTTCACCTTGATGCCGGGGTTGGCGGCCTCGAAGGCGGGTATCAGCTTGTCCTGCCAGATGGTCAGGTCGTCATTGCGCCAGCTCTCGATGGTCAATGTCGTGTCCTGTGCCACGGCCGCGCCCGAAGAGCCGAGCATGGTCGCGGCGAGTAACGCCAGTTTCACTTTCTTGGTCATGTTCTTCTCCCTGTTGTGCCTCAAGAGTGCTGTTGCCTTGCACGCGGTCAAGCCATCGCGGGCGCAGCAGCGTGCTGCGGAATGTTCCGGGTGGGGGCGGTCTTGTTTTTCTGGGTTGCCCGAACGGCGGCAGATGAATTGCCTGGCGCCAGCTCGATGCGGGCGCCGTTCGGCGAACGCCGGAAGACGAGCCTGCGAAGCGCGCTTCGCCCGACGCATTTTCGCTTTCCTGCCTGACCCGGGTTCATTAATCCTCCACCGGGCAAATTAAGGCCAAAAAAATACCATTTGTCTAGTGGGATTCCGGCCTGACTCAGTTCGAGGATGGAGGTGGCGTTAAAAAACCTATTATTATCAATGAAATTGGCTTGTCGTGCGATTGTTTGATTTTGCAGTTTCGCAAAGGTATCTTTTTGGTATTATACGGTGGAGGAGCGCCCATGACCGATTATGTGATTGCCATCGATGGCGGGGGGACGAGCTGCCGGGCGGCGGTAGCCGACCGGACAGGGACGGTTGTCGGCCGCGGGATGCGCGGCGCGGCGAATATCTTCTCCAGGGCCGATACCATCACCGAAAGCATCATCGCCGCGTCCGCCTCTGCCCTTGAGAATGCAGGCCTCGATGCCGGCCTTCTGTCGCACGTTCCGGCCTTTCTCGGGCTGGCGGGGCTGAATGTCGGCACACGGCAGGAACAGCTGGCCGCCGATCTTCCCTTCACCGACACACGCTTCGTGCATGACGGGATCATCGCCCTGCAAGGCGCGCTCGGCGACGGCGACGGCGTGATCGCCATTCTCGGCACGGGTTCGGCCTATGTCGTGCGGTTCCAGGGACAGACGCGCATCGTCGGCGGCTGGGGCTTTGCCGTCGGCGATCAGGCAAGCGGCGCCGTGATCGGGCGGCTCCTGTTGCAGCAGGCCCTTCTGGCGCAGGACGGCATTCGTCCGCTGACGCCGCTCGGCCGCGCGGTCATGGCACGGTTCGACGGCAATTCCGAGAACGTGGTAGAGTTCACCCTCGAGGCCAAGCCTGCCGACTACGGGTCCTTCGCGCCGATGATCTTCGATTTCGATGGCAGCGGCGATCCGATGGCGCAGCGCATCCTTGCCGAAGCGGTGCACGACATCACCGAAACCCTCGATGCGATCGTCTTCGACGGTTGCGAGCGCCTGTGCCTGCTTGGCGGACTGGCTGAGAAATACGGTATGCGGCTTGCCGCGCGCCACCGCGCGATCCTGCGCGAACCGTTGGGCGATCCGCTTTCGGGCGCCGTGCAGCTGGCGCTGCGGGCTTTCATCCCGGTCGCTGTCCCGGCCATCGACACGGCGGAGCAGCGATGAGCGCGGTCGATCTGTTCAAGCCGGACCGCGTCGCCGCCATGGGGCCGGGTCCGCTGTATCTGCGCTTGCGGCGGCTTCTGGAGGAAGCCATTGTCGGCGGCGTCATTCGCGAAGGCGAAGCTATTCCCACCGAGCGCGACATTGCCGAGCTCGCCGATCTGAGCCGTGTCACCGTGCGCCGGGCCGTCGACGATCTGGTCAAGCAGGGCCGGCTGATCCGCCGGCACGGGTCGGGCACTTTCGTTGCGCCGTCGGTGGCGCGCGTCGAGCAATCCCTGTCACTGCTCACCTCGTTCACCGAGGACATGGCGCGGCGCGGGCTGTCGGCGCGGTCCGAATGGCTGGAGCGGGCAGTCGTCGCCCCATCGCCCGACGAGATGATGGTGCTTGGCCTTGCGGTCGGCGACAAGGTGTCCCGGCTGGAGCGCCTGCGCATCGCCGGCGACGTGCCGATGGCGATCGAGCGCGCCTCGATCATCGGTGCCTTCCTGCCCGACCCGGCATCGGTCAGCGGATCGCTCTACGACGCGCTTGAGAAGCGGTCGGCGCGGCCGATCCGCGCCACGCAGCGTATCTCGGCACGCAATGTCGATGAGCGCGAAGCCGCCCTCCTGAAAGTCGCGCCGGGCGAGGCCGCTCTTTATATCGAGCGGGTCTCCTACCTGCCCGGCGGCCGGGTCATCGAATTCACCCGCTCGATCTATCGCGGCGATGCCTATGACTTTGTCGCCGAGTTGAAAATTCCCGAACATTGACGCCAACCAAGCAGTGGAACCAACCAGCATGACTTCCCTCGCCCTTGCCGGAGCGCGCATCTTCGACGGTGATGTCTGGCATGACGGCCACGCGCTCCTCATCGAAAACGGAAAAGTTTCGGGCATCGTCGCCGAGAGCGCGCTGGCGCCGGGGCAGGCGGTGCGCAATGCTTCGGGGACGATGATCGTGCCCGGTTTCATCGATCTCCAGGTTAATGGCGGCGGCGGGATCATGCTCGACGGCAACAGCGGCGTCGCTGGCATCGAAGCCATCTGCCGGGCACACGCCATGTTCGGCACCACCGGGCTTCTGCCGACGCTGATCACCGATACGCCGGAGGCGACGGCGGCGGCGGTCGCGGCCGGCATCGAGGCGGCGCGCATCGGTGTGCCCGGTTTTCTCGGTCTGCATCTCGAGGGGCCACATCTTTCCACCGCGCGCAAGGGCGCGCACGATCCGGCACTGATCCGGCCGATGCGCGATGCCGACCTGGCCAAGCTCGTCGCGGCCCGGCGGCATTTTCAGGTGCTCATGACGACCCTGGCGCCGGAGAACGTGACGCCCGAGCAGGTCAGCAAGCTGGCGGCGGGCGGGGTCAAGGTCAGCCTCGGGCACAGCGATACGGATTGCAAGACGGCGCTTGCCTATGTGCAGGCCGGCGCGTCGCTCGTCACGCATCTGTTCAACGCCATGAGCCCGCTTGGCCATCGCGAGCCCGGTCTCGTCGGCGCGGCGCTGGAGAGCGGCGCGCTGTGGGTGGGGCTGATCGCCGACGGCGTGCATGTCGATCCGGTGGCGATCCGCGCGGCGCTGAAGGCGAAGACCGGACCGGCGCGGATATTCGCCGTCACCGACGCCATGTCGACCATCGGTACGGACATGGCCTCCTTCACGCTCAACGGACGGACGATCCACCGGCAGGATGGCCGCCTGACGCTCGATGACGGCACGCTGGCCGGCGCCGACATCGACATGGTGTCGACGGTCGCCTACCTGCACCGCACGGTGGGGTTGTCGCTCGACGAGGCGCTGCGCATGGCAAGCCTCTATCCGGCAGAAGCGGTTGGGATAGGCGGATTCAAGGGTCGGCTGGGGACGGGCAAGGACGCCGATTTCGTCGAGTTGACCGATGCGCTGACGGTGGCTTCCACCTGGATCGGCGGCGAGGCGGTGCACGAAGCCTCCTCGGACTGATCCCGGTGCCAATCGGCAGGCGCGCTGAAAGCGCCTGGCGTTCGATCGGTGATGCTGGCCGGCGGCGATGAGCGCACGACGGAAGCCATCGCCGGCGCCCTGTCGATGAAGCACAAGGCGGAGCTTCTGCCGGACGACAAAGGTCGCCGCCATTGGCGATTTCACCAGCCGCCACACCGTGATGATGGTCGGCGACGGCATCAACGACGCCCGCGCTTGCGGCGGCCCATGTCGGCGTGGCGATGGGCTCGGGCACCGATCTGGCGCTGGAGACGGCGGATGCCGCCCTGTTGCGCAACCGGGTCACCGACATTCTTGCCAAATTGCGCCTGGCGCGGGCCACGATGGCCAACATTTGCCAGAACATCGTCCTCGCGCTCGGGTTGAAGGCCGTGTTCCTCGTCACCGCAATTCTGGGGTGACGGGCTTGTGGATCGCCATCCTGGCGGATGCGGGGGCGACCGTGCTCGTCGCCTTGAACGCGTTGCGCCTGCTTGGCTTCCGCCTGGAGCGGTAAGGCCGTCACGCCGGGTCGACGGTCGATCGAATCAGTCCGCCGCCCGCGCCGCCAGCGGGCGGCGGACTGCGCGTGTTGGTTGCCGGATCTTGGCTCGGAAAATTCACGCGTATAATCGCATAGGTTGTAGTTTGCGTTTACGCGCTGGTTGCGTTCTTCGTTGGTTAACCAATTGATTTTAATTGAAAATCCTTCTTTCTAGAGCATATTCAATCCGTGTTAGTTGCATAGATATCCACATAATCCCTTATAGGTTGTATAAGTGATGCGAATCCGATATCGTGCAGAAGTTGTATCGAGACGGGTCGCTTTTTCCGGTTCCACGGGGGTGGTGTGTTTCAGCGGACAGTTGGGTAACGCCGTAAAGCTCAAGGCACAGGGCTGATCTTCAGCACGGCTTTGATGGTCGGCGTATCGGCAGGCGCTCAGGTGCCTGCCAGGGTGCGATGCATCGTGCGTCGAGCCAGCCATGCGCCGTGCGGTCATTGCACGGGCTTGTGGCGCAGGCGGCTGTTGCCGCTTTGAAGCAGCGTTGAGTGCCGCGCGTGCGGCGTCGTCATTCGGATCAAACCTTACCTTTCATGGAACGAGGCGCAAAACCTATGGGCATGCACAAACAGGACGGACTTTCATTCGCCACCTTGCGGGCCGCCGAGGCGGTCATCGACACCCGCAGCCTGACCGGAGCCGCACAGAAGCTGGGCATCAGCCAGCCGGCGGTCAGCATGCATCTCGGCCGGCTGGAAAAGGCGATCGGAACGCCGCTGATCAAGAAGCTGGGCAACCGCATCATCGTCAAGGAGGAGATTTCCGGTCTCATCCGCCAGATGCTCGACCTGGAGCGGCGCCTGCGCACGGTCGGCTACGAGAAGAACCTGTCCAAACTGAAGGTCGGCGTCTGCACCTATTGCGCGCCGCTGCTTCTGGGCGGGCTTGGCCGGCTCGGCAAGATCAAGGACCAGGTCAGTTGGCGCATCGCCGATTCGAAGCGGCTCGAGGAGATGTACGATTGCGGCCAAGTCGATGCCATGTTCCGGGCGCTTTATCCGGCCGAGATGGGGCCTGATCTCGTCACAGAGTACACGCTGCGCTGGATCGGGACGCGCGAGATCGCCGAACAGGCGAAGCGCAATTCGGGAACGATCCCGGTGGTCCTGACCCATGCGCAATCGCCGCTGGGCATGGCGGCGCGCGAATGGCTGCGGCAACACGAGGTGGCCTACGACGTGCTCGGCGAGGTCGACGACATCGCCACCGCCATGAAGCTCGTTTCCAGCGGGGTCGCCGTGTCGCCGCTGCCGAGCTTCGTCTTCGACGGGCAGGTGTCCAGGCTGGAAGATTGTGTCGAAGTGATGCCGGGCGGTCTCGACATGCGCTATGGCATGTTCTTCGACGATAAGCGCTTCAATCTGCGCCTGGGGCTGGACATTTTCGAGCTTTTGCAAGGCGAATTGCTCCGCATGTCGCCGCCACCGGCCGCTTTCCAGCGCCATAGCGTCACGCACCAATAGTCCGCCATCATGGATCCGTCGCCGCGCAGCTTGCTGCGCGGCGTGGTTATGCCAAGAAACTGTCGTCAAAAATTCATTGGACCGCCTCCTTGCCGTCAGGATCGGCGGCGAAGAATCCCACCATGAACACACCCATTCGCACCGCCCGTTCGGACACGCCGTCCGATGCCCAGATCGACGCGCTCCTCTCTCCGGAGGAGGACGCCTCGATCGTCGATTCACTGTTCGCCGTTTCCAGGGGGCAGGCCGCCGCGGAAGCAAAGGATGTGCTTGAGCAGGTGCTTTTTGCCCGGCTGCAGGCGCGCATCGCGCGCCGCATGCGTCGGTCGATCGAGGACCCGCAGGCTGCGGAAGCTTCCCGGACCGCAGACGATCCGAAGAACGCGAGGAGCGCGGCATGACGCGACACGCGCCGTCACTGCAGGACGAGAAAATCCTCGAGCCTGCGCGCGGCCTCGAGGAGCGCGGGGAGTATCGCCTGCTCCATTTCCGCGCGGCTGAAGCGCGCCGACTGCGTGGAGACGTTCAAGGCCGCGACAATGCGGCCAGATTTGTCTCTTACGGGAACCGCAATCGAGCGCAGGCCGAGTTCCAGTTCCTGATCGACGATGGCATAGCCGGCCTGGCGCGTTTTCGCCACCTTGGCGGCGAGAATGGTCCGGTCCGTCACCGTTTCGGCTGTTTTGGCGCTGATCGTCGCCTGCGCGAGAAAACGGGTGAGTTCGGGCGGATCCAGATCTGACAGAAGCACGCGGCCCATCGATGTGCAGTAGGCCGGCAGCCGCGCGCCGACGCCAAGGGCCACCGACATGATGCGCCGCCCCGCCACGCGCGCCACATAGACGACATCCTCGCCTTCCAGGACCGCAGCCGAGCAGGATTCGCCCAGTTCGGCGGAGACGCCACGCATGATCGGCTCGGCATAGCGCCACAGCGAAGCGCCGCCCATCCAGGTGCGGGTGAGGGAAAGGAGCTTGGCCGACAGGATGAAGCGTCGGTCCTCCTGCCGCGCGAACCCGCTGGCAACCAGCGTGATCAGCAGACGCCTGGCGCCGGCCCGCGTCAGACCGGCAGCCGTGGCGACCTCGGTCAATGTCATGCCGCCGGGCGCTGCGGCAAGGATCTCCATGACGCCGAGCCCCTTTTGCAGCGAGCCGACCAGGTCACGGGCCTTGTCCGCGTCGCGATCGTTTGACTCATTGTGAATCTCCATCTAGAAAGTATCGCATATAAAACTTATGTTCGCAATACGAACTTCGAGGATGACCATGGCGCGTTTCCTTCCGCTTTCCGAGGCGGTGGCGGAAAACCTGAATGACGGCGATACCGTCGCTTTCGAGGGGTTCACCCACCTCATCCCGACAGCCGCCGCGCATGAGGCGATCCGCCAGGAGTTTGCCGACCTGACGCTGATCCGCATGACGCCGGACGTGGTCTATGACCAGATGATCGGCATGGGCATGGCGAAGAAGCTGGTCTTTTCCTATGCGGGCAATCCCGGCGTCGGCCTTCTGCGCCGCCTGCGCGATGCGGTGGAGAACGGGTTTCCGCGCAGCGTCGAGATCGAGGAGCATTCGCACGCCGCCATGGCCAACGCTTATGAAGCCGGCGCGGCGGGGCTGCCCTGCGCGATCTTCCGCGGCTATCGCGGCGCCGAGCTGGCCAAGGTCAATCCGAACATCAAGAGCATCGCGTGCCCGTTCACCGGCGAAGAATTGGCCGCCGTGCCGGCGCTCAGGCCCGATGTCAGCTTCATCCATGCCCAGAAGGCCGATTTGCAAGGCAATGTGCTGATCGAGGGCATTGTCGGCGTGCAGAAGGAGGCCGCACTCGCCGCCCGCCGCGCCGTGGTGACGGTGGAGGAGTTGGTCGACGATTTCGACGATTTGCACCCCAATCTCTGCATCCTGCCGCACTGGACGGTGACCGCCATCGCCGTGGTGCCGGGCGGTGCGCATCCATCCTACACGCATGGCTATTACGCACGCGACAACGCGGAATACCTGGAATGGGACAAGATCGCCGCCGACCGCGAGGTGTTTCGCGCCTGGATGGACGAGAATGTGCTGCAGGCCGCGCCTGACGATTTCGCCAAACGCGTCGAGAAACTGAGGTTGGCACGATGAGCAAGTCGGATTTCACCCCGAACGAGATGATGACCGTCGCCGCCTCGCGTGCCTTGAAGAGCGAGGATGTGTGTTTCGTCGGTATCGGCGCTCCCTCCGCCGCCTGCAACATCGCCCGGCTGACCCATGCGCCCGATATCACGCTGATCTACGAATCCGGCACCATCGGTACGGCGCCCGACGTGCTGCCCTTGTCCATCGGTGACGGCGAGTTGTGCGATACGGCGCTGACCACCGTACCTGTGCCGGAGATGTTCCGCTACTGGCTGCAGGGCGGGCGCATCACGATCGGCTTCCTGGGGGCTGCCCAACTCGACAGGTTCGGCAACATCAACACGACCGTCGTCGGCGATTACGATCATCCGAAGGTGCGGCTGCCCGGTGGCGGCGGTGCGCCGGAGATCGCCTCGTCCTCGCAGGAAGTCTACATCACGCTTGCCCAGTCGAAGCGGTCGATGGTCGAGAAGATCGACTTCTACACCTCCTTCGGCCATGGCGAGGGTGGCGATCACCGACAGCGGCTTGGCATCGACACCAAGGGGCCGACCCTGCTCATCACCGACCTGGCCATCTGGAAACCGGATCCTGCGACCAGGGAATTCACGGTGGTGTCCCTGCACCCGGGCGTTACCCGCGAGATGGTGCAGGAGACCTGCGGCTGGACGGTGAAGTTCGCCGAGACCCTTGAAGAGACCCCGCCGCCCAGCGAACTGGAGCTTGCGACACTGCGCGACTTGAAAGCGCGCACGGAAGCGGCTCATAAGGGCGCATGAACTGGAGAACCACGCATCATGGCTGAAGCCTTCATCTGCGATTACATCCGCACGCCCATCGGCCGTTTCGGCGGCGTCCTGTCCTCCGTGAGGGCCGACGATCTGGCGGCAGTCCCGATCAAGACGCTGATGGAGCGCAACCCCAATGTGGATTGGGCGGCCATCGACGACGTGTTTTATGGTTGCGCCAACCAGGCGGGCGAGGACAACCGCAACGTGGCGCGCATGGCCGTGCTGCTGGCCGGCCTTCCCGTCGATGTGCCGGGCTCGACGGTCAACCGCCTATGCGGCTCGGGCATGGATGCGATCACGATTGCCGCGCGCGCCATCAAGGCGGGCGAGGCAGAGATCATGATTGCCGGCGGCGTCGAATCCATGAGCCGTGCGCCCTTCGTCATGCCGAAGGCCGACACCGCGTTTTCGCGCAATGCCGAGATCTACGACACGACGATCGGCTGGCGCTTCGTCAACAAGGTGCTGAAGAAGCAGTACGGCATCGATTCCATGCCGGAGACCGGCGAGAACGTGGCTGAGGAGTTTTCCGTCAGCCGCGCCGACCAGGATGTTTTCGCCGTGCGCAGCCAGGACAAGGCGGTTGCCGCGCAGGAGAATGGCCGTCTGGCGAAAGAGATCATCCCGGTCACCATTCCACAGCGCAAGGGCGATCCGGTGGTGGTCGACAGGGACGAGCATCCGCGTCCCGGCACCACGGTGGAGAAGCTCGGCAAGCTGCCGACGCCCTTCCGCGAGGGCGGTTCGGTGACGGCGGGCAACGCCTCCGGCGTCAATGACGGTGCGGCGGCGCTGATCATCGCTTCGGAGGCTGCGGCGAAGAAATACGGGCTGACGCCGATCGCCCGCATTCTTGGCGGTGCAACCGCGGGCGTGCCGCCGCGCATCATGGGCATCGGGCCGGCGCCGGCAACGAAGAAACTGTGCGCCCGGCTTGGCCTCAAGCCTACGGATTTCGACGTCATCGAGCTGAACGAGGCGTTTGCCTCGCAAGGCATAGCCGTGTTGCGCGATCTGGGCATCGACCCGGCCGCTCCCCATGTGAACCCGAATGGCGGCGCCATCGCGCTCGGCCATCCGCTCGGCATGTCCGGCGCGCGCATTTGCGGCACGGCGGCGCTGGAGCTGCACGAACGCGGCGGCAAGCTGGCGTTGGCAACCATGTGCATTGGCGTCGGCCAGGGCATCGCGCTGGCGATGGAGCGGGTTTAGCAGGATCGGCGGAGGGGAGGCGAGGCAGCGAAAGCCGCCGGCCTTCAGTTGAGCGGGATGTCGTTGTCCGCCTTGGCCTGCTGATAGGCCTCGGACAGCGCCGCATAAGCCTGCGCCAGGCGGCCGATGCGCGCCTCGGCCTTCTGTCTGCCGGCTTCCGGCAGCGCCGCTGCCAGCGCCGGCAGCGCATAGCTTTTCCAGAAGGCGTTTTGTGCGTTGTAGCCGCCGGGATCGAGGGTGAAGACCTCCTTGAGAATCTTCAGATCGTGCGGGATGGCGAAGCTGTCGCGCGAATCCTCGTGGCTGAACAGATAGTGGAAATTGTCGAAGCCGGTCCAGGTGATGGCCGACAGGCATAGCGAGCAGGGCTCGTGCGTCGACAGGAAGATGCAGTCTTTCGTGTTGGGACGGTCGCATTTCGGCAGTTCGTAGAACCGCTTCAAGGCGTGAACCTCGCCATGCCAGAGAGGGTTCTCCAGCTCGTTGTTGGTTTCGGCGAGCACCAGCGACAGGTCGCTCTTGCGCAGGATTGCGGCGCCGAACAGCTTGTTGCCCCGTTCGACACCGGCCTTGGTGAGAGGCAGGACATCCTGTTCGATCACATCGAACAGGCGGTTGAGCAATTCTCCGCCGGAAACGCTCATGGCCGCTCCGGCAACGCGATTTGATAGGGCGACGGAAAGAAGAATTCCTCGAGATTGTTGCCGTCGCCGCCCCGGTCCACGACGGCGAAATCCTGTTCCGCGCCAAGCGGCGTCAGCACGCCATGCCATGTTCCCCGTGCATAGTTGACGCCCTGGCCGGGCCGGGTGAGGAAAACATGCGGCGCGCCGGGCACGCCATTGTCATCCGGGCAGACGACGACCAGGAACGGCGCCGGCGAAAGGGGAATGAAAGCCTGGCTGCCGAGCGGATGGCGCTCGACCATGGTCAATGCCACCGGCTCGGCATAGGGTTTTGCGCGCAGCAGGCTGATGAGAACCCGGGCGTTGTCGCCGGTCGCCTCGACCTTCGCCAGATCATGGAAGCGCCGGCAATTGCCGTTGTTGATGAGGAAACTCTCGGCGCCCTCCGCCTCGATCACATCGCCGAAGGACGCGAAGGCTTCGCGGGTCAGGGGCTTTGCCGTGAGCGTCCTCATCGCGCAAACACCCCGCCGAGCTTGGCGTGCCGGTTGACGTCCTTGTAGAGCAGGTAGCGGAATTTGCCCGGCCCGCCCGCATAGCAAGCCTGCGGGCAGAAGGCGCGCAGCCACATGAAATCGCCGGCCTCCACCTCGACCCAGTCCTGGTTGAGCCGGTAGACCGCCTTGCCTTCCAGAACGTAGAGGCCATGCTCCATGACGTGGGTCTCGGCAAAGGGAATGACCGCGCCCGGCTCCAGCGTGACGATGGTCACATGCATGTCGTGGCGCACATCGTCCGGATCGACGAAACGGGTGGTCGCCCATTTGCCCTCGGTGCCCGGCATGGGCGCGGGGGCCACGTCCGCCTCGTTGAGGAAGATTGCGCTGGGCGCGTCGAGGCCGGGTACGGCCTCGTAGGCCTTGCGGATCCAGTGGAAGCGCGCCGGCACATCGCCGACATTGCGGGTCTTCCAGCCGCTGTCCGGCGGCAGAAAGGCGTATCCGCCCGGCGTCAGAAGATGTGCCTTGCCGCCGAGTTCGACGGTCAATTCGCCCTCGACGACGAACAGCACGCCTTCGGCGCCGGCGTCCGGCTCGGGCGTGTCGCTGCCGCCGCCGGGCAGCACTTCCATGATGTATTGCGAAAAGGTCTCGGCGAAGCCCGACAGCGGGCGGGCGATCACCCAGCAGCGCGTCTTGTCCCAGAACGGCAGGACGCTGGTGACGATGTCCTGCATGACGCCCTTCGGCATCAGCGCATAGGCTTCGGTGAAGGCCGCGCGGTCGGTCATCAGCTGCGTCTGCGGAGGATGGCCGCCATGCGGCGCATAATAGGTGCGGGCGTTCATCGGGCGGTCCTGTGTCATATAGGCAAAATGTTCTTCAGGCGCAGATAGGCGATGCGCTCCACCTGCTTGCAGGCGGTGGCGAATTCCTCCGCGCGGCTATTTGCGATGCGCGTCTCGAACGCTTTGAGGATGCTTTCCTTCGTGTTGTCCTTGACGGCAATGATGAAGGGAAAGCCGAATTTCTCGACGTAAGCCGTGTTCAGCGCGGTGAAGCGCGCGCGCTCGGCGTCGGTCAGGGCATCGAGCCCGGCGGCGGCCTGTTCCTTCGTCGATTCCGCCGTCAGCCGCTTCGCCGCCGCCAGCTTGCCGGCAAGATCGGGGTGAGCGGTCAGAACGCCAAGGCGTTCATCTTCGCTTGCCGAGCGGAAGACGCGGGCCAGCGCATTGGCGAGCCCGCCGGCGGTGTCATGCGCTGCGCCGAGTTCCAGCTTCGTGGCGCGCTCGGCGATCCATGGCGAGTGCTCGAAAATACCGCCGAAGCGCTCGATGAACTCGGGTTGCGCCATGCGGCTCGGGCGCAGCGCCGGAGGGGCATAGGGATGATGCTTCGCCCAATGCCGGGCGATCTCGCCGCGCGTGGCGAGCCATACTCGGCCGTGGCCTTGCACATAGTCGATGAAGCGCTGCAGCGACGCGGCGCGGCCGGGGCGACCGATCAGGCGGCAATGCAGGCCGATGCTCATCATCGCCGGGCGGCCTGCGGCGCCCTCGGCATAGAGCGTGTCGAAAGCGTCCTTCAGATAGGTGAAGAACTGGTCGCCGGAATTGAAACCCTGCGGCGTTGCGAAGCGCATGTCGTTGGCGTCCAGCGTGTAGGGGATGACGAGCTGCGATTGCGTTGCATGGCCCTGGCCGTCATGGTCGAGCCAATAGGGCAAATCGTCGTCATAGGTGTCGGAAATCCAGTCGAAACCGCCTTCCGCGATGGCGAGCTTGACCGAGTTGACCGATGTCCGTCCGAGATAGAGCCCGCGCGGGCGCTCGCCGGTCACCTCCGTGTGCAGGCGGATTGCCTCCAGGAGATCGCGGCGCTCGTCTTCCTCCGCATGGTTGCGGTGGTCGATCCATTTCAGTCCGTGCGAGGCGATCTCCCAACCGGCTCCCTGCATCGCCGCCACCTGGTCGGGGCTGCGGGCCAGCGCCGTGGCGACGCCGAACACGGTGACGGGCACCTGGGCGGCGGTGAACATGCGGTGAAGCCGCCAGAAGCCGGCACGCGCGCCGTACTCATAGATCGATTCCATGTTCCAATGGCGCATGCCGACCCAGGGCGCGGCGCCGACCACTTCCGAGAGAAACGCTTCAGAGGCCTCGTCGCCATGCAGGACGCAGTTCTCGCCGCCTTCCTCGTAATTGACGACGAACTGCACGGCGATGCGCGCGCCGCCGGGCCATTTCGGATCGGGCGGGGTGGCTCCATAGCCGGACATGTTGCGCAAATAGCGGGTCACTGCGTGCTTCCGTTGATCGTTATTGCCAAGGATAGTCGAAGGAATAGGCTTGGAACTTTCCCGAAAATTTTGAAAGTCTTTTGTTGTCCCGCAGCCACCACGCCCCTTATGCTCGCAAAGGATTTGCCGCACAATCAGGCCACTTTCAGCGGATAGGTAGGGAGACCGCATGAGCAATGTGGGTGAGGGCCGCTTGACGACCCATGTGCTGGACACCGCCAGCGGAAAACCGGCGGCAGGGATGAAGATCGCCCTTTACCGGATCGCCGGCGAGGAGCGGACGCTGCTGAAGACAGTCACCACCAATGACGACGGGCGCTGCGATGCGCCGCTGCTGCAGGGCGCTGACTTCGCCACCGGCGCGTACGAACTGGTTTTCGAAGCCGGCGCATATCTGGCGGCCCAGGGCACGCCTCTCCCGCAGCCCGCTTTTCTCGACCGTATCCCGATCCGCTTCGGCATGGCCGAAAACGTGCATTACCACGTGCCGCTGCTTGTCTCGCCCTACGGTTACTCCACCTATAGGGGAAGCTGATGAAAACACGCAACGAACTGCGCTTCTTGCTGAACGGCCAGGCGGTGGCGCTCGCCGATGTGCGGCCCGACGAGACCCTGCTCGATTTCCTGCGCATCAAGCGCCGCCTGATCGGCACGAAGGAAGGATGCGCGGAAGGCGATTGCGGCGCCTGCACGGTGCTGGTCGGCCGGCTCCAGGACGGCAGGCTCGCCTATGAAAGCGTCAACGCCTGCATTCGCTTCCTCGGTTCGCTCGACGGCTGTCATGTGGTGACGGTCGAGCATCTGAAGCGCGCGGATGGCGGCCTGCATCCGGTGCAGCAGGCGCTGGTCGATCATCACGGCTCGCAATGCGGCTTCTGCACGCCGGGCTTCGTCATGTCGCTCTACGCATTGTGGATGCGCGATGCGCAGCCATCGGACCAGGCGATCGAGAAGGCCTTGCAAGGCAATCTCTGCCGCTGCACGGGCTATGAGCCAATCGTGCGGGCGGCGCGCGCCATTTCGTCCTATGGCGATGCGTCGGCCGACCCGCTGGCCGCCGAGCGCGACGCGGTGATCGCCAGCCTCGCAGCCATGAAGGATGGCGCGCGGGTCGAGATCGGCACGGGCCGGGAGCGGCTGGTGGTGCCGGCCAGCGCCGACGATCTGGCAATGGTTCTCGAAGTAGAGCCGCAAGCGACCATCGTCGCAGGCGCGACGGATGTCGGCCTGTGGGTGACGAAATTCATGCGCGATATCGCCCCGGCCGTCTTCATCGGCGGCCTGGACGCGCTGCATGCCATCAGCGAAGAGAACGGCGTCATCAACATCGGCGCCGGCGTTAGCTATACGGAGGCGTTCGGGCATCTGTCGGCGCGGATTCCGCCGCTCGGCGCCCTGATCGACCGCATCGGCGGCGAACAGGTGCGCAATATGGGGACGGTCGGCGGCAACATCGCCAATGGCTCGCCCATCGGCGACACGCCGCCGCCGCTGATCGCACTCGGTGCGACGCTCACCCTGCGCAAGGGCACTGTGCGGCGGACCATGCCGCTCGAGGACTTCTTCATCGATTACGGCAAGCAGGATCGCGCGGCCGGCGAATTCGTCGAGGCGGTGCATGTACCGGTGCCCGACAGGGCGACGCGCTTTGCCGTCTGGAAAATCTCCAAGCGGCGCGACGAGGACATCACGGCGGTGCTCGGCGCCTTCAACATCGCCATTGCCGATGGCGTGGTGACCGGCGCGCGCATCGCCTATGGCGGCATGGCAGCGACGCCGAAGCGGCCGAAAGCAGTCGAGGCGGCGCTCGTCGGTCAGGCGTGGACGCTTGAAACCATTGAACAGGCGCTCGCCGCGTTCGAGACGGATTTCACACCGATCAGCGATGCGCGCGCCACGGCCGATTATCGCATGCTGGCGGCGAAGAACCTTCTCAGGCGGTTTTTCCTGGAGGGCGTCGAAGGCCATGTGCCCCTGCAGGTTTCCCGATACGAGGCTGCGTGACGATGACCAAACACGAAGCTCTGGATCTCGCGAAAGCGAAAATCGCCGGCGGTGTCGCCACCGACCAGAAACATGATTCCGCCCACAAGCATGTGACCGGCGAGGCCGTCTACATCGACGACATGGGGGAGCCGGCCGGCACGCTGCACGCCTGCCTTGGCCTGGCGCAGGTGGCCCATGCGACGATCCGCTCGATGGACCTTTCGGCGGTGCGCGCCGCGCCTGGCGTGATCGACGTGCTGACGGGCAGCGACGTGCCGGGGGTGAACGACATCAGCCCGGCCGGCCTGCATGACGAACCGGTCCTGGCGGAAGGCAAGGTGCAGTTCTTCGGCCAGCCGATCTTCGCGGTGATCGCCGAGACGCGCGAGGCGGCGCGGCGCGCCTGCCGCCTGGCAAAGGTCGATTATGCCGAGGAGCCGGCTCTGATCGACTTGGCTGACGCGGGTCCCTCCGGCAAGCTGGTGACCAAGCCGCTGACCTTGAAGCGGGGCAATGCGGCGGAGGCGATTGCCGCCGCACCGCGCCGCATCAAGGCGCAGATGCGCGTCGGCGGGCAGGATCATTTCTACCTTGAGGGGCAGATCGCCTTCGCCATCCCCGGCGAAGACAGCGACGTGACCGTCTATTCGTCGACCCAGCATCCGAGCGAGGTGCAACACATGGTGGCCCACGCGCTGGGTGTCGCCTCGCATGCGGTCACCGTCGAGGTGCGGCGCATGGGCGGCGGGTTCGGCGGCAAGGAAACGCAGGGCAATCAGTTTGCGGCGATCGCGGCCATCGCCGCCAAGCGGCTCAACCGGCCGGTGAAGATCCGCCCGGACCGCGACGACGACATGACGGCGACCGGCAAGCGGCACGATTTCCTCATCGATTACGAGGTGGGGTTCGACGATGACGGGAACATTCTCGGCGTCGATTTCACCTATGCGGCGCGCTGCGGGTTTTCCGCCGATCTTTCCGGTCCGGTGACGGATCGGGCACTGTTTCACTGCGACAACGCGTACTTCTACCCTGCCGTGCAGGCGACTTCCGTTCCGCTCTACACCAACACCGTGTCGAACACCGCGTTTCGCGGCTTCGGCGGGCCGCAGGGCATGGTCGGCGCCGAACGGATCATCGACGAAGTGGCCCTCGCGCTTGGCAAGGACCCGCTGGAAATCCGCAAGCGGAACTTCTACGGCACCGAAACGCGCAACGTCACACCGTATCACCAGACGGTCGAGGACAATGTGGCCGGGCGCGTGGTGGCCGAACTCGAGGAAAGTGCCGCCTATGCCAGGCGTCGGCGCGAGATCGATGCGTTCAACGCCAACAGCGCCATCGTCAAGCGGGGGCTGGCGCTGACGCCGGTGAAGTTCGGAATCTCGTTTACCGCGACGCATTTCAACCAGGCCGGTGCCCTCGTGCATGTCTATACGGACGGGTCCGTGCACCTGAACCATGGCGGCACGGAAATGGGGCAGGGGCTCTATGTGAAGGTCGCCCAGGTGGTGGCCGAGGAGTTCCAGATCGACATCGATCAGGTGAAGATCACCGCCACCACAACGGGCAAGGTGCCCAACACCTCGGCCACCGCGGCGTCTTCGGGGTCCGATCTGAACGGGATGGCAGCACAGAACGGGGCGCGGCAGATCAAGTCGCGGCTCGTCGATTTCGCCGCCGAGCACTTTGAGGTGCCGAAGGACCAGATCGTCTTCCTCCCCGGTCGGGTGCGGGTCGGCAACCAGGAAATCCCCTTCGCCGAACTGATCAGGAAAGCCTATATGGCGCGTGTGCAGCTTTCGGCCGCCGGCTTCTACAAGACACCGAAGATCCATTGGGATCGCGACAAGGGGCAGGGCCGTCCGTTCTATTACTTCGCCTATGGGGCGGCCTGCGCCGAGGTCTCGGTGGACACGCTGACCGGCGAGTACATGGTGGAGCGCGTCGATATTCTGCACGAGACGGGCCGTTCGCTGAACCGCGCCATCGATATCGGCCAGATCGAAGGCGGCTTCATCCAGGGCATGGGCTGGCTGACCACGGAGGAGCTGGTCTGGGACGGCAAGGGTCGCCTCGCCACCCACGCGCCGTCGACCTACAAGATCCCGCTCGCCTCGGACCGGCCGAAGATCTTCAACGTGACACTGGCCGATTGGGCCGAAAACACCGAACCCACGGTCCATCGCTCAAAGGCGGTGGGCGAGCCGCCGCTGATGCTCGGCATGTCGGTGCTGCACGCGCTTTCCGACGCTGTGGCGAGCGTCGCTGAACACAAGGCCTGCCCGCGCCTCGACACGCCGGCGACGCCCGAGCGCGTGCTGATGGCGGTGGAGCGCATGCGGGCCGGGATGGCGGCCGGTCGCACGTGACACTGTCTCTGCTTGAGCCATGACCACGACCGCTGACCGCCTGAAACGCTTTCTCGACGCAGCGCCCGCTGTGGCGCTGGTCGCGGTGCGCGAGGCGAAGGGATCGACGCCGCGTGAAGAAGGGGCCTGGATGCTGGTCTCGCCCTTGGCGATCTTCGGCACGATCGGTGGCGGGCAGCTCGAGTTTCTGGCCATCGACAAGGCACGCGAACTGATCGACCGGAATATTGCCGATGGGGCGCTGGACGTGCCGCTTGGTCCCGAGATCGGCCAATGCTGCGGCGGTCGGGTCGGGCTGGAGTTGCGCGTCGTCGACGAGCAAAAGCGGGCGGCGCTGCTGCTTCAGGCAGAACGAGACGATCTGGCACGGCCGCAGGTCGTCCTGTTCGGCGGCGGCCATGTGGGACACGCGCTGGCTTCGGCGCTGGTGTTGCTGCCGGTGCGGGTAGTCGTGGTGGAGACCCGCGCGGACGCCTTGGCGGATTTTCCCGAGGGTGTCGAAACCCGGCTGACCGCGCTGCCCGAGGAGGCCGTGCGCGTGGCGCCGCCGGGCTCGGCCTTCGTCGTCCTTACCCATGACCACGCGCTGGATTTTCTGATCGTCGCCGAGGCGCTCGGACGCCGGGACGCCGCCTATGTCGGCATGATCGGCTCGAAGACCAAACGCGCCACGTTCAAGAGCTGGTATCTGAAGAATGGCGGGGACGGGGCCGCGTTTGCCCGGCTGGTCTCGCCTATCGGCGGCAATGGCGTGCGCGACAAGCGCCCTGCGGTGATCGCCGCCATGGCTGCGGCGGAAGTGATGGTGGCGCTGGCGCGTACCCATTGACAATGTACATACAAATGTACATATATTTCCCATGAACATCGCGGGCGTTGAATGGGACACCGGCAACCGGCCCAAATGCGCCAAGCACGGGGTAAGCAAGGCTGAAATCGAGTTTCTTCTGAGACACGGTTCCCGCTTCGCTCCGGACCCGAAACACTCACACAATGAGGACTGTTTCATCGCTGTCGGGCGGAATGAGGATGGGCGGCCCATGTTTGTGGGCGTCACATTCCGGAATGTCGGCGGCAGGATCGTCGTTTGTCCGATCACGGCGCGCTATATGCATGCAAAGGAGGCGCAGCGATATGAAGCGCAAGGTTCCTAAACTAAAGACCGACGAGGACGTCGAAGCCTTTCTGGATCAGGATCTGTCAGATCTCGATTTCTCGCAGTTCAAGCCGGCGGGTTTCGAGTTCGAGAGCAAGGCTGCGCGGGTGAACATGCGCATGCCCGAGAGTCAGCTCGAGGCGGTGAAGGCGGAAGCGAAGAAGCGTGGTATTCCCTATCAGCGGATGATGCGCGAATTGCTGCAGCGCGGCTTGGAAAGCCTG
Organism: Nitratireductor soli; assembly: GCF_001050155.1. Lineage (GTDB taxonomy): Bacteria > Pseudomonadota > Alphaproteobacteria > Rhizobiales > Rhizobiaceae > Nitratireductor > Nitratireductor soli. Next base: position 241,194 of record NZ_LFVY01000007.1, read on the forward strand.
CGCGCCTCCTGATCAATCCTGCGCCAGGATATCGCCGATCATGCGCTGGCAGCGCGCGGTCATGAAATCGACCAGCAGGCGGACCTTGGGATCCTGGAATTTCTTGTGCGGGTAGAGGGCGGCGAGCCGCACCGGCACAGGCGGCGTTTGCGGCAGGATCACCTTCAACCGGCCGTCGCGCAGATAGGGTTCGATCTCGAAGAGCGGCTTGTTGACGATGCCGTGGCCGGCCAGGGCCCAATCGGTGATGACATCGCCATCGTCCGAATCATAAGGCCCGCCGACCTCGAATTTCTGCGGACCGTCTGCGGTCTGCAGCGTCCAGAAATGCTCGCGGGCGCCGGGAAAGCGCAGCATCAGGCAATCATATTCGCCATCGACCAGTTGCTGCGGGCTGACCGGCTCGCCGCGGCGGGCCAGATAGTCGGGCGCGGCGGCCAGCACGCGCTGGCAATCCATGATGCCGCGCATGCGGAAGCTGGAGTTCTCCAGGATGCCGAGCTTGAAGGCGACGTCGATGCCCTCGCGCATCATGTCGACCTCATGGTCGGACAGGCGCAGGCGCACTTCGATCTCCGGATATTTGTCGCGGAACTCGGGAATGCCGCTGGCGATCAGCCGCTTGCCGATGCCGAGCGGTGCGGTGACACGGATGATGCCGCGCGGATGGCCCGAAAGGGCGGCGACCGAGGCCTCGGCCTCCTGCACCGCTTCCAGAACCTTGCGCGCGCCCTCGTAGAAGGCCCGTCCCTGTTCGGTGGGGGTCAATTGCCGCGTGGTGCGGTTGAACAGGCGGACGCCCAGATGCCGCTCCAGCTCCTTCACCCGGTTTGAGGCAACGGCCGGCGACAAGCGCATGTCGCGTCCGGCCGACGACAGGTTGCCGAGCTCCACGACGCGAACGAAAACAGCGATGTTGTCCAGATAGGCCATGCATGATTCCGGCGGGATCAAAAAATGTTCGACCGCATTATTTTCCAAAAAAATTTGAAAGTCATCGTGCTTATCCCTCCTTTCTGTTTATACGGGAGTCCGTAAGTTTGGGCCTTGAGTAGAGCATTTTGCAGTCAGGTGGTTTCACCTGACGTCCGCATAAATGCGGAAAACAAGCAGATAGAGCGTCCTTTATGCGTCCGAACGGACGCATGGCGCTCTAGATGAGGAACGGGCATGAACGATTTTGCGGTTTTGTGGGACTGGCTGGCCTTCGGCGTGCGCTGGCTGCACGTGGTGACGGCCATCGCGTGGATCGGCTCGTCCTTCTATTTCATCGCGCTGGATCTGGGGCTGACCAAGCGGCCCGGCCTGCCGCACGGCGTTTCCGGCGAGGAATGGCAGGTGCACGGCGGCGGCTTCTACCACATCCAGAAATACATGGTGGCGCCGGCGTCGATGCCGGAGCATCTGACCTGGTTCAAATGGGAATCCTACGCCACCTGGCTTTCGGGATTTGCGCTGATGGCCATCGTCTATTATGCGGGCGCCGACCTCTTTCTGATCGATCGCAACGTGCTCGACGTTTCGGCGCCGGTGGCGATCCTGATCTCGCTTGCCTCAATCGGCCTCGGCTGGGTGCTGTACGACCTTCTGTGCAAATCGCCGATCGGCAAGAGCGATACGGGGCTGATGCTTCTGCTTTATGTGATCCTGGTCGTGATGAGCTGGGGTTACACACAATTGTTCACCGGACGGGCGGCGTTCCTGCATCTGGGTGTCTTCACCGCCACCATCATGACGGCGAATGTGTTCCTGATCATCATCCCCAACCAGACGATCGTCGTGGCCGATCTGAAGGCCGGCAAGACGCCCGATCCGAAGCTCGGCATGCAGGCCAAGCAGCGCTCGCTGCACAACAACTACCTGACGCTGCCGGTGCTTTTCCTGATGCTGTCGAACCACTATCCGCTGGCTTTCGGCACCCGGTTCAACTGGGTCATCGCCTCGGTCATCTTCATCATCGGCGTGCTGATCCGGCACTATTTCAACACGGTGCATGCGCGCAAGGGCACGCCGCACTGGACCTGGGGGCTGGCCGGCGTCCTGTTCATCGTCATCATGTGGCTGTCGACCGTGCCGAAGGTGCTGACGGGCGAGGAAAGGCTGTCGGCGGCGGGCGAGCGTTTCGTTGCCTCGACGCATTTTCCCGCCGTTCGCGACGCGGTGATGGGGCGCTGCGCCATGTGCCATGCGGCCGAGCCCGGTTATGACGGCATCCATGCCGCGCCGAAGGATGTTTTCCTCGACAGCGATGCCGCCATCGCCAGGCAGGCGCGCGAAGTCTACCTGCAGGCGGGCCGCAGCCATGCCATGCCGCCGGGCAATGTATCGGGCATAACCGAGGGCGAGCGCCGCCTGATTGTCACCTGGTTCGAGGAGGCCCGCTAGCCGATGGCCCAGACACTGATCCGCGGACGCCTGCTGACCTTCCATGCCGAGCCGACGAGCCTCGACGACCACGCCGCCTACTCCTACGCGGAAGATGGTGCGGTGCTGATCGAGGACGGCCTCATCATCGCCTCCGGCGGCTTTGCCGATCTGTCGCAACGCGCCGCGCCCGGACATGAAACCATCGACCACCGCCCGCATCTCATCCTGCCGGGCTTCATCGACGCGCATGCGCATTTCCCGCAGATGCAGGTGATTGCCAGCTACGGCGCCGAACTGCTCGACTGGCTCAACAACTACACCTTTCCCGAAGAGACGAATTTCCGCGATACGCAGCATGGGCGGCGCGTCGCCCGCCTGTTCCTCAACGAATTGCTGCGCAACGGCACCACCACGGTTGCCGCCTATTGCTCGGTGCACAAGGAGAGCGCGGAGGCGTTTTTTGCCGAGGCCCACAGCCGCAGGATGTGCGTCGTCGCCGGCAAGGTGATGATGGATCGCAACGCGCCGGAGGGGCTGACCGACACGCCGCAATCCTCCTATGACGACAGCAAGGCATTGATCGGCGAATGGCACGGCAAGGGCCGGCTTCACTATGCGGTCACGCCGCGCTTCGCCATCACCTCGACGCCCGAGCAGATGGAGATGGCCGGCGCGCTGATGCGCGAATTTCCCGATCTGCACATGCAGACGCATTTGTCGGAAAACCACGACGAGATCGCCTTCACGAGAGAGCTTTATCCGGACGCGCCGGACTATACCGGCATCTACGAGCACTACGGTCTCCTGGGGCCGAAGGCGCTGCTTGGCCATTCCATTCATCTGTCGGAGCGCGAGGCCGATGCCCTGTCCGACAGCGGCTCGGTCGCGGTCTTCTGCCCGACGTCGAACCTGTTCCTCGGCTCCGGCCTGTTCGACTATCAGCGCTACAGAAAGCGCGACAAGCCCCTGCGCATCGCCACGGCGACGGATGTCGGCGGCGGCACCAGCTATTCCATGCTGAAGACCATGGACGAGGGCTACAAGGTCATCGCGCTGAATGGCGAGAAGCTCAACCCGCTCGCCTCCTTCTGGCAGATCACGCGGGGCAATGCGGAGGCGCTGTCGCTGGCCGGGCGAATCGGCACGCTGGAAGCCGGCACGGACGCCGATCTGGTCGTGCTCGATGCGCGGGCGACACCGGCCATGGCGCTGCGCATGGAGCGGGTACAAAGTCTCGCCGAGGAGCTTTTCGTGCTGCAGACGCTCGGCGACGACCGCGCCGTGGTGGAAACCTATGTGGCGGGGGAGGCGGTCAAGAGCGGATTGTAGACTCGTTGTTGTTCCGTATTAATGCAGACGTCGGGTGAAACCACCTGATCGCAAGATTCTGCAGGGGGAACACGGGTGAACGGGCAATTCGACACGCATGCATTCTTCCGCAGCCTGTTCGATGCGGCGATTGCCGCCGCCGATCCCCGGACAATCATCGGTAATTTCCTGCCTGCCAGGCCGAAGGGACGCACCATCGTCATCGGTGCCGGCAAGGGGGCTGCGCAGATGGCGCAGGCGCTGGAAGTGGCCTGGAGCGGTCCGCTCGAGGGCGTTGTCGTAACGCGTTACGGCTACGGTGCGCCGACGCGATGGATCGAGGTGATCGAGGCGGCGCACGCCGTGCCTGATGAGGCTGGTCGTACCGGCGCGGACCGCCTTCTGAAGGCTGTCGGGGGACTGACCGCCAACGATCTCGTCATCGCGCTGATGTGCGGCGGCGGTTCGGCGCTGCTGCCGGCGCCGGCCGGCCGGCTGACGCTTGCCGATGAAATCGCCGTCAACCAGGCGCTGCTTGCATCCGGCGCGCCGATCTCCGCCATGAACAGCGTGCGCAAGCATGTCTCCGCCATCAAGGGCGGGCGCCTGGCGGCCGCTGCCCATCCGGCGCGGGTCGTCTCGCTTGTCGTTTCCGACATTCCGGGCGACGATCCGGCGCTGGTTTCGTCGGGGCCGACCGTGCCCAATGAGGCGACGCGCCAGGAGGCGCTCGACATCGTCCGAACCTATGGGATGGACTTGCCGCAAGCGGTGATGGCGCATCTTGCCACGCCCGAGGCCGATGCGCCAAAACCCACTGATCCGCGTTTTGCCGGCCATGAAGTGCATGTCATCGCCTCGGCGGCCCGGTCGCTGGAAGCGACGGCGCGGGCGGCCGAGCGACAGGGTGTTCCGGCGGTCATCCTGTCTGACGCCATCGAGGGCGAAGCGCGCGAGGTGGGCGGCGTCCACGCCGCCATTGCCCGCGAGGTGGCGGCGCGGGGCCGGCCGTTCGCCAGGCCGGTGGTGATCCTGTCGGGCGGAGAAACCACCGTCACCATTCGGCACAAGGGCGGCCGGGGCGGACGCAACAGCGAGTTCCTGCTGGCACTGGCGCTGGGCGTGGATGGCGTCGGCGGCATCTCCGCCTTTGCCGCCGACACGGACGGCATTGACGGGTCCGAGGACAATGCCGGCGCCTTTGCCGATCACACGAGCATCGCACGCCTGCGCGCTGCCGGCCATGATCCGCAGGCGCTGCTGGCCGCGCACGATGCGTGGGGTGCTTTCGACGCCCTGGGGGATCTGTTCGTGCCGGGACCGACCGGCACGAATGTCAACGACCTCAGAGCGATGCTCGTGGTTTAACGCTCATCACTTGCGCCGAGGCGTTTCGGCACTCTGATAGACCGACACCACGTGGCCATCGGGATCGGCGAACTCGGCCGACCAGCCGCCGGGAGCGTGACTCACGGGTGTCACGATGGTCGCACCCTGTTCCGCCAGGCCCTCGACCACGTCATCGATGCCGCCCTCAGCCAAATCGAAAACGATGATCGGCGTGTTGCCGGGACGGCACTCAGCCCTGAAGAAGATCAGGTCCACATTGTTCTTGATTGACGCTAGAAGCCAGTCGCCTTCGTCTTTCTCCGCCGCCATTCTCTGGACGGGTAGGCCGATGACGTCGCGATAGAAAGCCTCCGTGCGATCGATGTCGTTGACGTAGAAGCAGATGTTGCCGATGCGCGATGTTGAAAGCATGTTCGTTCCTCAGGGGTTGTGGATGTGTTCCAATGACCTGTTGCCGCCGATCGCCGGTTTGTGAGGCGGACGCCGAATTTTTATCGCCAGCACGTGCCCGTCGGGGTCGTGGCTGGCGAGCAGGATGTCCGCCTTGCGGGTCAATGGCAGCAGGGATTTGCGGATCGAGCCGAAGGCCAGGTTTCCCGACAACCCGCTGCTCCATTCATTGCTGGGCGCAGGCGATCGGCCCGTGAGCGACTTGCGTAAGGTCGCGACGCGCTGGCGCAGCGCATCGTCGGAAATGCGCAACAGGTGGCGAATTTCGGCCCGGGTATGGCCCGACAGCGCCAGTAGCGCGACGATGGCCAGTGCGCGGGGCAAATGCCCGATCAGCGCGTGCGGATCTGCATCGGGCTTTTCCGATGCCACTTGTGGTGCGGGCAGCGCTGCCTCGCGCTTGCGACGCCGCGTTCGGCTTCTGAGGTTCATGGCGTTGATGTTGCGCATGACGCCGTTGAACCATGCGCGGTTCGCCGCACTTGGCTCCCTGCCCGCAGAGAGTGATGCGATCAGCGCCTCATGCAGGAGGTCGTCGGCCTCATGGCTGGAATAGGCATGTCGTCGCGCCAGCCGAAGCAGTTCCTGGTAGGTCTTTCGGGACAGTTGTAATGTATGACCGGCCAATTCTGCGCTGGTGCCGTCGACGGCGGACGCAAGCGGTGGCTCTCCCTCTTGAGAAGGAGAGCTTATCGGAAGCGAAGAAGCCCGCAAGTGTTCGGGAGCAATGCTCGATCAGCCGGCGATGTCCACCACGCCGCATTCGCCGGTTTCGGCGCCGAAGGCCAGACGACGGCCTTCCTTGTCCCAGGCGAGCGCCGTGATGGCGCCCTTGCCCGCGCGGCGCAGGAGCACTTCCTTCTGGTCGGCGAAGCGGGCGGCCAGCACCATGCCGTCGGCATAGCCGATGGCGGCGATGTCCTCGGCGGGATGGCAGCAGACCTGCGTGACCATGGTGTCGCCGCGCGTGCCGAGCTCCAGCGGCGCCTTGCCCATGGGCCCGTCCTTGGCCTGGAACGGCCAGACGATGGCTGCCGGCGCGCCGGAGGTGGCGAGCCATTTGCCCCTGGCGCTCCAGGAGAAGCTCTTCACCTTGGCCGGATAGCCGGCCATGCGCATGTGCTTTCCGTCGGCCAGTTTCCAGCCATGCAGGGCATTCTCCTGCATCGTCGTGACGAGGAATTTTCCGTCCGGCGAAAAGCTGATGCCCATATGCGCGCCGGCCCATTCGAGCTCGACCGGCTTGCCTTCGGTGGCCGGGAAATGCAGCGTCGCGCCATTGTAGCGGGCAACCGCCAGCCGCATGCCCTTTGGCGCGAAGGCCAACCCTTCGGCGGAGCGCGGATGCTGGAACTCGCGCAGCCTGCCATCGGCAAAAAGGACATAGGCCATGCGGCCGGAGGCGAAGCCCACGGCGCCCTGCGGACCGGCGGCGACGCTGGTCACCCATTTGCGGCCGATCTCGGCCAGTTGCGTGGCCGTGCCGTCAGCGGCCAAGGCCATCACCTTGCCGTCCTCGCCGCCGGTGATCAGCGATGTTTCGGCGAGATCGGGGCAGGCGGCCAGCAGCCCGTCATGGACTTCCACCCATTTGTGCCCGTGGTCGAGCCGGTGGACGACGCCGTCGGCCAACGCGAAATGCGGGATATCGTTCAACCAGGCAACGGCGATCGCGTGACCGTCGAGGTCGAGGGGCGCAACTGTAGGCATGCGGCAAGCTCCTGAAAGTATCTGGGCTGTAGCAGGCCGCCAGCGTTGTTGCCAAGCGCCCTCGTGGTTCGACAAGCTCACCATGAGGGCCGTTGAACCGGGCATGCGTGACAATGCTGCCGCACGCAGACCTTGCAGTAGCGCTCATGGTGAGCTTGTCGAACCACGGGGCGCCTGGCGTTGTGGACTAAGCCTGACAGGCCTCGAAGGTGCGGGTCAGGCGCTCGGCATCCAGTTCGCGACCAATGAAGACGAGACGCGTCTCGCGTTTCTCGCCGGCCTTCCAGGCGCGCTGGTGGTCGCCTTCGAGAATCATGTGTATGCCCTGGACGACGAAACGGTCCGGATCGTCGGGAAAGGCAACGATGCCCTTCAGGCGCAGGATGTTCGGTCCATCCATCTGCGTGGTTTTCTCGATCCACGGGAAGAATTTCTTCGGGTCCATCTCGCCGCCGCGCAGCGAGATGGATTTTACGCCGGCGTCATGGATCGGCGACACTTCGCCGTGATGGTGGTGGTGATGATCATGACCGTGGTGATCGTGATGATGGTGGTCGTGATCGTGGTCGCAATCGGGACCGCAGACATGATCGGGATGATCGTGGTCGAGGAAATGCGGATCGTTGTCGAGGGCGCGCGCCAGGTCGAAAGCGCCGCGGTCGAGCACGTCAGACAAAGCCACGCCGGCGCGCTCGGCGCGGTGGATGCGCGCGGACGGGTTGATGGCGCGGATGGTGGCTTCCACCGCTGCCAGTTCCTCGGGCGTCACCAGGTCGGTCTTGTTGAGGATGACCACATCGGCGAAGGCGATCTGGTCCTCGGCTTCTTCGGAATCCTTCAGCCTCAGCGGCAGATGCTTGGCGTCGACCAGCGCCACGACGGCATCGAGCTTGGTCTTGGCGCGCACATCTTCGTCCATGAAGAAGGTCTGCGCGACCGGCGCCGGGTCGGCGAGACCGGTGGTCTCAACGATGATGGCGTCGAAGCGACCGGGGCGGCGCATCAGGCCCTCCACCACGCGCACCAGGTCGCCGCGCACCGTGCAGCAGATGCAACCATTGTTCATCTCGTAGATTTCTTCGTCCGATTCGACGATCAGATCGTTGTCGATGCCAATCTCGCCGAACTCGTTGACGATGACGGCGTAGCGCTTGCCGTGATCTTCCGTGAGAATGCGGTTCAACAGGGTGGTCTTGCCGGAACCGAGATAACCGGTCAGCACCGTCACCGGAATCTGCGGCACGGTTTCTGCGATCGGGGCGGTCTGCGCGTCGGACATGATTTCTCGCAAAGCTTGGTTGGCTCACCCTCATATAAGGGGAGACGATGCGGATTGCACGGGGTTCAGCGCGCGAAATGCGCCAGGTCGAAACGGTCGACGTCGACCAGGAATTCGATGAATCCGGCGACCGCGTGATCGATGATGCGCCGGCCGGCCTCGGCGCTGGCGGCGGCGGCATTGCCGGCCACGCCGTGGGGCGACAGGTCGCTCATCATCCAGCCGAAAGCGTGCGGCCCATAGGCGCGCAGATGGGTGAAGTCGCGACGGAACCGCTCCTGCGCGGATGCAAAATTTGCCGCCTTGTCCATGGCCACCAGGTCGGGGCGCAGGGCCAGCATGACGGAGGTCTCGATGAAGCCGCCATGGACGCCGAGCGCGCGCTCGTCTTCGGACACGAGGTCGGCGGGATAGCCGAATCGCGTCCAACTGGTCGCCGCGGCAAGCATCCCGAAACGGGCCCGTAATTCAGTTGTCACAATCGTCATCAACGATGCGTTCCCGCCATGCGCGTTGAGGATGACGAATTTGTGCACTCCGGCTTTGTCTTGCGCTTCGCCGATGCCGATCCAGCGTTCCACCGCTTCATCGAAAGGGCGCGAAAGCGTCTGCGGAAAGTCCGTGTGCTCGATGGAATAACCGACTTTCTCAACCGGCAGGAAATGGATATCGAGGTGTGGCGGAAGCGCTTTTTTTGCTTTGTCGGCAATGCCTTCGGCGATGATCCAATCCGTGTCCGCCGGCAGGTGGGGGCCATGCTGTTCGGTGGCCCCGAGCGGCAGGACGGCAATGGCTTTGGCGGATTGGGAGAAGGCGTTCACTGGTCTCATCGCTTGCCATGCGCCTGACGGTTCGAGAAGCTAAACGGAGCGCAAGAGTAATAGCGTAGCGTGTAATCAATTGTCTGCGCAAGGTCAATCTTAGGTTGCAAAGACGCGCGGCCCGGCTATTCTGATTCACAGGGGACGTTCTATCTAATGGCTGAGGATGGCTAAAGGGGAGTTTTGAATGGCCAAAGCTGTCAGGGGCGCGACGATAGGTTTATTACAGTCGGCCGCCAGACTTTCACGCACCGCTCTGGCCGAGCGGCTCTTGGCGCATGGCTTCTATGCCGGCCAGGACAAGATCATGTTAGCACTTTCATTTGAGAACGGACAAACACCGAGCCAGCTTGCGACCCTCCTGGGCGTCCGCCCGCCAACCATCACAAAAACCATCAACCGTCTGACCAGCCAGGGCTTCCTCGAAAAGCGCGTTTCCGGAGATGATGGCCGCAGGGCCTACGTCTATCTGACCGGCACTGGCGAGGATGCCATCCGCTCCATCGAGAAATCGGTGCGAAAGACGGAGAAACTGGCGCTGAAGGGGTTCGACAAGAAAGAACAGAGAGCCTTGACGCGGCTTCTCAGCAAGATTGAAGCCAATCTGACCGGCGTACCGTTCGAGGATGAAGACGAAGGCGAAGCCGTCGAGGAAGAGGTCTGACGCGCTGTGCGTTCATCCGAACGCACGACGGACACTCCATCCACCTGAATATATGCAACGGGCCTAGTGTCCTGCCCCAGCCAAACCGATAGGTTTGGATTAGGACAAGCAGGCCACTAAATTATTGATTCTAGGGCAACTTTGCTTCAATTGAGATGAATGCGAAGCCTTCATTTCAATTGAAGCGTTGCACTAGTGGTCTGACCGAAACAGATGGTACCCATCCGTTTCGAAAAGTCAGACCACACGCTTTTGGTCTGGTGGGGCGATTTCTCCTAACAGATG